>PXSE01000055.1:4578-14447 GCA_003022905.1 Halobacteriales archaeon QS_9_68_42
CCGAGGCGGTCGGCCAGCGTCGCCTCGTTGCCCATCCCGTTCTGCAGGGAGAGACACGCCTCCAGGTCCGTTCCCGAAAGCGCCTCGGCGGCCGCGGGGGTGTCGAAAGTCTTCACGCAGACGACCGCCAGGTCCGCCGATCCGGGGGCGTCGGTCCGGGCCGCCGGGCGGACCGTCTCGGTTATCTCGCCCTCAATGCGGAGCCCGTCCTCCCGGATTGCCCGCACGTGGGGGTGCCGGCCGACGAGCGTCACGTCGTGGACCCGGGCGAGTAGGCCGCCGATGAGGCTCCCGAGGTTCCCGGCGCCGAAGACGACGACGTCCATGCCTCCGCGTTCGGGCGGTCGGATAGAAAAGCCCCCGGGTCGCGGGGGATGCCGTCAGTCCTCCCGGTAGTAATGGACGCTCTCGCCGAGGGCGCCACAGGAGGAGCACATCTACGGCACGTCGTCAATGTCGCCCAGCTCGCCGCACTCGCCGCACCGCTACGACGTGTCCTCTCGCCGGCCGTACCGGATGGTACGTCACACCACGATAAAAACCCCCGCCCGTCCTACTCGGTCGTCGTCTCCTCGAGCTCCTTGTCGCCTTGGTGGATGGCGGCGCCGTCCTGTGCGACCTTCTCCGCGAGGACGGCGCACTTGATGCGCATCGGGCTGAGGTCGACGCCGAGCATGTCGACGACGTCGTCGCGGTCCATCTCCCGCACCGTCGACAGCGACTTCCCCCGTAGCTCCTCCGAGAGCATGCTCGCCGACGCCTGGCTGATGGCACAGCCGTCGCCGATGAAGCTGACGCGCGCTATCGTGTCCTCGTCGTCCGCCAGCTCGAGGAACATCTTGATGGTGTCGCCGCACATCGGGTTCTCACCGACGTGCTCGATGTCCGCACCCTCAAGCTCCCCGTAGTTGCGGGGGTTCTTGTAGTGGTCGAGAATCTGCTGGCGGTACATGTCCGAACCGGGTCCCATCGTTACTCGAAGCAAGGGGAATGACGGCTAAAAGGTCACCGGTCGGGGCGGTCCGGGCGACCGTCGAGCACAAACCCGAAGTCCGCCCCCGCTCCAGTGAGCGCATGAGCAACAGGCCACCGGCCGACGGCGAATCCGCGGACCCCCCTCCCGACGCGACCGATGGGGAGGAGGTGTGGGTGCCGATGGAGAGCCTCTCTGACGACGGCATACTGCTCCTGGTCGCCGGGGTGGCCTGTCTGTTGGCGGCGGCAACGGCACGTACCCGGGGACAGCCGGGGTCGGTGGTCGTCTTCGGGGCGGCCGCCGCCGTCGTCGCTCTCCCGCCCTTCGTCGCCGACCTGTTTTCGGCGTACATCCCCGACCTGCGTGTCCACCTGCTGGTCGGCGCCGCCGCTGCTCTCGCGGGTGCCCTCGCGCTGCCCGGCGGCCACTACCTCGACGCCGCCACCTTCGGCGCCGCCGCCGCGCTCGTGCTGTGGCGGGTCGTCGACGTCGCGTTCCTCGGGGCGGAGTAGGCCGGCGCGCGGCTACCGCCTCCCGCTCGCGTTGCTCGCGCTCGAGAACGGAGGCTCCGCGCTACCGACGTGATGAATACGGGGCGCATATTCGCCACTGACGGAGCGTCGTAATAGTGAGAAAAGTTAACACGGCGCTCTCATAAATTAAGTAATATGAGTTCTGAACAAGGGGAAGATGGGCTAGATATCGAGGAAGTAGTTCGGCCACCGACGGATACGTATCGAATCCTCCACGTTGATGATGATCCGGAGTTCGTGAAGCTTACCTCCAAGTTTCTTGAACGCGAGGATGACATGTTTGACATTAGTACAGAAACCAGTGCCGACGACGCGCTTGACCGCTTCAGCGCGGAGGATCTCGACTGTATCGTCAGCGATTACGACATGCCGGGTACGGACGGATTAGAGTTTCTTCGCGAACTCCGTACCCGATACCCTGATCTGCCGTTCATCCTCTTTACCGGAAAAGGAAGCGAGGAGATTGCAGGTGAGGCCATCTCTGCGGGCGTAACTGATTATCTTCAGAAAGGACGCGATACCAGCCGGTACGCCCTCCTCGCAAATCGTATCAGGAACGCGATTGACAGATATCGAGCAAACGAACAGATGGTTCATGGATTCAAAGCATTAGAAACCGCCCGCGAAGGCGTTAGCCTTCTTGATGAGGACGGACACTTTCTTTACGTCAACGAAGCCTTTGCCGAGACGACGGGGTATACACGAGCGAAACTCCTCGATAACCACTGGGAATTTCTCTGCCCCGAGGACGAAACTGATATCATTCATAATGAGATTCTGCCGATAGTGCCCGTTGACGGTCGCTGGTCGGGCGTGACCACGTACGTTCGGAAAGACGGCGAACGAATCCGAGTCGATCACGCGCTCAGCTATACTGAGGACGAGACGCTGATTTGTCTGACCCAGGACTTAGGCAAGAAAGATTCTGACCACGACTGACCTCACGATACTCCCACTCTGGAACCAGAGATAAAAGAGTGAATCTTCGCTGAGTACAAACTTACTGTTCGGCACGCCGATTCTGACGAGAGATCAGTACTCTGAGTTCTGCCACCGCATCACTCGTACGTATCCCCGCCGTCCGGTTCCGATACAGTAGCCGTACTGCTAACGACCGTCACGCGAACAGCTGCCGGGCGTCGTCGATGGCCTCCACGAGGCGGTCGACCTCCTCGCGGGTGTTGTAGATGTAGAAGGAGGCCCGGGCGGAGGCCGCCGTCCCGAGCACGTCGTGCAGCGGCTGGGTGCAGTGGTCGCCGGCGCGGATGGCCACCGCGGAGTCGTTGAGAATCGACGAGAGGTCGTGGGCGTGGACGGTCTCGAGGTTGAACGCCACCAGGCCGCCGCGGTCGTCGCCCGGCGGGCCGTACACCTCGACGTCGCCCTGTTCGGTCAGCCGGTCGTAGGCGTACTCCGCGAGCTGTGCCTCGTGGCGCTCGACGTTCCCCATGCCGATGTCGTCGAGGTAGTCACACGCCTCCGCGAGGGCGATGCCCTGGCTGATGACCGGCGTGCCGGCCTCGAACTTCCACGGCAGTTCGTTCCACGTTGCGTCCTCGAAGGTGACCTTCAGTATCATATCGCCGCCGTAGAGGTACGGCTCCATCTCCTCTAGTAGGTGCCGCTTGCCGTAGAGGACGCCGATGCCGGTCGGCCCGCACATCTTGTGACCCGAGAACGCGAGGAAGTCCGCGTCGAGCGCCCCGACGTCGACGGGCCGGTTCGGCACCGACTGGGCGGCGTCGACGAACACGTAGGCGCCGTGGTTGTGGGCGATGTCGGCCAATTCGGCGACGGGGTTGATGGTCCCGAGCGTGTTCGAAACGTGGACCGCCGACACCATCGCGGTGTCGTCGGTTATCAGCTCGCGGGCGGCGTCCATGTCGAGTCGACCCTCGTCGGTGATGGGGATGTACCGGCACTCGGCGCCGGTCCGCTCGGCTATCTGCTGCCAGGTGACGAGCGAGGCGTGGTGCTCCATCTCCGTCAGCACCACCTCGTCGCCGGGGCCGAGCTCGTTGAGCCCCCACGCGTAGGCGACGAGGTTCATCGACTCGGTGGTGTTCTTCGTGAAGATTATCTCCTCGCGGCCGTCGGCGCCGATGAACTCCGCGACCCGGTCGTGGGCCTCCTCGTAGGCGACGGAGGCCTCCTGGCTCAACTGGTGGAGGCCGCGGTGGACATTGGCGTTGTAGTTCCGGTAGTAGTCAGTGATGGACTCGACAACCGGCTCCGGCGTCTGGGTCGTCGCCGCGTTGTCGAGGTAGACGAGCTGCGTGCCGTCGAACTCCCGTTGCAGTATCGGGAAGTCCTCCCGGATGCCCTCGACGTCGAGCGGTTCGGCGTGCTGGCTCATTGTCGAACCAAAGGGCCGAAGGGGCGTTACTCCTTCGGTCGAGCCAAAACGTGTGAACTGCTCCGGGGTCAAGTGGTCCGAGAATCGGAGACTCTCGTCATCACGGAAATCGAAGATTTCCGTATGACCCCGAGGCACTCTAGCTGCTTTCTCCGTAAATTCAAAAGTGCCCGTCTCCGACGTGTGGGTGATGCTCGCCCTCTCCCGCCGGCTCGTCGCGGGGCTCGTCTCCGGGCTCGGCGTCGCCCTCGCTGCGGTCAATCTCTACAATGCCGTCGGCGTCGACCGCTCGATGGGGACGCTCGCCATCGACAGCGTCGGCCCGTTCGTCCTGGCGGTCACCGTTGCCGCCGCCGGCGTCGTTCTCTACCGGAGCGACCTTCCGGACGAGGCGGCGACGGCGGTCCTCCTCTGGACCGTCGCCGGGGCCGTCGTCTTCAGCGGGACCGCCTCGCTCGTCGTTGCCTACGAGACGGCGAGCGACCCACCACTCACGACGAGTCCCTCCCTCGCCGCCTCCGCCGCCGGGGGCGCACTGGCCGGTGTGCTCGTCGGCGGGTACACCGCACAGACCCGGGCACGAGCGGACCTGGTCGCGTCGCTCCAGGAGGCCAGCGCCGACCTCTCGGCGGCAACCACGCGCGAGGAGGTCTGCGAGCAGGGCGTCGAGATCGCCCACCGGGTGCTGGGTATCCGCCTTTGCGGCGTCTGGCTCTACGACGAAGAGGCCGACGCCCTGGTCCCGGCCGCCATCTCCGATCCCGGCCGGGAAGACATCGGCGGCCCCCCGACGTTTCACCGCGGCGAGGGGCTCGCCTGGCAGGCCTACGAGTCGGGCGAATCGGCAGTCTACGACGACCTTTCGGCCGACGACGACGTCTACAACCCGGAGACGGTCGTCCGCTCGGAGATGCTCGTCCCGCTCGGCGACCACGGCGTCCTCATCTTCGGCGCGACGACGGCGGAGGCGTTCGACGACCTCGACCAGGTGGTCGCAAAACTGCTCAGGACGACGATGCGAGCCGCGCTCGACCGGGCCAAACGCGAAGAAACGCTCCGCGAACAGCGGCGCGAGCTTCGCCGGCAGAACGAGCGCCTCGAGGAGTTCACCTCCGTTGTCAGCCACGACCTCCGGACGCCACTGTCGGTCGTGAAGGGCCGGCTCGAACTCGCGGACGAGCGGCTCGGTCCCGACGACGACATCGACGCTGCGACGGACGGGGCCGAGCGGATGGAGGTGCTCATCGACGACCTGCTGACGCTCGCCAGGCAGGGCCGGAGCGTCGGCGAGGTCGGGGCGATCTCCCTGAGCGACGTTGCCGAACTCGCCTGGCCGGCCAGCACCGCCACTGACGCGACCCTCGTGACAACCGACGCCACCGTCGAGGCCGACGCGTCCCGGCTCCGGCAGCTGCTGGAGAACCTGTTCGCAAACGCGATCACCCACAGTGGTGACGACGTAACTGTCCGGGTCGGACCGACCGAGGACGGCTTCTACGTCGTCGACGACGGCCCCGGCATCCCCCCCGAGGAGCGCGAGAAGGTGTTCGAGACCGGCTACACCGACAGCGAGGACGGCACGGGGTTCGGCCTCTCCATCGTCCGTCGCATCGCCGACGCCCACGACTGGTCGGTCCGGGTGACCGAAGGCAAGTCCGGCGGCGCCCGCTTCGAGTTTAGCTCCGAGACGGCCGGCTGACACCGTCGGCCGTGCCCGCGCGGCGCGACGCCGGCCTGGGGGAGTCGTTCTCGGGACCCCTGCCGCAACCATCCGCAAAACGATGGCCGCCGGAGAGAGTCACTCCGCGAGCAGTTCGTCGCGGATCTCGATGCCCAGTCCGGGCGCGTCGGGCGCGCGGATGGTTCCGTCGTCGTGCTCGAAGTCGTTTTCGAGCACGAACGACCAGACGTCTGGCGTCCACGGCGGCTCCATCGGGTACTCACACCACGGCGACCCGACGGCGGTCATGACGTGAAGGTTCGCCGCGAAGCCGACGGCGTTCGTCCAGGTGTGCGGGACGAACTGCAGGCCGTTGGCCTGGCCCATCCGGGCGACGTCGACGGCCTGCCGGATGACGCCGTTGTTGAACTCGCCGCCGGCGATGTTCACGTCGACGGCGTCCCGGAGGCGAGCGTACCCCTCGTAGTCGTGCCGATGGAGGGGCTCCTCGAGCCACGCCACACCGCCGACGTCCTCCAGCCCGCGGGCGAACGCCAGGGCGTCGGCGAACGACCACTCGACGGGCTCCTCCATCACCCGGACCGCCCACCCCTTGTTGGCGTCGATCATCAGCGTGAGGTCGGGGAACGCCTCCCGGACCCCCCGGACCACGTCGATGTGGTCGACCTCGGTGACCCGGAGCTTGACTGCCTCGAAGCCCTCGTCGAGCCGTGCTTCGATGTACTCGATGCGGTCGTCGGCGTCCATCAGCTCCCCGGTCGAGGCGTAGACCGGGATGTCGCCGGCCTCGGCGCCGAACAGTTCGTAGACCGGCTTGCCGGCGTCCTTGCCGATGATGTCCCACAGCGCCGTCTCGACGTGCCACGGCCGGGGGCCGACGAGGTCGACCGTTTCCAGTTTCCCGAGGATTCCGTCGACGTTGTGGGGGTCCTCGCCGGTCAGGAACAGCTCCAGCGGCGTCTCGTACTCGAGGCCGCCGGCGAACGAGGGGGAGGCGCCGTAGCCGGTAATCCCCTCGTCGGTCTCGACCTCGAACAGCTCCAGCTCGTGGGTCGACTGCGGGTAGCCCGGAATCCAGGTCGGGTAGAACGGCTCCTCGAGAACGTGTTCGAGGTGGTACTGGTTAACGCCAGTGATCTGCATGGCGGCGAGGCGTCCGCCGACCGCTTGAAAGTTCGGTCCGGGGGTTCAGTCTGGTGGACCAGCCCATAGGTGGCAGGGCTTCCGGTGAGGCCGGCGGCGACAGCGTACCCGAGCACCACGGCGACCACCGCCGGCGAAGCCGCGACCGTCCGGTCGGCTCCACGGCACTGCTGGGGATACTACTGTCCGAAAGCGATATGAAAAGCGGGCGAACTCACAGCCGGAGGTACTGTGCGTGGACCGTGCCCCCAAGCTCGAGGACGTTCGTCTCCTCGACGAAGTCGTGCTCGACGGCGAGTCCGACCGCCTCGTGGCCGACGAGGTTGGCGACCGAGGCCCGCGAGAGGCTGGCGACGACCTCCTCGACGGAGGCCGCCTCGCCGTCGTAGAACTCGGCGTCGACGGTCAGCGACACCTCGTCGTTCTCGAACGTCTCCCCGAGCACGTCGGCGTCACACACCGACACGAGCGGCCCCTCCTGCGTCGAACGCTCGCGGAGGAGCATCATCGCTCGCGCTCTTCGACCAGCCGCTCTTCGGCCCCCTGTCGGAGCTGTTCGGCCTCGTCGGCGACCTCCTCGGCGCGGTCGTCCTCGCCCAGCTCCTCGAGCGCCCGGGCCTTCTCCTCGAGGACGTCGGGGCTACGGTGGCCCAGCCGGAGCGCGTTGTCGAAACAGGAGACGGCGTCCTCGGCTAGCCCCCGCTCCAGCAGGAAGAACCCGCGGTTGTACCAGCCCTGCGGGAACCGGGGGTCGAGTTCGACCGCTCGCTCGGCGTGCTCTAAGGCCTGCTCGCTCTGGCCGGCCTGCCACAGCGCGTACGCGAGGTTTGTCTCCGCGCTCGCGGCGTGCTCGGAGCCGTCGTCGATGGACAGTGCCTCGCGGTAGGACTCGATGGCCCGCTGGAACTCCTGCAGTTCCGCGTGGGCGGCGCCCTTGTTCACCCACGCCTCCTGCTTAACGTCCTCGTTGTCCGTGTATTGGGCGGCCCGCTCAAAGGTGTCGGTGGCCTGCTCGTGGCGGTTGATGCGAATGTAGTCCAGCCCGACGTCGAGCAGCTCCTCGGCGTCGACCTGGTCGGCCGGAATCTGCTGACGGTCGAGCGTGTCCGCGACGACCCGGGAGTCGATGGGGTCGACCTGGTCGGGATCGACGTCCAGTTCCGGCGGGTCAATGTCAAAGCCCTCGTAGGGCTCGCCGAACCCCTGTCCTTCGGAGAACTCGTGAGGTTCGTCTGGCGCTTCGTCGGTCATACACCGGGATTGGCCACGAACCTGTGTAAGGGTTGCGGGCTTCGCCCGGGAGAAGACACTTGCCGATCGGCGGAGAACCGCCGGCCATGGCGCCATCTAGGCGTGTCCTCCTGCGTTCGACCGGCCTCGCCGTCGTCGGCCTCGGCGGGTGTGCCGCCGGCTACGACCCGCGCCCCCGCCTCGAACCCGAAGAGTGCCCGGACTCGCCCCGGATGCCGGACGCCGACCCCCACCCCGACGGCGCCGACCTCCCGCCGGTGCCCGACCCGCCCGACTCGCTGGACGCCGGCGCCGTCACGCAATACGCCTCCGACTACGAACTGGCATGGGCGTGGCGGGAGGCGACGCGCCTATTCGACAGTCCGCTCGTCGAGGTGTTCGTCGATAGGGCCTTCGAGGCCCGACGAGAGGGCGGGAGCGCCGTGCTCGCCCGGTCGCTTGTCGTTCCGCACGGCCGGGTGCAGTTCGACGTCGGCGCCGACAGCCCCGGCTACTTCGACGAGGCCCGCTACGTCGTCGCGTACCTCGTCACGGACGCGGGGACCTGGCGGGCGGCGAAACCGCGTTCCGTGGGCGCCGATATCCCCTCCCTGGACCCCCACCGGGAGGGGCGGCTCATTCACTGCTTCTAACCGCCGCCGGAATTATGCGTTTGGCTCCGCTACCGGCCGGTGTGCGACTGTTCGTGAGCGTCGACCTCGACGGACTGGCCGACCCGGTGGCCGACGCACAGGCGCCGTTCCGCGATCTGCCGGGGCTGAACCCCACCGACCCCGAGCAGGCCCACGTGACGATGAAGTTCCTCGGGGATGGCGACCACGACCTCGAGGCGCTGTCGGGCGCAATCGAGCGGGCTATCGACGCCGCGGACATCGCCCCCTTCGAGGCCAGCTTCGAGGGCCTGGGCGTGTTCCCGTCGCTGGACCACATCAGCGTCGTCTGGCTCGGGGTCGGCGAGGGCGGCGAGGAGTTGACCGCGCTCCACGAGGCGCTGGAGGCGGCGACGACCGACCTCGGGTACGACGCCGAGCGCCACGAGTTCACGCCGCACGTCACGCTGGCGCGGATGGACCACGCCGCCGCCAAGGAGGATGTCCAGCACGCAGTTCGGGAGCGCGCCCCCGAGGTCGGCCGCCTCGGGGTCGAGGAGCTACGGCTGACCGAGAGCACGCTGACGCCCGAGGGCCCGGAGTACCGGACCGTCGAGCGGTTCGGGCTGTGAGCCGGCGGCGGGGCGGGCGACGCCACAAAGGAACAAGAATTTAAGCGGCGCGACGGAACGTCTCTCCATCATGAGCAAGAAGTCGAAGGCCAAGAAGAAGCGTCTCTCGAAGCTCGAGCGCCAGAACAACCGCGTGCCGGCGTGGGTCATCATGAAGACCGACCGGGACACGCTCCGCAACCACAAGCGCCGCAACTGGCGGCGGAACGACACGGACGAATGAGTGCCGAGTTCGACGAGCGCGTCATGACGGTCCCGCTCCGGGACGTCCTTGCCGAGTCGAAGGGCGAGCGCGCCGACAAGGCGATGAGCCTCGTCCGCTCGCACCTCGCACAGCACTTCAACGTCGCCGACGAGGACGTCCGCCTGGACCCCTCCATCAACGAGGCGGTCTGGTCGCGCGGCCGCTCGAAGCCCCCCGAGAAGCTCCGGGTCCGTGCGGCCCGCTTCGAGGAGGAGGGCGAGGCGGTCGTCGAGGCAGAGACCGCATAACGTGCTCCGGGCGGCCCTCTCCGGTTCCAGCTACGTCGGCGTCTTCGCGCGGGCCACCGACGATTGCCTTCTGGTGTGCCCCGACATCGAAGAGTCGCTGCTCGAGGAGTTCGAGGCGGAACTGGAGGTGGCCGCCGTCCCGACGACCGTCGCCGGGTCGACGACCGTCGGCTCGCTCGCGGTCGGCAACGAGAACGGCCTTCTGGTCAGCGAGC
>PXSE01000056.1 GCA_003022905.1 Halobacteriales archaeon QS_9_68_42
AAACGAACATCGAGGAACTCCGTCGCGGGACGGACCTCGTGAAGCGCGGTTTCGCCAAGATGCAGAAGGGCGGCGTCATCATGGACGTCGTCTCCCGCGAGCAGGCCCGCATCGCGGAGGACACCGGCGCGGTGGCGGTGATGCACCTCGAGTCGGTCCCGGCGGACATCCGCAAGCGCGGCGGCGTCGCCCGGATGGCCGACCCCGGCGGCCTCGAGGCGGTCATCGACGAGGTGTCGATTCCCGCGATGGGCAAGTGCCGCATCGGCCACACCGCCGAGGCCCAGGTCCTCGAGGCGACCGGCGCCGACATGATCGACGAGTCAGAGGTGCTGACGCAGGCCGACGAGCGGTACCACATCGACAAGCGCGAGTTCACGTCGCCGTTCGTCTGCGGCGCCCGCAACCTCGGGGAGGCGCTGCGGCGCATCGACGAGGGCGCGGCGATGATTCGCACCAAGGGCGAGGCCGGCACCGGCGATGTCAACCAGGCGGTCACCCACCAGCGGAACATCCAGCGCGCGGTCCGAAAGCTCTCCGGCATGGACTACGAGGAGCGCGACGAGTGGGCCCGCGAGCACGAGGCGCCGCGCGGGCTGGTCCACGAGACGGCCGACCGGGGCCGCCTCCCGGTGGTCAACTTCGCCGCCGGCGGCATCGCCACGCCCGCCGACGCCGCGCTGATGATGCAGCTCGGCTGTGACGGCATCTTCGTCGGCTCCGGCATCTTCGGCGCCGAGGACCCCACCGCGATGGGCACCGCCGTCGTCGAGGCGGTCAACAACTACGACGACTGCCCGAAGAGGAGAAGCTACAGGGCCGCGGCGTTTAGCTTGTGCGGTGCAGAGCGCTAAGCCCCCGTCCTCAGTGAGCGCCGAAGGCGCGAGCAGGGAGGGGATGCAGCGCCCGTCATCGTATTCACTTCCACTGTACGGCATGCCTTACTACCCCGACATCGAACGGGGTAGTATGACGCTCGCCACGCGTCCGGCGTTGTTCAAATGCGACAAGAAGCGCGCACCGTTGGTTGCGGCCGAGTGTCGACCCGGTAGGAGCAGGACACTCCAAACCACCCAGCGATGGACAACGCCCGTGGAGTCTGAAACCACTGTGGGAATGGTCCCTGCACGTTCCGACGCCGAAGCAGGAAGTCGTTCGAAAGGCGCGTAGCGCCTTTCGTGATCACGAGAGACCTTCGGTCTCTCGGACGATCCCAATCTTGAGGACCGAGGCGCGTAGTCGTTCAAGACGGCCTCGCCGTCTCGTGATGTTGCCAGAATCCTGTGGATTCTGACTACAAGTGGGAAATACTTCGATTTCCCGCAATGACGAGAGAGCGTCGCTCTCTCGGACCACGCCGAGGGAGAAGGTCGGGGTAGTTCACTCGTTTCAACGCGGTCCAGTGCTGTGAATTCTTGCAGTCTACTGTCGCAGTCGGTCCAGATCCGCGAGGAACTCCCGGAGCATCGGCCGGGTGACGTGGGGCATGCAGACGACCCGCGCCTCGCCGGCCTCGGTGCGGGAGAGCCGCCAGCCACGCTCGCGGAGCGCCTCGATGCGGTCGTCCGAGAGGTCCGCCGCGACGATGGGCAGCACCGGCGACACCACCTCGAGGCCGCGGTCCCGCACCTCGGCGGCCAGCCAGTCGGCGTTCGTCTGCGAGCGGCGGTACTGGGCCTCGTAGCCCTCGGGCCACAGTTGCTCCATGACGGCGACGGCGCTTGCGACGCCCGCGCCGCTTCTCGTGCCCGTCAGCGTCACCTGTGACGTCGACTCGAGGTACGGCGTGTCGATGGCCAGTTCGTCGAGCAGTTCCGGCCCCCGCGCCAGCAGGCCGCCCGCCGGGACGGCGGCCTGGCCCATCTTGCCAGCGCGGGGATGGGGTCAACCCGGCCGTACTCGGTGGACCCGGCGACGCCCACCACGAGTGCGGTGTCGTCGTCGACCAGTTCCGCGACGGCGTCGAGGTTGGCGCGGTAGTCCTCCAGCGGCGCGGTCCGCAACTCGACGCCGAGGACGTCCGCGGCCTTCCGGAACGAGAAGTGCGCCGACGCCGGCGCGACGAAGTTGGGGTTGCGGGTGTCGGCCCGGTTGCGGGCGATGCGGACCGCCTGGACGTTGGCCTCCGTCCCGCCCGAGCAGACGTAGCCGGCGGCGTCCTCGAGGCCGGCGACCCGCCCCAGCAGGTCGACGGCACGGCGCTCGAGCTTCGCCACCGACTCGTAGGTGCCCGGGTCGCCGGGGTTGGTCGCCAGGAACCGCTCGGCCGCCTCGCGGGCCGCCGGATGCGGCTCGGTACACATCGACGACAGCACCCGGCTGAACTCCTGCGGTTCGGCCCGCTGCATGTCCACGTCCACGCGGGGGCCGCCTTTATCGATTGTGTTATCTGGAACGGGCGGCCGCGGGCGGGTCATAGTGATTGCTGTGAGTCAGTACCCGAGTGCGGGCGGTCGTACCGGTAACCAGTCACAGTAATCACTATCAGCCGTCGTCCCCGGCGGCCCACTCGGGGCGCTCGATGCCGGGGTCCTCGAAGCTTATCATTTGGAACGTGAACTCGTAGTCGGCGGATTCGCCTCTGATGTCGTAGACGGCGACGGCGTCGAAGCTGTGGATTCGACCCCGGGTGTCGACGACCAGTTGGGCGTTGTACTCCCGGACGTTCGATACCTGTGCCTGTTCGTCGAACACGGCGTTGTCCTCGGGCAGCCCCTCGACCTCCATGGTCACGACGTTCGGGGCGTCCTCGCGCTGCTGGACGTCGACGGCCTCGAACTCCGCCGAGAGCCGCCGCTCCAGCAGCGCCCGGCCCGCGAGGGTCTCGGGGTCGCGGGGCGGGATGGACCGGTACTGGGGGTCGCTGCCGGCGGTCTCACCGCGCCGGATCGCGACGCTCTCGTTGCCCCAGGTAATGAACCGCGAGGCGGTGGCGCCGTCGGTGACGAGCTGCGTTTCGTACTCGCCGGCGCCGGCGGCGACGCGGGTCCGCTGTCGTTGGGTCACCTCGACGGTCTCGCCCTGCCGTGCGTCGGTGATGTTCGTGTCGACCGTGTGTGCGTACCCCGTCTCGGTGATGTTCTCGACGTGGGCACCCAATAGCGCGGACTGGTTCGTCAGCCGACCGTCCTCGACGCCGGGTACCTCGTCGACGGTCGCACCGTCGGGCGTCTCCGCCGAGGTCGCGTCGCCCCCGGACCCCGGGAGCGCCGAGCAGCCGGCGCCCGCAACGAGCACGCATAACAATACTACCGCAAGGCCCTGTCGCATGGGCTCGCCTCGCCCCGCCCGGATAAAAGGGGCGCGGTACCGCCCGGGGTCGCGTCAGCATAATGCAAGGTGGAGCCTCCGGCCTCAAGGAGCGACCGAAGCGTAGCGAAAGGAGCGAGTAGGTCGGAGAGGAAACCCGATATGATGTGACGCAACCGCCACATTCCGACCGGTCAACTCCTAAGGATATAAATACCTCCGGCACCTTTCTGAAGTATGGAGGTGCGTCGAACTGCCGTCGTGAAACTCGATGTTTCCGACGAGCAACGTGACGCACTCCACCGAACTGCCGAGCAATACCTCTACTGCGCGAACCGAACCGCTGACTACTGTTGGTCGGACGCCTCCTACACCAAGTGCAAGATCAACAAACGGAACGTTCGGGACGCGCTCTACGATGACCTCCGCGACGAAACGGAGCTTCACTCTCAACTCGTCCAAGCCGCAATACGTCGCGCTGTCGAAGCCGTCAAAGGCGTTGTCGAACGCTGGAAGAAGGGACAGCGCGTCTCCCGGCCAACGTTCACCGCCGAAACGGTGGACTACGATATCCGAAGCGCAACCTTCTACCGCCACAAAGCGTCGCTGTCGACTGTCGAGGGTCGGGTCGAACTATCGTTCATTCTCCCGGCAGACAGCCCGACGCCCTACGAGCAGTACGTCCTCTCCGGGGACTACGAGTTCCGTGAAAGTACACTACGGTACGACGCGGTGACTGACGAGTTCTACCTCCACATCTCGACGCGACGGACGAGCGGCGGCGACACAGAGGTTTCGGCAGATACCGGGCACCACGACCAAACGGTCCTCGGTATCGACCTCGGCGTTAACTCGTTGGCCGTCGCTTCGACCGGTACGTTCTGGCAGGGCGACGAGTACGACCACTGGATTCGGGAGTTCGAGAAGCGACGAGGAGAGATGCAACAGCGCGGCACACAGGCCGCGCACAAAGCCCTGCTTCGCCTCGGGAAGCGGGAAGAAGCATGGCGGAAACAGTACATCCACACGGTCGCCAACGAACTCGTTACGGAAGCCGTCGAACACGATTGCGGCGTCATCGTGTTCGAGGATTTGACCGACATTCGGGAGCGGCTTCCACACGCGAAGTGGCACCATATCTGGGCGTTCCGACGGCTCTACGAGTACGTCTCCTACAAGGCCCCGGAACGCGGTGTCTCCGTAGAGCAAGTCGAGCCGAACCACACGTCAACCCGCTGTTCGCGGACGGACTGCGGGTTCACGCATGATGACAACCGCCACGGAGAACACTTCGAGTGCCAGAAATGCGGGTACGAAGTAAACGCGGATTATAACGCCGCGAAGAACATCGGGTTACGGTACGCCCGGAAGCGACGACACAGACTCCGGTCCTCGCCTACGTCGGGGAGCGGAGACGCAGAAGTAGACCTGCGTATGAATGGTGGGACGTTGAACGACAAGAGTTACCAGCCTATTGCCGGTGACTGATTGCCGGGAGTCCACATCAAAGCCCCACCCTTCAAGGACCGAGGCGCGTCAGCGCCGAGGGAGTAGGGTGGGGTAGTTTACCGGACGGAGTCGAGCAGGAGCTTCTGTTCGACGCGCTTGACTTCGTGTTGGACGTCGCGGACGGCGTCGATGTTGGCCGAGATCGAGGAGACCCCTTCGTTGACGAGGTACTGGACCATCTCGGGTTTGGAGCCGGCCTGCCCGCAGATGCTCGTGTCGACGCCGTGCTCGCGGCACGTCTCGATGGTGTTGCCGACGAGCTTCAGCACAGCGGGGTGGAGTTCGTCGAAGCGGTCGGCGACATTGCCGTTGTTCCGGTCGACCGCCAGCGTGTACTGGGTGAGGTCGTTGGTGCCGAAGGAGGCGAAGTCGATGCCGGCCTCCGCCATTGCCTCGACGCCGAGCGCCGAGGCCGGCGTCTCTATCATCACGCCCCACGTCCGCTTTTCGGGGTCGATGCCCGCCTCCTCCATGCGGTTCCGCGCCCCGATGACGTCTTCGGCGTCGTTGACGAGCGGGAACATGATTTCGACGTTGTCGTAGCCCATCTCGAACAGCTGGCGGAACGCCTCCAGTTCGTGGGCGAACACGTCGGGACGGTCGAGGCTGCGCCGGATGCCCCGGTAGCCGAGCATCGGGTTGTGCTCGTGGGGCTCGTCCCCGCCGCCCTCGAGCTGGCGGAACTCGTCGGTCGGGGCGTCGAGCGTCCGGACGCGGACCGGCCGGGGGTAGAACTCGTCGGCAACGCCGCGGATGTCGCCCACGATCTCGTCGACGTAGGCGTCGGCACTGTGGTCCTCGATGTAGCGCTCGGGCGTCTTGTTCGTCGAGAGAATCATGTGCTCGGTCCGCAGCAGGCCGACGCCGTCGGCGCCGGTCGCGGCGGCCCGTTCTGCGGCCTCCGGGATGGAGACGTTGACCTTCACCTCGGTGGCGGTCATCGGCTTGACCGGGTTCTGCGGCCGGACGTCCTCCAGCGGTTCGGTCTCCCGTTCGGCCTCGACCGCGCCGGCGGTGACGCTACCCTTGTCGCCGTCCAGCGTCACCACCTGACCGTCGCCGAGCACCTCGGTGGCGTTGCCGGCCCCGACGACCGCCG
This sequence comes from Halobacteriales archaeon QS_9_68_42, assembly GCA_003022905.1. The sequence goes on from PXSE01000056.1 coordinate 5,858, forward strand.
GAACGCCCAACTCGCGGGAGACGATGGCCGCGTGGCTCGTCATGCCGCCCTCGTCGGTAATGATGCCGCTGGCGCGCTTCATCGCCGGCACCATGTCCGGCGTCGTCATCTCGGTGACGATGACGTCGCCCTCGCCCACCTTGTCCAGCCCGTCGAGCTTCCGGACGGCCCGGGCCGGCCCCGAGGCGATGCCGGGCGAGGCGCCCAGCCCCTTCACCAGCACCTCGCCATTGCCGTCGGCGGCGGCCTCCGTTGTGGCCTCCCCGGAGATGGTCGTGATGGGCCGTGACTGCAGCATGTAGATGTCGCCATCCACGATGGCCCACTCGACGTCCTGGGGTTCGTCGTAGTGGGCTTCGGCGCGCTCGCCGAGCTCCACGAGGCCGGCTATCTCCTCGTCGCCGAGCACCTGTGCGTTCCGTCTGTCCTCGGGCACCTCGCGCTCGACCGTCTCGCCGGTCGCGGAGTCCCGGACCATCTTCACCTTCTTGTCGGCGACGGTGGTCTCCAGCGTCTCGCCCGTCTCGCGGTCGACGACGTAGTTGTCCGGCGAGACGGCCCCGGAGACGACGGCCTCGCCGAGGCCCCAGGCGGCCTCGATGATGAGCTTCGCCTCCCCCGTCGAGGGGTGGGAGGTGAACATGACGCCGGACACGTCGGCGTCGACCATCTTCTGGACGACGACGGCGATGTCGACGACGTCGTGGCCGAACCCCTGTTCGTTGCGGTAGTAAATGGCCCGCTGGGTGAAAAGCGACGCCCAGCACCGCTTCACGTGGTCGACCAGATCCTCGCGGGTGATGTTGAGGAACGTCTCCTGCTGGCCGGCGAAGGAGGCCGTGTTGTGGGTGATAACGCTCCCGCGACCCGCGGCGAAGTTCTCTGCCTTGGGCACGCAGAAATCGTACACCGGTCCGTCGTGTTCGACCGGTTCGACCCGCTCGATCTCCTCCCACCCGACCGTCTCGTCGAACTGCAACGACTCGACGCCGTGTTCCTCCAGCAGCTCGTTGAACCGGCTCTGACTGTAGGTCCCGCCGAGGCGCGTCTCGTTCCAGGGGTGTTCGCCGGCGGCGAACCGCCCCTTATCGTCCCGTCCCCGGTATCGCTCTTCGGTCTCGAAGACCACGGCGTCCTCGTAGTAGGCCGACTCACAATCGGGGCAGTACCATCGGTCACGACCATCGTAGGGGCTCGATCTGTTGATCTCATCTCCGCAGTCGGGACAGCGGGCGACGGTGACCTCCTCGGTCGGGAGCGTTTCCTCGAATCGGTCCCGAATGCGCTGTGAGAGCTCCTCGGAGACGGATATCGTCCGGGTGAACTCGGGATAGTACGCCTTCTCGGCGTGCGCCTCGACCAGCGCGTCGAGCCGTTCGGACTTCGCCGTCGACTCGAAGCCGATCCGTTCGCGGAACGCCTCCGCCTCGCGTGCCGGAACGAAGAGCCGATAGGAGTCGCTCCACCCGTCGGTTCCCTCCCGCTCGCCGATGCGGTAGTCGATGCCGAGCAGTTCGAGCAGGCGG
>PXSE01000057.1:0-1815 GCA_003022905.1 Halobacteriales archaeon QS_9_68_42
ATCCCGCTCATCGCGGTCGAGACCGACCCCGACGGCGTCTGTCTCATCACCGAGGACACCGAGGTCGAACTCCGCGAGGAGCCCATCTCGGGCTTCGAGAAGACCGGGGGCGGCATCACCTACGAGGATATCGGCGGCCTCGAGAACGAGATCCAGCGCGTCCGGGAGATGGTCGAACTCCCGATGAAGCACCCCCAGATATTCAAGAAGCTCGGCATCGAGCCGCCCCAGGGGGTGCTGCTGCACGGCCCGCCCGGCACCGGCAAGACGCTGCTCGCGAAGGCCGTCGCCAATGAGACCTCCGCGTCGTTCTTCTCGATCGCCGGCCCGGAGATCATCTCGAAGTACTACGGCGAGTCCGAACAGCAGTTGCGCGAGATATTCGAGGACGCCACCGAGGAGTCCCCGGCCATCATCTTCATCGACGAGCTGGACTCCATCGCGCCCAAACGGGAGGACGTCACCGGCGAGGTCGAGCGCCGGGTCGTCGCCCAACTGCTGACGATGATGGACGGCCTCGAGTCCCGCGGCCAGGTCATCGTCATCGCTGCGACCAACCGGGTCGACTCGGTCGACCCCGCGCTCCGCCGGCCCGGCCGGTTCGACCGCGAAATCGAGATCGGCGTTCCCGACGAGACCGGCCGCAAGGAGATCCTCCAGATTCACACCCGCGGAATGCCGCTCTCGGACGACGTCACCCTCGACCGGATGGCCGACGAGACCCACGGCTTCGTCGGCGCCGACATCGAGAGCCTCACGAAGGAGGCCGCGATGAAGGCCCTGCGGCGGTACCTGCCGGAGATCGACCTCGACGAGGAGGACATCCCGCCGAGCCTCATCGACCGGATGATAATCAAGCGCGCGGACTTCCGGGGGGCCTTGAACGAGGTCGACCCCTCGGCGATGCGGGAGGTACTCGTCGAGCTGCCGAAGGTGTCCTGGGACGACGTCGGCGGCCTCAACCAGCCGAAAAACCAGGTCAAGGAGTCCATCGAGTGGCCGATGAACTCCCCGGAGAAGTTCGGGCGAATGGGTATCAACCCCCCCGCCGGCGTGCTGCTGTACGGCCCGCCCGGCACCGGCAAGACCCTGATGGCCAAGGCCGTCGCCAACGAGACGAACGCCAACTTCATCTCGGTCCGCGGCCCACAGCTGCTCTCGAAGTGGGTCGGCGAGTCGGAGAAGGCCATCAGACAGACCTTCCGGAAGGCCCGGCAGGTCGCACCGACGGTCATCTTCTTCGACGAGCTGGACTCCCTGGCGCCGGGCCGGGGCGGCGAGACCGGTTCCAACGTCTCCGAGCGCGTCGTCAACCAGCTCCTGACCGAGCTGGACGGCCTGGAGAGCATGGACGAGGTGATGGTCATCGGTGCGACCAACCGCCCGGACATGATCGACCCGGCGCTCATCCGGTCGGGCCGGTTCGACCGGCTGGTGATGATCGGCGAGCCCGACATCGAGGGCCGCGAGCGCATCCTCGAGATACACACCGAAGACACGCCGCTGTCGCCGGACGTGAGCCTCCGCGAACTCGCGGAGATCACCGACGGCTACGTCGGCTCCGACCTCGAATCCATCGCCCGCGAAGCCGCCATCGAGGCGTTACGGGAGAACGACGACGCCGAGGACGTCGAGATGCGGCATTTCCGGCAGGCGCTCGACTCGGTGCGGCCGACCATCACCGACGACATCCGCGACTACTACGAACAGGTCGAAGACGAGTTCCGCGGCGGCGGTGCCGAGGCCGGCCGGCGACAGAGCGGCCGCATAGGTTTCCAATAGAAACTTTTTGCACGGTGCGCTTCGCGCGCTGCG
>PXSE01000057.1:2017-9644 GCA_003022905.1 Halobacteriales archaeon QS_9_68_42
CCCGCGCCTCACTTCGTTCGGCGCAGGGAACCGCTTCGGGGGCGACCTGACGGACGCCCCCTCGCGAATACTAGCTGATTTATTGAATTATTGATGCGTTATGTAGACGGGCGAATGGATCGCCTCCTTGGGACAGCGTCACAATCTGGCAGAATTGTTAAAATAGTCAACGCTCACTCATCGGTATGGACTGCGTGTTCTGTTCGATCTGTCGAGGCCAGGAGGAGGCTCTGATTCTTGACGAAACAGACGAAACGCTCGCGTTCGCTCCTCTCGACCACATTTCCGAGGGCCATATGCTGGTGATCCCGAAAGAACACTACGAGAGTCTATTCGACATTCCGGAGTCAACGTTGTGTGCAGTAATGGAACACGTGAGGACGATCAGCCGACGGCTCTGTTCCAGCGATTTCGACGGTGTAAACCTGCTGAACGCCAGTGGCCGCGCTGCCCACCAATCGGTACCGCACTTTCACGTTCATATCGCACCCCGCCGAGAAGGCGACCGGTTGGATCTCGGGCCCAATAGTTCGTACGACGAAACTGAAACCGACCGTATCTATGAGAACGTTCGGAGTGCACTCTCGACGAGCGACGTCCAGTAGCCGCCCGCTCGCGACGTAAATGATCTATACTAACCGATATGTCGACCTGGAGTTAGTATCCGTCGAGTGGGGACGTTTAGGAAAGCGCCCCCGAGGCGGTTCTCGGCGACTCGGCCTTCGGCCTCGTCGCCGAAGCGCGCGTGGACCACGAGGGACCGAATGTCTCTCGGACCGTGCGAACGGGCGGCAAAGCCGCCCGTGAGCAAATGGAGTGGTGTCGAAGGTGTCATGGAAGGAGCACGCGCGCATGTTTTTCCACACGTTTTTGCCGCGGGCGGCGGCCACCGGCCGCCGCCGGATGTCGTGGCGGCTTCGCCGCCATCCGTGAGGCGTGTTCGGCGCGGACGCGCTGAACCGCCGGAGCGTACAAAAAGTGGGTCTAATAGATAAGCTCGTCACTATTCTCGGCCATGTATAGCGTGCGGGCGGCGATATTGACGGCGTGGTCGCCGATGCGCTCAAGGTCGCGGACGGTGAGAAGTAGCCGCGACACCTCGCCCATCAGCGCCTCGATGTCCCGCCCGGAGGCGCCGTCCTCAATCTCGGTCTCGATGAGGTCCCGGACGACGGCGCTTGAGGCGTTCTCGCAGAGCTGGTCGACTTCATCGTCGCGCTCGTCGATGGCGAAGCAGGCCTCGATGTCCTTGTCGGCGTAGGCCGTCATGGCGTCGTCGACCATCTCGACGACGGCGTCGCCGATGCCCTGGACGTCGACGTCCGGGTAGAGGTCCCGGTCGGCGTCCAGCGTATAGTCGCCGAGGTTCGTCGCCAGGTCGGCGACCCGCTCGAGGTCGGTGATTATCTTGAACGAGGCGGCGATAAATCGAAGATCGCCGGCGACCGGCTGCTGGAGCGCAAAGAGGTCGATACAGTCCTGCTCGAGGTCCAGATACAGCTCGTTTATCTCGTGGTCGCCCTCGATCACCTCGCGGGCCAGTGCCTCGTCCTTCGTCTCGAGTGCGCGAAGCCCCATCCGGACCCGGTCGATGACGACCTCGCTCATGTAGAGGACGTTCTCCCGGAGTTCCCGGAGCTGTTTCCGGAACCCTTGTCTTGCCATGTCTTCGGGTGGGACGGTCAACCGTATGTACTTTCGGGGATACGTCCACGGGAGGACCGCCGGCAGACCCGAGGAGAGTCGGCCTGCGGACCCCCAACGCGAGAGCCGAGGGCGGAGGCGGGCTCGGCGAGTGCTGGCCCACTGGGAGTTGTCCACTAGACACGTTGGCAAAAAGCGTAAGTGTCATGTCGGATAAATAACTAGTTAGCATGGCGCTAACCGAAATCGACCACGTGTCCGCCGACGGCCAGATGGAGGAGTGTATCGACAACTGCTTCGAGGCCGCACAGGCCTGCGAGTGGTGTGCCGACGAGTGTGCGGACCTGGGCGAGGACATGGCCCGGTGCATCCGGCTGTGCCGGGACGTCGCCGACGTGGCGACGCTGCACGCCAGACTGATGGCGCGGAACTCGACGGTCGAGTCGGACCTCGCTCGGACCTGTGCGGATGTCGGGCGATGGCGACCTGATGCTGCCGGCTGTAACTGCGTGACGTAGTTCCGGCGGGAAAACGGGTCTCTGGACGATTCCTCGTCGGATATCGCAGGAGAGTTCGAGAAAACTACGGCTGGCAGTACGAGCGGCTCCACAGCTGCTCGGCTTAACAACACGCTCCACAGTCTTATATACTGTTCCGTTATATTGTATTTGTCTATATATTTGTGCGCAAGTCGGCTCATGACCCTACTTTCGCTACGTTCGGGTCGAATAGCCAGCCCGAGCCGCGCCGGATTTTGAATACCTCGTCGTTCTGCTAAGACTATATATTCCATCAGAGATTTATACTACCGGTAGGTAGTGGCCCCATGGAGACCAGAAAGGTCCAGGTGACCGGTGGGTCGACGTACACCGTCTCGTTGCCGAAAGACTGGGCGAACAGCAACGGCGTCAGCGGCGGCAGCGTCGTCGAGTTCTACCCAGAGGAGGACTCACTACTTCTGACCCCCAGACAGGAGGAGGAGAAAATCGAGGGGACCATCGACATCAGTGGCATAGAGGGCGACGAGTTGACCCGGACGGTCGTGACCATGTATGTCAGCGGGTTCGACATCATCACGCTCGAGACGGCCCGTGTCAGCGCCGCCCAGCGGCGGACAATACGCGAGGCGACCCAGGGGTTGGTTGGCCTGGAAGTCATCGGCGAGACGTCCGAACACGTCCAGCTGCAGGACCTGCTGGACTCCTCGGAGCTGTCGATGCACAACGCCATCACCCGGATGCGGCTGGTCTCCTCGACGATGCTGTCGGACGCCGTCACCGCCCTGCTCGAGGACGACGGCGACCTCGCGGCCGACGTGGTCCAGCGCGACGACGACATCGACCGGCTGTGGTCGATGGTCTCGCGGGTGTTCCGGTCGGTGCTCCGGGATCCCGGCGCCGCCGCCACCATCGGCCTGGACCGCGAGACCTGCTTCGACTACCACTCCAGCGCCCGCCAGCTCGAGCGGGTCGGCGACCACGCGACGAAGATCGCGACCCACGCCGAAACGATGGAGTCGCCGCCGGAGGCCGCCGCCGAGGCCGTCTACGACCTCCACGAGGAGGCGGCCGAGATCGTCGAACTGGCGATGGACGCACTACTGGAGGACGACCCCGAGCGGGCGACCAAACTGGCCAACGACGCCCGCCAGCAGGTCGCCGGCATCGACGAACTCGCCCGGGCCGTCGACGATGAGATACGGCAACTGGAGCCACAGGAGGCCCAGTTGCTCGGCCTCGTGGTCGACTCGCTGTCCCGGAGCGCCGACTACGGCGGCAACATCGCCGAGACGGCCCTCCAGAAGGCCGCCCCCAAGCCGTAGCCCGGTCAACGCTTTTCTCCCGCCCGCCCGAGTGGTCGGTATGCTCACCGAGTTGCGCGACGACGTCTGGTGGTACGAGTGCAAGGGCGTCAACGCCTACCTGCTGGCAGACGACGACGGCCTTACCGTCGTCGACACCGGGACGCCGTTCGACGCCGCCCGCGTCGAGGGCGCCGTCGATGCCGCCGGCTACGACCCCGAGGTCGTCTCCCGGGTGCTCCTGACCCACTACGACTTCGACCACGTCGGGTCGGCGGCGAAACTGGACATCGATGCGCCCATCTACGCCGGCCGCGAGGACGCCGACCTGGTGACCGGCGAGCGCCGACCGCGGCTGTCGGGCGCCAAACCTCTCCTGCAGTTCGCGCTCGGGCCGCTGGTCCCAGACGTGCCGGCGGGTCGGATCCGCCGGGTCGACGACGGCGACGAAATCGGCGGCTTCACCGCCTACCACACTCCCGGCCATACGCCGGGGCACACCGCGTATGTCCACGAGGAGCGCGGCGTCGCCTTCCTCGGCGACCTCGTCGCCGAGCGGGACGGCCGGCTCCGCCCCTCGCCGTGGTTCATCTCCTACGATGTCGGTCGCGTCCGCGCGAGCATCAAGGACCTCTCGGGGCGCGTACCCGCCTTCGAGGCCGTCTGCATGGGCCACGGCACGCCCTTCAAGCGGGACGGGGGCGCCCGTCTGGAGGAACTGGCGGAGTCGATCTGACGCGGGTCAGACGATTTCCTCGGCGACCGTTCCCGGCGAGAGCAGTTCGGGGTCGACGATGTGGCCGGCCTGTCCCTTCACGAACTCCGGCACCGAGTCGCGGGTGTACACGACCACCCGGAGGTCGGGGTTGAGGTCGACGGCGATTGGGACGCTCGTCGCGAGGCCGGCGTCGGTCACAACGAGGACGTCGGCGTCGACGATGCCGGCCTCCTCCAGGGCCGGCCGGTTGGCCGTGCCGGCGGCGCGGGTCACCTCGGCGTCCCGTTCCTCCAGGGCCGCGCCGAGTCCGTCCGGGTCCTCCCCGGCGATGACGACCTCACTCATATTCGATGGTTGCCGGCGGTTTGTGCGTCACGTCGTAGACGACGCGAGAGACGTTGTCGTGGGTGCCGGTGATCCGCGACTGGATGCGCTGGAGGGTCTCCCAGTCGATCTCCTGGGCGCGGGCGGTCATGCCGTCCCGCGATTCGACCGAGCGGACCGACACCACCCACCCGTGGACCCGGTTGTCGCCCTTGACGCCGGTGGCCTTGCCGAGCACTGCCGCCAGCGCCTGCCAGGGCTCGTAGTCAGCGAGTTCCTCCTCGACGACGTGGTTGGCCTCGCGGGCGACCTCGAGTTTCTCCTCGGTGACCTCGCCCAGCACGCGCACCGCCAGGCCGGGACCGGGGAACGGCATCCGCTCGGCAACGACCGCCTCGAGGTCGAGCGCGCGGGCGACCTCCCGGACCTCGTCCTTGTAGAGGTCAGCCATCGGTTCGACGATGCCGTCGAAGTCGACCCGCTCGGGCAGGCCGCCGACGTTGTGGTGGGACTTGATGGTGCCCTCCGACTCGATGCGGTCGGGGTAGATGGTGCCCTGCACCAGGTAGTCGGCGTCGACCTCGCGGGCGACGGACTCGAACTCCCGGATGAACTGCTCGCCGATGGCGTGGCGCTTCTCCTCGGGGTCGGTGACGCCCGCCAGGGCGTCCAGGAACCGCCCGCGGGCGTCCACGATACGGAGGCCTTCCATGTAGTCGAACGTCCCGCGGACGCTCTCGGTCTCGCCCTTGCGCATCAGCCCGGTGTCGACGTAGACGGGCGTCAGGCGGTCGCCCAGCGCCTCGTAGGCCAGCGCGGCGGCCGTCGAGGAGTCGACGCCGCCGGACAGCGCGATGACGGCGTGTCGGTCGCCCACCGCGTCGGCGATCTCCTCGACCTTCTCGTCGATGAACGCCTCGGGGTCGACCATCAGGCCGTCACCCCGCCGGCGTCGGTCTCGGCGCTCTCGAGGCTGGTCTCGACCAGCGCGACGAACGGCGGCGACGCCCGGCCGGGACGGGACCGGAACTCCGGATGGAACTGTGTCCCGAAGAAGAACGGGTGTTCGGGGAGTTCGAGTATCTCCATTCGGTTGCCGGCGCGCCCGGAAAAGGCCATGCCCGCCGCCTCCAGTCGGTCGATGTACTCGGGGTCGACCTCGTAGCGGTGGCGGTGCCGCTCGGTACAGGCGGTGTCGCCGTACACCTCGTGGGCGAGCGTGCCCGCCTCGATTTCGGTCTCGTGGGCGCCGAGCCGCATCGTTCCGCCCATGTCCTCGATCTCGTACTGTTCGGGCAGGATGTCGATGACCGGGTGGGGCGTCGCCTCGTCCACCTCGGCGGAGTTGGCGCCCTCCAGCCCGCAGACGTTGCGCGCGAACTCGACGACCGCCATCTGGAAGCCGAGACACAGCCCCAGGAAGGGAACGCCGTTCGTCCGGGCGTACTCGACAACGTCGACCTTCCCTTCGAGGCCGCGAGCGCCGAACCCGCCGGGGACGACGACGCCGTCGGCCCGCCGGAGGCGGTCGGCGTGAGCCTCGCCCATCTCGTCGGTGTCGACCCACAGCACCTCCACGTCGGTGTTCGTCTCGAAGCCCGCGTGCTTGAGTGCCTCGTGGATAGAGATGTACGCGTCCTCGAGGTCGTACTTGCCGGCCAGGGCGATCTCGACGGTGTCGGTCGCCTCGCCGGTGACGATGTCGCGCCACTCGCTCGCCCGGTCGCCCGGCGGAACGGCCGCCCCGTCGAGTCCGAGCCGCTCCATGACGTACTCGTCGAGGCCCTCGTCCTCGACCATCAGCGGGACGTGGTAGATGTCCTCGACGTCGGGGTTCGAGAAGACCGCGTCGACGGGCACGTCACAGAACAGCGCTATTTTTTCCTTCGTTTTGACGTCGAGGCGGTCCTCACAGCGCCCGACCACGATGTCCGGCTGGAGGCCGATGGAACGGAGTTCCTTGACGGAGTGCTGGGTCGGCTTGGTCTTCTGCTCGCCGGCCTGGGAGTACGGCACCAGCGTGACGTGGGCGAAGAGGATGTCCTCGTCGTCCTCCTCGTGGGCGAACTGCCGCAGTGCCTCCAGATACGGCATCCCCTCGATGTCGCCGACGGTGCCGCCGACCTCCACGAGACAGACGTCGTGGCCCTCGGCGGCCTCCCGGATGCGGCGCTTGATGTCGTCGGTGACGTGGGGGATTATCTGGACCGTGTTTCCGAGGTAGTCGCCGGCCCGCTCCTTCTCGATGACGTGGCGGTAGGTCTTACCCGTCGTGACATTGTGGTCGGACGTCATGTCGACGTCGAGGAACCGTTCGTAGTTCCCCAGGTCCAGGTCGACCTCGCCGCCGTCCTTGAGGACGTACACCTCCCCGTGCTGGTAGGGGTTCATCGTCCCCGCGTCGACGTTGAGGTAGGGGTCTATCTTCACCGCCGTCACGTCGAAGCCGGTGTCGGCAAGCAGTCGGCCCGTGCTCGCGGCGGTGATGCCCTTGCCCAGTCCGGACATCACCCCGCCGGTGACGAAGATGAACTTGTTCCCCAGCGAGGAATCGTAATCAGTAAGCTCCGTCGGCATACCCACGGTGCGCGAGCGTCCGACTAAACGGTTTCGGACCGGCCGCTCGTGGCCCGTCGGCCGCCCGCCGCGCGGGCTCAGTCGGCGCCGGAGGCCTGCCTCGCGGCGGCCTCGAGTCGGCCGTCGTCGGTGGCCACGAGCACCCACGCCCATCGGTACCGACGGTCGACCGCCACGAGCGTGAGGTTCCAGGCCGGGTCGCCGAACCACTCGCACCACGCCTCCCGGGTCCGGTGGAGGGTCGCCTCCTCGTAGCGGTCCTCGATTATCTCGTCGCGGCAGTCCTCCGCGAGGCGCTTCGCCCTCGCGTAGGCGCCGTACTGCTGGTCGAGGGTCGTCTCGAACGAGCGGGTGCCGCCGTGGACCAGTTCCTCGGCGAGGACCCCGTCCAGCGTCAGGCTGGACTCGACGGTGAACGACGGGTCAGGGTGCTCGGGAACCGCGACGCCGAGTTCGCCCGCGACCGCGTCCGAGGCCAGCAGGTGGCCGAAGAAGTTCACGTCCGCGAGGCAGTTGCGGGCCGCGAACCAGTCGATTGCCGGCGACTCGGGGATGCGGACACA
>PXSE01000058.1 GCA_003022905.1 Halobacteriales archaeon QS_9_68_42
CCGAGTGGGCCAACTCGGATTTGAACCGAGGACCTCCCGGTTATCAGCCGAGCGCTCATACCTAGCTGAGCTATTGGCCCTAGGTAGACGCAGTTCGTCGTAGCGCAGTCGTCCGTTTAAACGTTTCTTTTCGACGGACCGTCCCATCCGAGGCGCTCACTGCTGCCGGGTGTCGTCGGTGTCGTCGGCGTCGTCGACGTCAGCCTCGGTGTCGTCGACATCGGTGAACTCGTAGGTCTCCTCGCCGACCTCAACGTGGTCGGACTCGCCGGGCGTGCGCTCGCCGAAGGGGCCGTCGGGGTCCGTCTCGCCGTCGGTCGGGAAGCCGCCGACGTACACGTTGCCGCCCGCGAATCCGCCGGTCTTGGCGTCGACGTAGGGACCGACGACCCACCGCTTGGCTGCGACCCGGACCGGGTACCTGGTCGGCGGCAGTACGAGAATCAGCCCGATGCCGTCGGTGACGAGCCCCGGCGTGAGCATCAGTGCGCCCGCGACGAGCAACAGCCCGCCGTCCAGCAGTTCGTCGGTCGGCGGCTCGCCCTGGGCGAGTTTGCGACGAATCCGCTTCATCGTGTGGCGGCCCTCCGCGCGGGCGAGCAACAGCCCGATGAGCGCCGTCAGGACGACGATGGCGACGGTAGGGGCCGGGCCGATTCGCGTCGCCAGGGCGACCAGTAGCATGACGTCCAGCAGGGGGACGAGCAGCAGGACGCCGATGACCCGCAGGTCCATATCGGTCGTACCGGTGGGCCGGGCAAAACGTTTCCGAGACGCGACAGGGACCGACACGGCCTTAGGCGGCCGCCGACTCTGGTCGGGTGATGAGAGCCGCGCTGGTGATACTCGACGGCTGGGGACTGGGGTCAGGCCGCGGCCCCGGCGAACTCTCCGACGGCGAGGGCGCCGACGCCGTCGCCGTCGCCGAGACGCCGACCTTCGACCGCCTTCGGGCAGCGGGCGCCGACGGGACGCTCGCCACCCACGGCCGCCGGGTCGGCCTCCCCAAGGGCCAGATGGGCAACAGCGAGGTGGGCCACCTCAACATTGGGGCCGGCCGCGTCGTGGTCCAAGACTCCGCACGAATCACCGACGACGTCGACGCCGGCACCCTCGGCGAGAACGAGGCCATCACCGGCGCCGTCGAGTACGCCCGCGAGCGCGGCGGCCGACTCCACCTCATGGGGCTGGTTTCAGACGGCGGCGTCCACTCCCGCCAGGAGCACCTCCACGCGCTGATAGCGCTGGCCGCGGACCGGGGCGTCGAGGCGGTCACCCACGCGTTCACCGACGGCCGCGACACCGCGCCGGAGAGCGGCGCCGGCTACCTCTCGGAGCTGGAATCGGTCGTGGCGGACCAGGGGACGGGCGACGTGGCGACGGTGTGCGGCCGCTACCACGCGATGGACCGCGACGAGAACTGGGACCGGACGAAGCGCGCCTACGACGCCATCGCGCGCCGGGAGGCACCTCACGCGGCCGAGTCGGCCGTCGCGGCCGTCGCGGCCTCCTACGACCGCGGCGTCACCGACGAGTACGTCGGCCCTACGCTCGTGGCGGGCGGGCCGCCGCTCGCCGACGGCGACAGCGTCCTGTTCTTCAATTTCCGGGCGGACCGCGCCCGGCAACTCGTCCGGATGCTCGCCAACATCGACCCGGCGTGGCCCTTCGATCCCCGGCAACCGGACGTTCGTCTCGTTACGATGACCGAGTACGACGACAGCTTCGACCTGCCGGTGGCGTACCCGCCGCTGGAGCCCGAGCGGACCCTCGGCGAGGCCGTCTCGGCGGCCGGCCGCACCCAACTGCGGGCCGCCGAGTCCGAGAAGTACGCCCACGTCACCTACTTCCTCAACGGTGGCCGCGAAGTCGAATTCGACGGCGAGACCCGCGAAATCGTCGAGAGCCCCGACGTGGCGACCTACGACCGGCGGCCCGAGATGTCGGCCCCGGAGCTGACCGACCTCGTGGTCGGCCGCATCGAGTCGGCGGACCCCGACGTGCTCGTGTGCAACTATGCCAACCCGGACATGGTGGGCCACACGGGTGACTTCGAGGCCGCGGTGGCGGCCGTCGAGGCCGTCGACGCGGCGCTCGGGCGGCTGGAGGCGGCCGTCCGCGAGGCCGGCGGCCACCTGCTCGTGACCGCCGACCACGGCAACGCCGACGACATGGGGACGCCCGAGGACACCCACACCGCCCACACGACCAACCCGGTCCCGTTCGTCTACGTCGCGCCGAACGGCACCGACGGCGGCCGCCGCGTCCGGGCGGGCGGCACGCTGGCCGACATCGCGCCGACGCTCCTCACTCTCGCCGACGTTCCGGTTCCCGACGCGATGACCGGTGAGAGCCTGCTATCGTGACTGTAGGCCATAATGTTTATACAACCGACACGGTTTGAGTCGAACGCAATGAGCGACGACGGTCTTAACCCCCTGTTGATACTGGGGATGGTGGCGCTGATCGCCGGCGCCGTCGCCCTCGTGTACGGCCACATGGAACTGATGCAGGCCCAGCAGGACTCCGGCTTCTTCGCGATGGGCGGTGGCGACGACGGCGAGACGATGCAGTGGCAGATGGTACGCCTCGGCGGCCTCGTGGTCGCGGCCGTCGGCGGCGTCCTGACGTTCTCCGGCGCCGTCAACGACTGAACGGGTCCGAACTACGCCGCTGTCATCCGTTCTCGCGGCCGGTCCGAAACGAGAGGTCCAGTGCCGCCGCCGAGTGCGTCAGGCTCCCCAACGAGATGACGTCGACGCCCGTGGCGGCGTACTCCGGCACCCCCTCGACGGTGATACCGCCAGAGGCCTCCGTGAGTGCGTCGCCGTCGACGAGTTCGACCGCACGGGCCGTCTCCTCGGGCGACATGTTGTCCAGCAGGACAATGTCGGCATCGGCCTCGACGGCGCGGGGGGCGTCGGCCGGCCGCTCGACCTCGACCTCTATCTTCGTTGCGAAGGAAGCCCGCTCGCGGAACCGCTCGACGGCGGCCGCCATCCCGAGTTCGGCGACGTGGTTGTCCTTGATCATCACCATGTGCGAGAGGTCCAGCCGGTGGGTGTCGCCGCCGGCGGCGGCGATGGCCCGCTTCTCGACGCCGCGTAGACCGGGCGTGGTCTTGCGGGTGCCCGCGATCCGGACCTCGTCGCTCACCTCGCGGGCCGCCTCGACGGCCCGCCGGGTCCGCGTGGCGACGCCGGAGGCGTGACCGGCGACGTTGACCGCGACCCGCTCGCCGCGGAGCACCGCGCTCGCGTCGCCCTCGACGCGGAGGACGGCGTCGCCGGCCTCGACCGTCTCGCCCGCCTCGACGCGGTCCGTCACCCCGACGTCGAGGTACTCGAAGACGGCCGCGGCGGCGTCGATGCCGGCGGCGACGCCGGACTCCGTGGCCACCAACCGGCCCGTCGTCTCGCCGGGGACGTCGTTGGTGACGTCGTGGTGGCCGAGGTCCTCCCGGAGCCACCGCTCGATTTGCGAGCGGTCGTAGTGACTGCTGTGAGTCATTTCAGGTTCGACCGCACGCAGTAGTGCGGTCGTGCCGGTGAACAGTCACAACAGTCAGTATCAATCGGCGTCAACGGCGGCGCCCTCCTCGAGGTGGTGACAGCCACGGGACTCGTCGTTCTCGGCGGCCGCCCGTGCCACCAGCAGCGCGGTTACGCAGGCGCCGCGGAGTTCGTACAGCGACCGGCTGGTCCGGGTCCGGGTATAGGCGTCGACCTCGCCCTTCAGCCGCCGGAGGACGCCCGCCGCGCGTCCGAGGTCCGACGGCGTGCGCCGGACGCCGACGTACTCGTCCATCACGCGCCGGAGCCGGACGAACTTCTCGTCGGCGAACCCCTCCGGCATGTTGGGGTCGCGGTCCAGCATGTCGGGCGCCTCGACCCGCTCGGCGTCGTTGCCGGCGGCGGCCTCGCCGGCCCGCAGGCCCCATACCAGCGACTCCAGCAGGCTCGTCGAGGCAAGCCGGTTGGCGCCGTGGACGCCCGTCTGGGCGCACTCGCCGACAGCGAAGAGACGGTCCAGCGACGCCCGGCCCTCCGTGTCGACGTCGATGCCACCACAGAGGAAGTGCTCGGCGGGCGCGACCGGAATCCCGTCGGCCGGGTCGACGCCCCGCCGCTCGCACTCGGCGTACAAGTCGGGGAACTCGGTCTCGAAGTCGAGCGGCGAAACACCGGAAGAGCTGAGCGCTTCCGAGCGTCGTCTCGCTTCGCTTGACGACACGTCCAGCCTCACCTCGCCGGTCCGCTCGCGCTCTTGCCTGACGGCGCGGGCAACCACGTCGCGGGGGGCGAGTTCGGCGTCGGCGTGGTAGTCGGGCATGAACCGCTCGCCATCGGCGTTCCGTAGCGGGGCGCCCTCCCCGCGGACGGCCTCGCTCAGCAGGAACGTTCCTTGGCCGCTTTCTTCACCACCGGCAAACGCGGTGGGGTGGAACTGGACGTACTCCATGTCCTCGACATCGGCGCCGGCGAGCGCCGCCATGGCGATGCCGTCGCCGGTAGCGGTCGCCGGGTTGGTCGAGCGCCGGTAGCAGGCGCCGACCCCGCCCGTCGCCAGCACCGTCGCGCCGGCGAAGCAGGGCGCCCACTCGCCGTCCCGTTCGAGCATTGCGCCGTGGACCCGGCCCTCGTGGGTCAGCAGGTCCAGCGCCGCAGTGTCCTCCAGTATCTCGACACCCTCGCGGTCGGCCAGATGGTTCAGGAACGGCGCCAGCAGGTGCCGCCCCGTCGAAGCGTCGACGTGGAGGATGCGCGCCTCGCTGTGAGCGGCCTCCCGGCCGTAGTCGAATGACTCTTCGCCGTCGAACTCGACGCCCAGCGTCTCGATAAACACGTCCCGAACGGCGTCGTCGGCTTCGGAGACCAGTACGTCGACGGCCTCCGGATTGGCGAGGCCGTCGCTCGCCTCCACGATGTCGGCCTTCAGCGCCTCGGGGTCGTCGCGGGCGACGGCGACGCCGCCCTGCGCCCAGTAGGACGTCGAGTCCTCGGGTCGGGCGGCCTTCGTCGCCAGCGTCACGTCGGCGCCCACCCGGACGCCCGCCAGCGCAGCCGCACAGCCGGCGATGCCACTGCCGACGACCAGCAGGTTCGTCGTTCGCTTCTCGACCACGGTCACACCTCCAGCATCCGCTCAAGCGCCAGCCCGGCGAGCTCCTTCTCGCGGGGGTCGACCTCGACGACGTTGCGCTCGTTTCCGTCGGCCAGTTCCTCGAGCACCCACGTCAGGTAGTTGGGGTCGACTTGCCGCATCGCGTTGCAGTCCATGCAGGCGTCGCCGCACAGCGGCAGTACCTCCACTTCGGGGTGCCACCGCTGGAGGTGGTTGGTGAGGTGGATTTCCGTGCCGATAGCCCACGTCTCGCCGGGGTCGGCGTTCTCGACGGTTTCGCAGATGGTCGAGGTCGACCCCGCCACGTCGGCGGCCTCGACGACCTCCCGCCGGCACTCGGGGTGGACGATGACGTTGCCGTCGGGATGGGCCTCGCGGAACGACTCGACGTGGGACCGGGTGAACCGCTCGTGGACCTGGCAGTAGCCG
>PXSE01000059.1 GCA_003022905.1 Halobacteriales archaeon QS_9_68_42
AAGCGACGGATTGAAACCGCCGCCGGGCCAGCCTCCGACAATGACGCTCCGCGTTCTGAACACGCTCTCGGGCGAACGCGAGGAGTTCGAGCCGGCCGACCCCGACGATGTTCTGCTGTACTACTGCGGGCTGACGGTCTCGGACCACGCCCATCTCGGCCACGCCCGGACCTGGGTCCACGTCGACACCATCCACCGGTGGCTCGAGCACCTCGGCTACGGCGTCCGCCACGTTGAGAACGTCACCGACATCAACGAGAAGATAACCGCCCGGGTCGGCGAGCGGACCGACGGGGAGACGCTCGGCGACGACGAACGCGAGGTGGCGACCCGGTTCACCGACCGCCTCCTGAGCGACATGCGCGCGCTGAACCTCGAGCGCGCGGAGGTGTACCCCCGCGTCTCCGAGCACGTCCCCGAGATAATCGACCTCGTCGAGACGCTCCTCGGGGAGGGCTACGCCTACGAGTCCAACGGCTCTGTGTACTTCGACGTCACGGAGTTCCCCGAGTACGGAAAGCTCTCGAACCAGCGCCTTGAGGACGTCGAGGCCCAGGGGGCGGACGACGAGCGTGCCGAGAAACGCAACCCGGCGGACTTCGCGCTGTGGAAGGCCGGCGGCGTCGACGAGCCGGCGGTCGCGGAGCACCGCCGCGACGACGCCGAGTACGCCGTCGACGCACCGACCGGCGAGACGTGGGACTCGCCGTGGGGCGAGGGCCGGCCCGGGTGGCACGTCGAGTGTTCGGCGATGTCGATGACCCACCTCGACGAGACGCTGGACATCCACATGGGCGGCCGCGACCTGGTGTTCCCCCACCACGAAAACGAGATCGCCCAGAGCGAGGCGGCCACCGGCGAGGCGTTCGCCCGCTACTGGCTCCACGCCGACCTCTTCCGGATGGGCGACGAGAAGATGTCCTCGAGCCTCGGCAACTTCATCCCGGTCCGGGAGGCCGTCGACCGGTTCGGTACCAACGCCCTGCGGATGTTCTTCCTGTCGGCGTCGTACAACTCGACGCAGACGTACAGCGAGGCCGCAATCGAGGAGGCCATCGAGCGGTGGGAACGGCTGGAGACGGCCCACGAGCGGGCCGCCGCGGCCGCCGACTCCGCCGACGCCCACACCAAGGTGGAGTCGGAACTCGAAGAGCGGGCCGCCGAGGCCCGCGAGGCGTTCGCCGACGCGATGAACGACGACTTCAACACGCGGGAGGCGCTGGCGGCGCTGTTCGACCTCGCCGGCGCGGTCAACGGCTACCTCGACGACGCCGACGTTTACGACTATCGCGGCCTCCGGGAAACGGTCGAGGCCTTCGAGGACCTCGGCGAGGGCGTGCTCGGGCTCGACTTCGAGGGGGCGACCGAGGGGACGGCGACCCTCGCCGGCGAGCTGGTCGAGCTCGTCCTCGACGTGCGCGAGGAGGAGCGCGCGGCAGGCAACTACGAGCGGGCCGACCAGTTGCGGGACGACCTCGATGCGCTCGGCGTCGAGGTTCAGGACACCGACGACGGCCCGACCTACGACCTCTGACCGCCGACCGAGTGAGTGGTCCCGCTAACCAAACGATAATCCGAGTTGGTCGTGAACAGGTCCCACAGGAGTCAGCATGCACCACCGAGCGACTGACGACCTGCGTGTCGACGAGTACGACGCGTACCTGGACGACGGCCGCCGACGGGAGATACGGGAGACGGCGGCCGGACTGGACGACCTCCGGGTCGCCCACGTCAACTCGACGGCCAGCGGCGGCGGGGTCGCGGAGATACTCGACTCGCTCGTCCCATTGTTGAACGACGCCGGCGTCGAGACGGACTGGCTCGTCATGGAGGCCCCGGAGTCGTTCTTCGACGTGACGAAGGCGGTCCACAACGGCCTGCAGGGGGAAGCCGGCGAACTGACCGACTCGATGCGGGACACCTACCGGTCGGTGACCGAGGCGAACGCCGAGGCCGACCTGCCCGACTACGATGCCGTCGTGCTACACGACCCCCAGTCACTGGGGATGGCGCCGGCGCTGGCCGAGCGGTTTCCGGAGACTGCGCTGGTCTGGCGATGTCACATTGACCTGACGGATGCGACGACGCCGTACCTCGAGTTCGTGACCTCGTACCTCGACCCCATCGACCGCGCAATCTTCACCCTCCCGGAGTACGCCGCCGGGGTCGAGGGCGTCGAGACGGACGTCGTCCACCCCGCCATCGACCCGCTGGCGGAGAAGAACCGCCCGCTCGCGGAACTCTCGGGCGAGGCCGCCGCCGCCGACTTCGACCGGTACCCCTTCGATGCCGACCGGCCGCTCGTCGCCCAGGTCTCGCGGTTCGACCCCTGGAAAGACCCGCTCGGGGTCGTCGAGGCCTACCGCGAGGCGACGGTGTCCGTCCCCGAGGCCCAGCTCACCCTGGTCGGAGCGATGCCGGACGACGACCCCCAGGGGAAGGAGGTGTATCGGGAGGTCGAGGCCGCCACCGACGACGACTCGGACGTTCACCTCCTGACGGACCTCCCCGACGCCGGCATCAACGCCATCCAGCGGGGCGCCGACGTGGTGCTCCAGAAGTCGCTCCGAGAGGGCTTTGCGCTGACCGTTTCGGAGGCGCTGTGGAAGGAGACGCCGGTCGTCGGGACCGACGTCGGCGGCATCCCATTGCAGGTCGAGGACGGCGTCAGCGGCTTCCTGAACGACCCGGCGGACGTTGACGCGACTGCCGACAGCATTACCGAACTGCTATCGGACGACGCGATGCGCCGACAGTTCGGCTCCCGTGGCCGCCAGCGGGTCCGCGAGCGGTTCCTCACGCCGCGACTGCTGTTGGACTACCTTGGGGTGTTCTCGCAGGCCACCGGGCGGTGAGGGTCGCCGGCCGATCCCACCCGGGCCCGCCGTGGCGCCGCGTCGTCCCGTCGAACAATTGCTGTCGCTTGCCGTCGCCCCGCTCGACCGGAAACCCGCACCGCCGCGGCGCGCGTCAGTGCATCCCCTCGATGGCCGCTACTCCTGCTGTTCGAGTTCCTCGAGAGCCCGCTGGAAGACGAACCCGAGCGTCAGGTGCTGCTTCATCGCCGCCTCGAGGCGCTCCTCGACGGCCGCCTCGTCGTCGACGAAGTACTCCTTCGTCCGGACGAGTTCCCGCATCTCGAGGACCCCCTCCTCGTCCAGTTCGTGCAGCGTCGGGTAGACAGTCCCGGGGCTGAGCCGCGTCCCGAAGAACCGGTTTATGTCCTTCATGACGCCCTTGCCATGGGTGTCGCTTTCGCGGAGGCCGACGAGCAACATGAACAGTTCGGGAAGCGACTCCTTCACCAAGCCGTCGTCGATGTCGAGGGCCTTCTCGTCGTAGAGCGCGCCGGCGGTCTCCGCAACGAGGGCCGCCGTCTCGGCCGCCGGGTCGTCTTCCGTGTCGGCCTCGGCCGTCGTGTTGGTCCGCAACTGTCCGATCAGCGTCTCGACGGACGGCCCCCGGCTCTCGCCCTCAGTCTGATAGCTCATTCACCCGTCACCACTTGGTTGTGCATACCCCGTACTGTATCCTCATCGAGTATAAATAACCCGGAGGGAATCGAGCGAAGAACACCGTAAGAAATCCTGAAGAAGCCTTTAACGAGGGATTAACGGTTCGGCGAAACCCCCCTTGTTCGAGACGCAGCGGGCCGTCATCTCCAGCGTTCCGCCGGCCGGAACCTCAAAAGCGACCCGGACGTCCTGAGCGTTGCCGCCACACTACCTCGGCGTTCTCGACGCGCGCGCCGGCACAGGTCGACAGCGGCAGCGTCGCGGCGCCCGTCACCGGCCCCACGAGGTCGCTGTCGACTCGAATCGCCACACAGCGGTCGGTCGCGGTGACCAGCTCCGCGTCAAGATGGTACAAGGGCGTCGAGCACAGCCCCGGGTCGGCGTTCGCCGCGCTCCGGAGTTCCGGCTGGAGCGCGCGCTCTTCGAGAACTCGTCGCGACCGGATAGCCGAAGCGCCGGGGGTCCGGCGGCTCCCCCCTCCCAGTTCAGCGTCGCGGTCCGCCGGCTCCGGTACTGGCTCGTACTCGAGGCGGCGGCGGTGGCCTTCATGAACGGCGGCCCGTCCCCCTTCGACATCGACGAACGCGACGACGTCGGCCGCCTGCTCGCCGGCGTCGACCGTCTCGTCCGATTAGCTGACGAGTAGCGGCCCGAACAGCACCCCCATCAGGGCGGCGCGGCGGGCGCGGAACCGGGCGGGGACGAGGCCGACTACCCCCGCCGCAAGATACGCGATGACGCCTGATGGCCCGGCGAACAGGTACGACAGGGCGGCCAGTCCCGCGAGTATCCCGACCGAGAGCAGCGTCGCATCGACCCGGCCGACGGCGGCGAGATACCGGTCGCCGACGGTGACCACAAGCAGGAAGCCGGCGGCCGCGGCGAGCGCGGCGGCCGCGAGCAGGTGCGGCAGCGACAGCGGCGCCCCGACCGAGCTGACGGCCATCAGGACGCCCGTCCGGGGGGACCCGAGCGCGATCAGCGCGAACAACGCGAAGATCGCGTTCGAGGTGTTGACGCCGGAGGTGGCGACGACGAACCCCCTGGCCCCGTACCGGCCGGGAACGGCGAACAGGGCTCCGGTCGCGGCGATGGCGCTCGAGACAGCGGGCACGTAGCCGACGACGGCGCCGGCGACGGCGCCGACGCCGGTCAGTCCCGCGAGTTCCGGTCTCGAGACGGCGACGGCCGTGTCGCCTTGGGAGGGAATGCCACCGCCGCCGATGGCGTCGACGAGCACCGGCGCCCCGAACAGGCCGGCGAACAGCGGCGCGAGCATCCCGCCGGCCGAGAGCGGCGCCTCCGGGTCGAGGTCAAGCGCCGCGACCCCGAGCAGCCCGCTCGCAACCAGCGAGACGATGGCCCCGAGCATCGAGGAGGGCGTCCCCTCGGTGAGCACGAGTAGCGCCGCGATGCAGAGGAGAATCACCCCGAGGTTCGCTCGTATCGCCGGCCACGCGGCGACCATCAGCCGGGTCACGGGCACGGCCAGCGGCACTGCAAGGAGGACGGCGCCGCCGCTGCCGAGCGCCGAGAGCCGTAGCGCCTCCCGGCCGCGGCCCTCGAGCACCAGTCGGTGTCCCGGGAGCGCGACGGCCGCCATCGAGGGGTCCGGGACGCCGAGCGCGAGCGACGGCACGATGTCTAGGAACGTATGGACGACGCCCGCCGACAGCATCGCCATCGCAATGTACAGCGGCGGTCCCGGGACCGATGGAGCGACCCCGGCAAGGAGGAACGCCATGTTGTTGGCGTGCAGGCCCGGCAGCAGGCCGCTTGCCGTCCCGAGAGCGATGCCTCCGGCGACGAAGGCGAACGCGAGGAGGGTGCCGGCTCCGAGCATCCGTCGGGGGCGGTTACCCCCGGTATCGTACTTGAACCTCCGGGTCGGGTCGCCCGCGTGGAGCCGCCGCTTCCGGGCCGCAAAAGAAAGAGGAAGGTGTGTCGTCGTCAGCCGAACAGTTCGCCGAGGCCTTCGCCGCCGTCGCCGCCTTCGTTGTCGTCGCCGTCGTCGGCTTCCGCTTCCTCTTCGTCGGCCTCTTCGTCGGCCTCCTCGGCCTCCTCCTCTTCGGCCTCGGCCGCGCTGGCCGCGGCACCGCCGCCACCGCCCCCGGCGGGGACGGCCGCGGCCGTGTCGATGGCCTCCTCGACGTCGACGTCCTCCAGCGCGGCGACGAGCGCCTTGACGCGGGACTCCTCGACATCGATGCCGGCCGCCTCGAGGACGTCCGTCAGGTTTGCTTCGTTGATCTCTTCGTCGGTCTCGTGCAGGATGAGTGCTGCGTAAACGTATTCCATTGGTGGTCACCCGAACATGTCGCCGAGGGCGTCGCCGCCGTCGCCGCCGTCTTCGTCGTCGGCGTCGTCAGCGGTTTCCTCGGCAGGTTCTTCGTCGCTCGATTCCTCGTCGTCCTCGTCGGCCTCGGGCTCCGGCTCGGCCTCGGCCTCGGCGCCGGCCGCCGGGGCCTCGACGCCGCGGAGCTCCTCCGGCAGGGCCTCCTCGTCGTCGATGGCCGCCGCCAGCGCGCGCACCTGAGCGTCCGCCTTCGAGACCAGGTCGTCGGCCAGGTCGGGGCTCTCAACGGCCGCCGAGACGCCGACCGCCTTGGCGTCGCCCGCGGCCTCCGCGAGCAGCGAGGGCGCCGTCCGCGCCGTCGGGTACTCGGCGTTGATTGAGAGGTTCCGGGCCCCGGCCGCGGCGGATTCGACGTCCGTCCGGTAGGCCTCGACGTCGATGTCCAGCTCCTCGGGGGCGAACAGCACGCCCTCCGAGAACACGCTCCGGAGGTCCAGACCGACCTCCTTGGGCTCGATGCCGAGTTCGCCCAGCACGTTCGCCAGGTCAGCTGAGACCTCCTCGCCGGTCTCGAGGACGGTGGAGTCCTCGACGACCTTGATGGAGCCGCCCTCGATGCGGGCGTTGGCGCCGACCGACTGCAGGTCGCCGACGAACGGCCCGGGGTCGATGCCGGTGTCACCCTCCGGGATGACGATGTCGTTCGGGGCGACCTCGCCCGCGTTGATGGGCGCCGGCGTCTTCGAGGCCTCCAACTGCTGGTACAGCCCGAAGGGGTTGTCGTTCGTGCCGAGGAGGCCGACCTGCCCGGAGACGTGCTCGACGAGGTCCTCCAGGCCCTCGACCTCATCGAGGGCGCGCTGGATGAGCGTGTTCCGGGAGATGCGCAGGGCGGCGGTGCCGTACAGCTCGCGCCGCATGTCTTGGAGCTGTCGGCTCGGGATGCCCGTGACGTCGACGACCCCGATGGAGTCGTACCGCTCGAGGAACTCGACGACGTCGTCGACCTCCTCGCGCTTCCACTGGGGAATCGTCTCGGTCTTGCGCTCGGATTCGGCGCTCATGCGGGCACCTCCACGGCCGGACCCATTGTCGTCTTGACGTACACCGCGTCGATGTTCTGCGGGCCCTTCTCGAGGTCCGTGAACAGCCGACGCATGATGACGTCGATGTTGTCCGAGATGTCGTCGGCCGACATGTCCTCAGCGCCCACGCGGGTGTGGAACGTCCGCCGGTCGCGGGAGCGCACCTGGACGGTGTTCTTCATCCGGCTGACCGTCTCGACGACGTCGTCGTCGGGCTGTAGCGGCGTCGGCATCTTCCCCCGGGGACCGAGCACGGTCCCGAGGTACCGGCCGATGTCCTGCATCATGTTGGCCTCTGCAATGAAGAAGTCCGTGTCGTCGGCGAGGTCCTTCGCCGCGTCATCGTCGTCGTCGAGGTCCTCGAGATCGTCGCCGTCGAGCACCTCGTCCGCGACGTCCTCCGCACGGAGGGCGGTCTCGCCCTCGGCGAAGACGACGATGCGCGTGTCCTGGCCCGTACCCGACGGTAGGACGATGCTCTCGTCCACCCGGTTGTTGGGGTCGTCTAAATCTAGATCGCGCAGGTTGATAGCGAGGTCCACCGTCTCACTGAAGTTCCGCTCGGGGGCCTCCTCTAGTGCGCGAGATACTGCGTCCTCTATCGAATCTGCCATCGTTCACCTCCGTAGTTGTTGCCACGAGGGCTCCTACGGTGTGAAACAGGCGTAGCCTGTCTCGTTTCGAGCGAGGAGGATGACGTACTTAAGCGCGTCGAACCGCCGCGACGCCGTTTGCCGGGGTTCGACGGCTCGGTCAATCGCTGCCGTCAGGCGCGACGCCGTTGTCGATGAACTGGGCCCGTAGCTCCTCGTCCGGGGAGAGACAGGTGTCGCGCTTCCCGAACCAGTCGTACCGGTTGTTCGCAATCCACCGATAGAGTCGGTCCCGGAGGGAACTCGGGACAAGAGCGGCGACGGCACCTACCGCCCACGGGAACCCGAGCAGCCACGCCAGCCGGACGACCGCGTCGGACTCCGTGTGGGCCGTCCCGTCATCGATGACAACCATGCTCTCGTCGTAGTCCGCGGAGAGTCCACAGGAAATCAGCAGTTCGGCGGCCCGCTCGGACTGGAGCGTCCCGAACCGGAGCCTGTCGCGGCGGTCCATCCGAAGCAACCACGGCAGCGACCCGGCACAGAGGGTACACACCCCGTCGAACAGCACGACCGGTTCCTCGGATGCGTCGGTCACGTCCGGCCGTACGATCCGGACCGGTGAGTAGCTAACGGAACCCCACGTGGTCGACGCCGATAGCACCCTCAAGAGCCGGACGGGGCAGGCCCCAGCGCAGGCCGCTCTTCGACTCGCTGGCTACTGGACCGGCCCGTGGGCTTCGAGACGATGGTGGACGGTAGGCGCCGCGTCGGCTTCGGTCGCCGCCGCGGACGAGATGGACCCCTCCAGCTGTCAGACCCGAGCCGTCGCTTCGGCTCCGCCTCAGCAAACGCGTCAAAAAACTCACTCCGTTCGTCTTTTCGAGCCTTCGACTCGGCCTATGCCGCCGCTTCAGCCTCGTCAAAGACACCGGGCCGCTCGCGTCCCGAGCCTTCGCTTCGGCTACGCCACGGGCTCCGCCTCAGCGAAGACCCCGTCGAACTCGCCGTTCTCCAGCCGCCGGTCGAACGTGCGGGCGTCCTCGCCCTCGACGGTGACGCCTAGCGAGACGCAGGTGCCGGCGACCTCCTTTGCGGCGTTGCGGATGTCGTAGCCCAGCAGGTCCGGGAGCTTCTGCTCGGCGACGGTCTTCAGCTGCTCGGCGGACATGTCGGCGACGAACTCCTCGTCGGGCTCGCCGGAGCCGGTCTCGAAGCCGAGTTCGTCCTTGATGAGCGCCGCGGTCGGCGGGACGCCGACGTCGATCTCGAAGGAGCCGTCGTCCTCGTACTCGACGGTGACGGGCACTTCGGTGCCGTCGAAGGCCTCCGTCTGGGAGTTGATCTCGCTGACGACCGCCTGTACGTCGACCGGCGTCGGACCGAGCTCGGGACCGAGCGGCGGCCCCGGGTCGGCCTGCCCGCCGGGGACGAGTACCTCGATGGTTCCAGCCATACCGAAACGAACTGTCGCCGCGGCTTTAAGCGTTGTCGATTCGGGTCGCCGTGGTAGCCGGCCCCATCACGGCAGCGAGACGCCGTTCCTGGCCAGGTGCTCGCCGACCTTCTTGATGACGACCGGGCTTCCGATGATGCGGGCGGCGTCGCCCTCGTGGTGGACGGTGACGGCGAACTCCGACTCGACGTCGGTCGCCAGCCCCTCGAGGGTCGCCCGGGGGAGGACTATCTGCGTGCTGTCCCGGAAGGTCGAGGGGTCCGACATCGAGCGAACGGTAGTCGGATTCGTGCATTAATCTGTTGAAAAAGGCTCGTCGGCGCGTGAACGGTCAGGCATTGACCAGGAGGAGGCCGAACAGCGCCGCCGCGACAAGCAGCGCGCTCACCTGCCGGAGGCCGTAGCCGTAGACCGACGAGAGAATGAAGTGGAAGACGCCGACGAATGCCACGCCCGCACAGAGGAGGCTGTAGGCGAGCCGCTTTTTTCCCTCCATACCCCCAGGCTACCGGGCCGGATAAAATAACCCCGGCGTTTCCGGTCCGATGGTAACCGAACGGCTTTTTCGGGTTGGGGAACTGCACTCTCCCAATGGGGCTCGAAGAGGAGATCGAGGCGCTCGAGCAGGAAATCGCCGAGACCCCGTACAACAAGTCGACCGAGAAGCACATCGGTCGGCTGAAGGCGAAGCTCTCCGAGAAGAAAGAGGAGCTCGAGCGCCGGCAGTCCTCCGGCAGCGGCGGTGGCGGCTACGCCGTCGAGAAGCACGGCGACGCCACCGTCGCGCTGGTCGGCTTCCCGTCGGTCGGCAAGTCGACGCTCCTCAACGCCCTCACCAACGCCGAAAGCGAGGTCGGCTCCTACGAGTTCACCACCCTGGACGTCAACCCCGGTATGCTCGAGTACAACGGTGCCAACATCCAGCTGCTCGACGTGCCGGGGCTCATCGAGGGCGCCGCCGAGAACCGCGGCGGCGGCCGGGCCGTCCTGTCGGTCGTCCGGACCGCCGACCTCGTGCTGTTCGTGCTGTCGGCGTTCGAGATCGACCAGTACGAGCGGCTCGACGAGGAACTGTACAAGAATAAGGTTCGGCTGGACACCGAGCCCGTCCAGGTCAACGTTCGCAAGAAGCACAAGGGCGGCATCAACCTCACCACCTCCGACCGGGTGAGCCTCGACGACGAGACGATCATGGAAGTACTCCGACAGTACGACTACATCAACGCCGACGTGACCATCCGGAAGGACCTCACCATCGACCAGCTGGTCGACGCCCTGCAGGACAATCGAGAGTACCTCCCCTCCGCGGTCGCCGTCAACAAGGTCGACCTCATCGAACCGGACTACCTCGAGACCGTCGAAGAGAACCTCCATGCCCACGATATCGACCCCGAGGAGGCCGTGTTCATCAGCGCCGAGGCCGAGCGCGGCCTCGGCTCGCTAAAGGAGACCATCTGGGACGAACTCGGCCTCATGCGCGTCTACATGGACAAGCCGGGCCGCGGGGTCGACCGCGAGGAGCCACTGGTCCTCACCGAGGGCGCAACCGTGGAGAACGCCCTCGAGAAGCTCGGCGGGAGCTTCGACCAGCGGTTCCGGTTCGCCCGCGTCACCGGCCCCTCGGCGAAACACGACGAACAGCAGGTCGGCCGCGACCACGAACTCGAAGACGAGGACGTTCTCCGCATCGTCGCCCGGAAGTAAGGCGGGTCACTCCCGACGGCGGTGTCACTCCCCGGCAGTTCCCGCTTGCCAGGCCGCCGTCACCTCGAGACGGCGCTCCGTCGTCTCGACGTCGCGCTCGTCGGCGGTGTGGCCGGCCGCCGGCGCTATCGCGTCGCTCGCGGGCCGCTCGCCCTCCCGATAGGTGGCAGCGAGCCGACTGGTCACCGCCGAGTCGTCGCTGCCGAGGGCGTAGATTTCGGCCGTCGTCGGACCGACGTCGCCGACCGTCTCGGGGACCTGGTAGGGCCGCTCGCCGGGGTCGTGCCTCGACGCGGCCCAGCGGGTCATCGACGGTCACCTCGGGCACCACGACGGCACTCTCGCCGGCGGCGAACGCCAGCGCCCCTACCTCCGGTTCGTCGGGCCCGGGGGTCGGCGTGTCGCGGTCGTCGTCGGCCCCGGCGGGCCGCTCGTAGAGGGTGAACTCCCCGCGGGTGTCGACCGCCTCGAAGTTGTTCGCTCGCCCGGCCAACTCGTCGGTGTCGTAGCTCCCGCGATAGACCGTGGCGGCGGCCACCCGGAGGACGGCCGTGGTTTCGCCGACGGCGGTCGAGTCCTCGGGCCCGGACCGCAGGTCCGTGTAGAAGGGGTAGGCGCCGTAGCGGTCCGTGACGCCGAACAGCAGCCTGAAGAACCCGCCGAACGGGACGGCAATTAGGCGGTCGCCGTCGTACGTCTCCGGGTTCGATAGTTCGTAGCCGCGGGACTCCCAGGCGGTGAACGCCTCCAGGTCCGCCCCGAGCGGCCCGTCGGACCAGTCCTCGTGGACGTACGTGACCGCGTCCGCCGAGCCGCCCAGTGGCGAAGCGGGGAGCCACCGTGCGTACGCTCGCGGCGGGTTGTCTGTCCCTTCGCCGGGGCTTCCGTCGGGACAGCCCGCGATTCCGACTGCCGGGAGGGTCACGGCGGTCGCGACGAACTGTCGCCTTCTCATACGTTTTTCCTCAGCGGAGACGGTAATAGGTCTTCCGTGGTCGCCACCCGTCCTCGCCGTTGAACCGCAGTACGCAAGTGCCGGCGGCACGTAGACCCGCAGGATGGACGACGGGTCATCCCCCGGGCGACGGCTCGCCGCGGTCGTGCTTCTCGGTCTCCTGCCGTGGACGGTCGTCGTCTTCGAGGGCGAGGCGAGTCTCGTGTTCGGGTTCGGCCTCGTGAACACGAACCCGCCGACGCTCGTGAACCTCTACGACTACCTCTTCGTCTACACCGGCCGCCTCCCCAGGCGGTTGCAGGCGTGGCCCGCCGGGGCCGTGCTGTACGCAGGCGCGCTTGCGAGCGCGGCTGGCGGTCTCCAGTCGTTCGAAGACCCACGTTTAACCGGCGGCCTGCTCGTCTTCGCTGGCCTCTCGCACGCTCACGTCGCTTACGGCCTCTATCGGGTGTACGGGATGAGTCCCGCGACGGTGCTGCCGGTCGGGGCGCTGGCGACGTGGACAGTAGCGTGGTGGTTATACTGGCCGCTGGCCCGCGAGCGGGGTCTCGGGCCGCTCTAAAGTTCGACGCTCCAGGTGCCGGTAACCGAGACGCGGGTGTCGTCGACCTCGACCTCCTGTTCGTCAGCGGTGTTACCGACGTGGCGCTCGACCTCCTCGCGGTCGGGCGTTTCCTCCTCCGGATAGACCGCCGCCATCTCGCCGGTCAGTTCGGTCTCGGCGAGAGCCAGCGAGTACACCTCGCCGCGGGCGTCACCGAGTGATTCCGTCTCATCCAAGCCGCTGTCGAAGCCCGGGTCCTCGAACCCGTCGTCGGCGTCGGACTCGTCGTCGGAGTCCGACTCCCCACCGCTGTCACCCCAGAACCCGACGGCGAGATGGCCGTCCCCGGCCCTGCCAAGTGTCCACTCGGCGTCGTCGTTGCGGTCGGCGAACCGGTCCTCCTCGCCGGCCTCCACGTCGAGGGCTCTCTCGACGGAGGGCCGTGCGCTCTCCTCGTCGGCGGATGCCCCCGCGGGCCGCAAACGCCAGGCCGTCGGTGCTCATCAACGTGGAGTCGCCGGTCCCCTCGTAGATGCGGGTTCCCCGGTGTTCGCCGCTCCGCTCGAACCGCTCTGCGGCGTTGTCGATAGCCTCGAGGTCGAACGACCCTTCGAGGACGGTCGTCTCACCGGTGAACAGCATCGTCTCGACGGTACCGAGTTCCGAGTCGCTTTCGTCGGTCGGCGACCCCTCGCCGCCGGTCTCGTCACCAACGTTCGGTCCACCGCCGACGCCCAGAGATTCCGCGAGGAGTTCGCCGACGAACCCATAGAGGCCGAGCTGGAGGCCGAGCGCGAATCCGACGAACACCGCGCCGAAGGCGGGGACACCGACCAGGGCGTCGACGTTCTCCTCCCGGCCGGCATTCGGTGTCTCCCCGGACGGATCGTCCCCGGTCGGCAGATCCTCCCGAAAGTCCTGGAGGTCGCTCAACCGGGACACGTCGAAGTACACGTACAGCGTCTCCTCGCCGTCGGTCGAGCGGGCGGGCACCCATCTGGCGTACTCCGGTGGGTCCCTGGCATCCGCGTCGTCGCCGATCCCGAACCCGTCGGTACACCCGGCGGCCGCGGCGAGCGGCACCGCGGCAGCGGTCGTCAATAGGGTCCGTCTCCGGAGGGCCATATCTCCGCGTCGACCAGAATCCATAAAAATTGTTTCCCTCCATCCCGGTACGCCGTTGCCAGCCTTTTCGTACCCGGCGTCCCACCGTCCGGACATGGACGCGACGCTGGACCACACGATGATGCGCGTGTACGATCTCGAGGAGTCGCTGGACTGGTACGGGACCCACCTCGATTACGAGGAGAAGGGCCGCTGGGAGGCCGACACGTTCACGAACGTGTTCCTCGGGCCGGCGGATGTCCACGAGGAGGGCGCACTTCTGGAGCTGACCTACAACCACGACGGCCGGGAGTACACGATGGGCGACGCGTGGGGTCACATCGCCGTCCGAGTCGAGGACGTTGAGGAGGCGTACTACGAGCTGATGGACGAGGGCGTCGAGGACTACCGACCGCCCGAGGAGAACCCGGGCTACGCGTTCGTGACGGACCCCGACGGCCACGAAATCGAGATCGTCGAGCGCGACCACGGCGCCCGGTGGTCGCTGGACCACACGATGGTCCGCGTCGAGGACGCCGACGAGGCACTGGGCTTCTGGACCCGCAAGTTCGAGTACGAGCACACGGGCCGCTGGGAGGCCGACAGCTTCGCCAACTACTTCATCAAGCCCGAGGGCGCCGCCGAGGAGGCGATGGCCGTCGAGCTGACCTACAACTACGACGGCCGGAACTACGAGATGGGCGACGTGTGGGGCCACCTGGCGGTCCGGTGTTCGGACCTCCACGACGCCTGGGAAACCCTGATGATGCGGGAGGCGACCGATTACCGAGACCCCGCATCCTGTGACGACCGGTACGCGTTCACCAGGGACCCCGACGGCCACGAGGTAGAGATAGTCACCGGGTAGAGAAGTCCGAGTAGTCGCGCGTGCGGGCGCGAGGAGAACCCAGTTGTCCCCGATTGCTTGTCACCTCTTGGCCTGATTGTTTGCCGCCTCTTTATACGTGTTCGTCGCCCGTCAGACGGGTGTGCGACGCCGTACCAAAAGCCGTCTACCGGCCGTTTTCGGGGCCGTGAAACGTTGTCACGCCTCGGGTGACCCCACAAAGCATTTATACTGAGCACCAGTTGTTCGTGACGTACCCCTGCCCATGGTGACAGTACGGCGTGCCGGTGTCGGGCTGACTGCGGTGCCCCACCGCGTGCGAGGTACGGTCGCCGACCGATAGCAGTCAACAACTATGACA
>PXSE01000060.1:0-10689 GCA_003022905.1 Halobacteriales archaeon QS_9_68_42
AGCGGTCAGTTACTACGAACGAAACGAGGTCGTCCCCGACGGCGGATGCATTTCTGCTGCTGAAGACATCATTACGGACCGAATAGACGCAGCCCTCTCGATGAGGGACGACATAGATCGCATCCGTTCGCTCGTAGAGGGAGACGCCGGCTGGGACCGAATCGAATCAATCGAGACCGTCAGTCCGGACTACGAGTGGGTGTACGACATCGAAGTCGAAGGAACACACACGTACCTCTCGAACAACGTTATCTCGCACAACTCACAGCTACTGCAGTACATCCGCAACCTCGCCCCTCGCTCCGTCTACACCTCGGGCAAGGGTTCATCCGCCGCAGGACTTACCGCTGCCGCTGTTAGAGACGACTTCGGCGACGGGCAGCAGTGGACGCTAGAGGCCGGGGCCCTGGTGTTAGCCGACCAGGGTATCGCGGCAGTCGACGAGCTAGATAAGATGGATTCGTCGGACCGAAGCGCCCTCCACGAGGGGCTCGAACAGCAGTCCTACCACCCAGACACGGAGATCCTGCTCTCGGACGGCAGACGGGTCGAAATCGGCGAGTTCGTTGACGGACGGATGGAGGCGTCCCCGGAGGCGGTCGTCGACGGCGTCGACTGCGAAATCCTGCCGGTCGACGGCGTCGGCGTCCACTCGGTCGATTTCGAGGAAAACGAGACGGGAAAGTTCCCGGTTGACCGCGTGAGCCGACACGAGGCGCCCGAGGAGTTCGTCCGCGTGACGTTCTCGAACGGTCGAGAGGTGACCGTGACGCCCGAGCACCCCATGTTCGTCGACGATGGGGGCGAGGTCGGCACGGTCGAGGCCCGCGACATCGAGGAGGGCGCGTTCGTGCCGGCGCCGCGGAAACTGCCGAACTCGAGTGCGGCGGTCGAACTCGACGGCGAGCGGCAGGTCGGCAAGGAGAAGGACATGGACCTGCCCGAGACGCTGTCCGGCGACCTCGCAGAGGCCCTCGGCTTCTTGATCGCGGAGGGCCACTCGTATGCGGGGTCGGCCCACGAGATCGGGTTCTCCAACCAGGACGGCCGGCTACTGGAGCGGATGGACCGCCTGATGACGTCGGTGTTCGGCGTCGAGAGCACCGACACGACCGACGGGGCCGGGACCGTGACGAAGCGGTGGGTGTCGACCAAACTGTACCGCTGGTTCGAGCGGAACGTCCCCGAGGTCATGCACACCGCCCGGGACAAGCGGATTCCGGCGCGGGTACTCGGCGCCTCCGAGGAGGAAATCCGACGGTTCCTCGTCGGCGCGTTCGCCGGCGACGGCGGCGTCGAGAGCGAGGCGATGTCCTTCTCGACGGCCTCGGAGGGGCTGTCCCGTGATTACGCCGACGCGCTGTCGAAGGTCGGCGTCGCTTCCCGTATCCACCACGACTCTGCCGAGGATTCGTGGAAGGTGTACGTGATGGGCGACTCGACGGAACGGTTCGTCGAGCGGGTGGTCGACCCCGCCGACGACCGGCACGGCGAGGCCGTCGCGTTCGCCGAGCGGAGCAATGAGACGCCCCGCCACCACGACGTCCTGCCGACGAGCGCCGCGCGGGAGATTCGGAACCTCCGGAGGTTGCTTGGCCTCCGTCTCACCGGCGGGTTCCGGCCCCACCTCGACGAGGGCTACGGCGTCCAGGTCGAGACAGTCGAGGCGGAGCTCGACGCCCTCCGCGGACGCGTCGACGAAATAGAAGCCGCGTTGCGCGACGCCGACGACCTCGCAACGGTTCGCGACGCCGCCGGCTGGTCGTGCCGGCAACTCGCGGAGCGTCTCGACGGCGAGACAACGAGTTCCGTCAGCTACGCCGAGAACGGAGGGTACGACGCCGAACGACGGACAGACCTAGCTAACCGCGCCCGTACAGCCGTCCTCGGTGCTCTCGAGGAGTTCGACCGCCGCGCCGACGCCCTCGAAGAGCGGTGTGACCTCCGGTTCTACCGCGTCCGCGAGGTCGAGACGATTCCGAACGCGGGCGACGACGCCTGCGAGTGGGTGTACGACGTGACCGTTGAGCCGACGAACACGTTCGTCAGCCAGGGCGTCGTACTGCACAACTCCATCAGCGTCTCCAAGGCAGGGATCAACGCTACCCTTAAGGCCAGATGCTCATTACTGGGGGCAGCAAACCCGAAATACGGCCGCTTCGACCAGTACGAACCCATCGGCGAACAAATAGATCTGGAGCCGGCGCTCATCTCGCGGTTCGACCTCATCTTCACGGTCACCGACGAACCCGACACGGAAGAGGACGCGAACCTCGCAGAGCACATCATCAACACGAACTACGCGGGCGAGTTGCACACCCACCGGGAAAACACGGCCACCTCGAACGTGACCCAGGAGGAGGTCGACAACGTCACCGAGGAGGTGGAGCCGGCCATCGACGCCGAGTTGCTCCGGAAGTACGTCGCCTACGCCAAGCGGAACTGCTACCCGACAATGACCGAGGAGGCCAAAAGCGAGATACGAGACTTCTACGTCGACATGCGGGCGGAGGGCCAGGGCGAGGACGCCCCGGTGCCGGTGACGGCGCGGAAGCTGGAGGCGCTGGTGCGGCTGGCGGAGGCGTCGGCCCGGATGCGGCTATCGGACACCGTCGAGGCCGAGGACGCCGAGCGGGTCATCGACATCGTGCGGTCGTGTCTCCAGGACATCGGCGTCGACCCCGAGACCGGCGAGTTCGACGCCGACGTCGTCGAGACGGGCCAGTCCAAGAGCCAACGCGACCGCATCAAGAACATCAAGACGCTCATCAGCGACGTCGAGGAGGAGTACGACGAGGGCGCGCCGCGCGAGGAGGTGCTGGACCGCGCCGAAGAGATGGGTATGGAGCGCTCGAAGGCCGAACACGAGATCGAGAAACTGCGGCAGAAGGGCGACGTGTACGAGCCACA
Source organism: Halobacteriales archaeon QS_9_68_42 (assembly GCA_003022905.1). The sequence continues at coordinate 2,911 of PXSE01000060.1, forward strand.
GACCGACCACCTCCGGACCGTCTGATGGACCGTATCGCCGCACTCCGGCAGATAGAGGACGCGCTGGCGGACCTCGAGGCCGGTGAGGCCGACCTCGAGGCCTGCGAGCAACGGGTGCGGGCGACGGTTCGGACGTTCGCAACGGAGTTCGACGGCGAGTTGGCGGCCTACCGCGCCGACAGCGGGGCGGTCGTGCTCGCGGACTCCGAGCGGGCGGCCCGCCGTCGGGTCCGCGAGCTGACCGGCGCCGAGACACCGACCGTCGAGCGCCTGGACTGACGTTAAATTTACATTCCAGAGCGCAAGAAATTATCGCATGCTGCTAGTGGTGACGTACTCGAAGGGCGCGCGGACCTCGCTGCGGAACGTCTGCCGGACCCACGAGGAGACGGTGGTGCGGCGGTTCGGACGGGTGGCGCTCCTCGCCGAGACCGAACACGGCGCGTTCCTGGCGCTGCGGCTCCGCGAGAAACATCCCGATGACGTCCAACTGGAGCGAACTGAGCCGTTCAACGAGTTCCGCGATGCCCCCGAGGCGACCAGGGAGGCCGCGGCCGACTATGAGGCGCGGGAGAACCGGAACGTGTCCTACCAGAAGTTCGCCGCCGGCCGGTCGCATCCGTCGCCGGCGGCGCTGAAACGACGGGAACTGTGAGCCTCTACAATCAGGTCGCCGTCGTCGCGCCCGGGATGTCGCTGGACCGGCGGCGCCTGCTGGCGGCGACGGCGCGGTCGACCGGCGCGACCACGAGCGTCGACGGGGAACTCCGCGTAGCGCGGGACCGACTGGCGGGAATTGAGGCGCCGGTCCCGTCGCCGGCCGAGGCTCGGCGGCGGGTCGCGGAGACGGAGGCCGACCTCGAGCGACAGCGCGAGCGGGTGGCCGCGCTGCGGGGACGGCTCCAAGTGGCCGACGGAGCGGCCGCCGAGTCCGAGTCTGAGTACGAGGCGGCGGTCCGGGAGCTGTCGGAGGTGGAGACGGAGCACCTCGCGGCCAGAGAGCGCCTCGAGGCGGCCCGACGGCAGGCGCGGGCCGCCCGCGACCAGCGGGAGCGCAGACTGAGGTTGCAGGACCGGGTCGACAACCTCAAGCGGACCGCGCGGGCGGAGCTCGTCGAGACGATTCGACCGGCCGTCGACGATGTCGTGCCGGCGGTTCCGGGGTCGGCGGCGTCGACCGTCGCGGAGGCGGCGCCGGTGACCGCCGCGCTCGCGGCCGTCCGAGTCGGAACGCTCCGGGTCCCGCCCGTGCTAGCGTGTCGGCGCTTCGAGGGCGCCGCGAGCGCCGAGAGCTGGCTCGGAACGCCAGTCGTCCGGCTGTAGTTTATCACGGAGGGGGCGGCCAATCACGGTATGCCGACCGTTTCGACCGCGACCGTCGAGGCCGACGGCGTGGCGCTCGTCGAGGTCCGGGTGGCCGCCGACCGCCCCCACCGCGTGCGACTCGACGTCCGCTCCGGCGGGCCGGTGTGGCCGCCCCGCGACCACGGTACCGACACGCGATGGGAGGATGGAGCCGTGACGCTCCGGGTCGGTCCCGGCCCGTCGGGTCTCGGGTTCGCGACGCCGAGCGACCCCGAGACGGTGGCGGTGACGCTCGACGACGCCGAACCGCTCAACGAGGAACTCCCGGAGGGCGTCGAGGCGTGGGTCGAACGGGTGCGACGGCGGGTCGCCACGGCGGAACGGGTCGCCGAGGCCGACGACCTCCGGTCGGCGACGGCGGCGGTCGCGGCCCTCGGCGGTCTCGCCGAGGTCGAACGACTGGCGGCGGCGCTGGCCTGCGACCGACGGCTCCTGTCGCGGGTCGACATCGCGCCCGAGGAGCTGTGCGAGCGGGCCGACGAGGTCGCGGTGCCCGCCGCGACGCTCGCGCGGGTGGCCACCGCCGGCCGTGAGTAGCTGGAACAGTTCGCGAAACGGTGCCGGGAGCGCTAGAGGCGCCCGACCGGGTGCCGCGAGGGGGTGTTCGCGGGACTCGACTGGTAGCGTCAGTCTCGGAGTTCCCGGTAGGAGTTCCGGACCGTCACGGCGGAGACGCCGGCAACGTTGCTCACCTCGGCCTGCGTCAGGTCAACCCCGGTCTCCCGGGCGGCGGTGTACAGACAGGCCGCGGCGACCCCGCTGGGGTTGCGGCCGGCCACGAGGCCGCTGTCGGTGGCCCGTTCGGCGAGTTCCCGCGCCAGCCGCTCGGTCTTTTTGGGGGCGTCCAGTCTCGAGGCGAACCGCGCGAGGTACTCCTCGGGGTCGATGGGGCCGGTCGGCAGCCCCAGCGTGCGGTTCATCGCGTCATAGGCGGCGTCGAGTTCGGCGTCCGTGGCGGCGGCGACAGCCACCACCTCATCTCTCGTCCGGGCGACGGAGGCCGTCCGGCAGACGGCGTAGACGGCCGCCGCGGCGAACCCCTCGATGGAGCGGCCCTGCAGCAGGTTCTCGTTCTGTGCGGACTCGAAGAGAACGCAGGCACGCTCCCGGAGGCTATCGGGGAGTTCGAGCTGGCCCGTCAGCCGCCGGATCTCGGTGAAGCCGTACACCTGGTTGCGCTCCCGCTTCGTGCCGATGTGGGCGCGCTTGTGCTGGCGCCGCATCCGGGCGACCCGGCGCCGCTTGCGCCCCCCGCACCGCTCGGGGTCGGTCGCGTCGTCGGCGAAGGAGCGCCACTCCGGGCCGCGGTCGATGGCGTCCTCGTCGATGACGAGACCGCACTCGCTGCAGACGGTCTCGGTGTCGGTGCGCCGTAGCCGCCCCTCGCACTCGGGGCAGGCTTGTCGTGTCACTGCGCTCATCACGTGTGAAGGTTGGTCCGGACGGTACTTGAAAAAACACCGAGCGAGCGTGAAACGAGGCCTTCTCGGCCGGCCGAGCGTACCGGTAACCGGTACGTTCCGAGTCGGATGATCTACCACATCCGTTCATCTCTGGGAAGGTTTAATTAATAAGGAGCCAAACAGTTCCGAACATGACGCTGTCGGACATCGCCGCGGGGCTGGAGGTGACCGCCGAGCAGTGCGACCGCGGGGTCGCGACGACCGACGGGACCGGCGCGTCGCTGGCCGAGCAGCTGGCGCCGTTTGAGGCGGAGTTGCCCTGCGGGGCCGGGGCGGCCGCGACCCTCGTGGAGGCCTACGCGGAGGGAGCGAGCGTCGGCCGCGCCGCCGCCGTCGCGGAACTGCCGGAGACGACGGCCGCGAAGGCGCTGTACCTGCTGGGCGAGCCGGTCGACCCACTGACGCCGACCGCACGGCACGTCGTCAACGACTGGCTCGACGGGGCGATTCCGCGGAGCGAGGCCGAAACGCTGGCCAACGTCGGCCGCCGGGAGTTCGCCCTCGGAGCCTACGTCGCCACGCACGAACCGCTCGACGGCGCCGAGTCGGTCGTCGCCGACGCTCTCTCCGTCGGGACGGACGCCGACCCGCTGTCCGACGCCCGGAGCAGCGTCGACGACCTGCTTTAGAGCGGGAACCGCTCGCGGAGGCCGCCCGACTCCTCGCCCTCCACCGAGATGTCCATCGTGGCCGCGAGCACGTCGCCGACGACCGCCCGTGCCTCGGTTTGGGTTTCGACGGCCGGCGCCTCGGCCTTGAGGGCCGGAACCACGGCGTCGGCGTCCGGATGGCCGTCAGTCCGGGTGACGACGGTCGCGGTCGGGTTAACGCCGATATCGACCAGCCTGTCGCGGGCCCGGGGGAGGGCGTCCCTCGCGCGAGCGGCGTCGGCGACGACGGCCACGGCGTCGGCCGCCGAGACGGCCGCGACCGCCTGGTTGGCCGCAACCGGCGGGACGTCGAGGAGGACGTGGTCGAAGGCCCGCCCGGCCTCGGCGATGCGGTCCTCGAATGCCTCGGCGGCCTCGGGCGTCTTCGCGCGGGCCAGGCGCTCGAAGGGCGCCCGCGCGGGACAGACCGCCAGTCGTCCGGCCGCCTCGAGTCTGCGGTCGAGGAGGCCCGCCTCCAGCGGCCGGTCCTCGAGACAGAGCACGGTCATGTCCGGGTCGATGCGGCCCGGGGTGTGGTCGGCCAGCCCCTGTGTGGCGTAGGCGGCGTCCAGCACCGCAACGTCGCGGCCGTCGCGGGCCAGGAGCGCCGCGGTCTCCAGCGTCAGTCGGGTCGTCCCGACGCCGCCAGCGGCGCCGACGAACGCGAGCGTGTCGTTGGACATGGGATGTTTGCACCGCTTTTCGGATAAAAAGATGTTGGCCCGCCGCCGCTTCCCGTCGACCGAACACGCATACCATTTGACTGTGGAGGGCGTGCAACCGGTATGGACCCCGCCGAGAACCACCGGCGTTGGGCGGAGCGATCCGGCGAGTTCTCGCCCGACTACTACGCCGAGCTCGGGCCGAACGAGGTGAGCGAGACCCTCGGCGACGTCCTCGACCACTACGTCGCCTCGGACGCCGAAATCCTCGAATTGGGCTGTGGCTCCGGGCGACACCTCGCGTACCTCCACGACCGCGGCTTCGGGAACCTCACCGGCATCGACATCAACGACGACTCCTTCGACGTCATGGCCGAACACTACCCGGCGCTCGCGGAGACGGGGACCTTCCGCGTCGGCCCCATCGAGGAGTTCCTCCCCGACGTTGCCGACGACGCCTTCGACGTCGTCTACTCCGTGGAGACCCTCCAGCACGTCCACCCGGACGACGAGTGGGTCTTCGAGGAGGTCGTCCGCGCGACGGGGGACCTCCTCGTGACGGCCGAGAACGAGGGCAACAGTCCACGTCGGGGCCACGAGAGGATGGCACAATTGTTACGGGACCCGAGCGCACGGGACACGGTGCGCGTCTTCCGGGCGGTTTAGCTCAGTCCCGGATCGACGCCTCGATTTCGTCCATTTCCCCGTCTGAGAGGTCCGGCCGCTCGCCCGCGATGGCGTGTATGGGTCCGCCACCGTCGCCCTCGAACCGCGGGACGATGTGGACGTGGAGGTGCGGCACCTCTTGGCCGGCGGCGGGGCCGTCGTTGACCGCGATGGTGTGGCCGTCGGCGTCGACGGCGTCCTCGGTTCGGGGCACCAGCTCGTGGACCGTCTCGAACACCGATGCCGACAGACCTGCGGGCACCTCGCGCACGAACTGGTGGTGGGCCTTCGGAACGACGAGCGTGTGGCCGGCCGACAGCGGGTTCGCGTCCAGGAACGCCATGACCGCCTCGTCCTCGTGGACGGTTCGTGAGGGGATGTCCCCGTCGACGATGCTACAGAAGATGCAGTCCTCGCTCATGGCGAACGGACGGACGGCCCGCTAAAGAATCTAGGGCGCACCCACGACCGACTCGAGTTCCCGTTCTATCGCCCGCTCGTACTCCGCCGGCTCGTAGCCGAGCCGCGAAATCCAGACGTCCTGGTAGGAGGGGTGGAGAATGGGCAACACGGGCGGCAGTTCGTCCGCCTCGATTGGGTCGAGGACGCTCTCGAGGAACCCGTCCAGTTCCCGGTCGGTCGCCGAGAGCAGCGACTCGGTCGCGTGCCGCCCCGTCGGGACGATGCAGTCGGGCGCGACCGTCTCCAGTTCCGATAGGAGGTACGGCCGGCAGTTGACCCGCTCCTCGGGCGTCGGTTCCCGGTTCGAGCCTTCCTCGCCCAGCGGGAAGCACTTGACGGCATTGGTGAAGTATAGGTCGTCGGGGTCGTAGCCGAGGCGCTCGAAGAGGCCGCGTATCCGGCGGCCGCTGTGGCGGGAGGTGTAGGCCATTCCGGTGTGGTTGCCGCCCTGCCAGCGGTCGGCCTCGGGGTCGCCGGCGCCCGGCGCCTCGCCGACGACGACGAGCGTCGCCTCGAGGGACCCGACGCCCCACGAGATGCGCGGGGCGTTTAACCGTCATAATACACGGTATACGTGTATCGCCACTATTAGCCGAACCCTTAACCCGTTCCGTCGGTTTCGAACGGTCGGGAATGAGTAACACACAGGAGAACGCCGACCCCTCGGAGCGCCCCCCGGAGTCCCCGCTGGACTCCGACCGGTACGCACACCTCTCGCTGGACGACGAGGTCGTCATCTACGACCGGGAACAGCCGGACATGTGGCTGCAGTCCGACTTCGTGGTCGAGATCGGGGCCTAATACTGATTACCGTATGTCATTACCGGATCGACCGCACGCAGTCATGCGGTTGTACCGGTAAATAGTTACAGTAATCGCTATGAGACTGCCGGCCGTATCCATGTCAGAACGTTCTGGGGAGGGCGGGGTCCGGAATATCCACGGCCAATCGTCACGGAGCAGTGTTCGCTGGATTACGACCGGCGGAATTGGTCATTCCATCAGCGGGAGTACCGCGCCAAAGATGAGAGGCATAAAAAAGGCGACGGCGACGCCGAGCACCTCCAGTATCAGGAGGGCGCTGGCGAGCGTCTCCGGCATCGACGACACCACCGAGTGACCGGCGAGTTCGCCGACCACGCCGGCGGCGAACAGTCCGAGACCGGCCAGGAAGCCGGTCTTGGCGATTCTCGCGTGGTCGAGACTCCGCGGGTTCCGTCCGTGGCTCATGGGCCGCCGTTCCGGACTGTCGAGTGAAAACGTTCCGGTTCGCGGCCGGTCGAAAAGCATATGCGGGCCACCGACGGAGAGGTGCCATGCGCGAATTCCTCGTCTCGTCGCTCGAACTGCTCGCGTACCTCCTCACCACCGGGGTGCTCGCCGTCGCCGGCCTGTTCGCCGAACTTACGAGCCTCTCGTACTTCTCAGCGGGGAACCTGAAGTTCTCGATTTGGCTGGGCGTAATCGGCCTGGTCGCGCTGTACGCCGCCTTCTCGCTGGGTACCGAGAAGTTACTTCCCCGGCTCCGGGAACTGGCTGGCTAACCGGCGGCATCAGTTCCGCGTCGGCTCCGATTCGCCGGCCGTCTCCTCATTGACCGGCGGCTCGTGGCCTTCGGCCGCCTCGGCAACGTCGGTCTCTTTCGGCGTGTCGACGTGCCACCGGTCGACCGCCGTCTCGTAGTCGGCCAGTTTGTTCGAGGTCCGCAGCTTCAGGTCGTCGTCATTGACGTTCACCTCGAAGACGTAGTCGTCGACCTCCGCACGCCGGAGGTTCGCGCTTATCAGTTCGTTGTCGAAGTAGTACGGGGACATCTGGGTCATCACGTTTCTGTAGACGCCCCCCTCGACCTTCCGAACCGCCTTCCGGGTGGCGGAGTCGGCCGCACGCGCCACGTAGGTTATCGACGCCCGCCACTCGTCGACGGCCTTCTTTGGCGTCTCAAGGCTCTTGTAGGAGTCCGACAGCTTCTCGCCGGCGGTCCTGAGGTCCTCGTCCGGCGCCTTGCCGGCCTGCTCGCCCTCTCCCTCGGAGATACTGGCCTGTTCGGCGGTCTTCTCGCCCACGTCCTCCCGGAGCCGCTCGTCGGCCTTTGGCCGCCACTCGTCCCACTCCTCGAGAGCGGCCTCGTCGACGTCGAATCCCTCCTCGCCGAGATCCTTCAGTACACGCGTGATTCGCTCGCCGTGCTCGACGATATCCACCCAGCTTCCCCGCATCCTGAAGCCGGAGACGCTCTCTTCGACTTCCATTAGGACAGGGGTTGTGCGTCGACGGACTTACGCTTTGTCGCCGCCTCGGGGAGCGAGTGGCTTTAAGCGGCCGGAGGCCGCCCATCCCGGTATGCCAATCGAGGACCGCGACGACGCTCACGTTATTACGCACGCGCTGGCGAAGCACACCATCTCGGAACTCCGGTCCGCCGAGACCGGCCAGGTGTCGTTCCGGGACGGCCTGGTCGAGTTGGGCCGGCTCTGTGGGTTCGAGATAATCGACGGCATGATGGAAACC
>PXSE01000060.1:10860-11937 GCA_003022905.1 Halobacteriales archaeon QS_9_68_42
GCTCGAGGAGGTCACCGCGATGGGCGACCCCGAGCGGCTGGTGGTGCTGTCGGCGGTCAGCGCCCCGCCCGGACTGGTCCGGGTCGGCGAGGCGTTCCCAGCAGCCGACGTGCTCACCGTCAGCATCGACGAGCGCCTCGACGACGACGGCTACATCGTCCCCGGCGTCGGCGACGCCGGCGACCGCGCGTTCGGCACCTGACCCGGCCCGGCCAGGCCACTACTGCCGCTTCCACTCGAGATGCGACGGCCGCCGCCCCGGAGTAACCTCCACGCGAACCGGTGACGACTCTCTCGCTTCGGCTGGAAGTCGTCGCCCCCGGGCGGTTTCGCTCCTGCCGAAGCGTCAGACGGACGTGTGACGGCGTCGCCCAGCCGTGGTGACTCTGTTTCGTCACTCCGGGTAGCAGGAGAATCGAATCAGTGGTCGCAGTGCGTATCGGCTGCTCAGGTTCCTATCAAATGCTGTAGATGTTCCGGGCGGCGGGCAAGGTACTGGGAGCGTGTTCGTCGTTGGGGCATGCTCCTCGGACGAGACAGTAAGCGTCTCGACCCGTTCCGCTTTTCCTAAGACAAACCCGTCCACGGGCCGGAAACATGTGGTTTTTAGTTAACTTTTTGATTCGCAGCGGTGATATCTATCCCGTGGATCAAGACACTGAGCCGACCGAGACCCCCAGATTGAGCCCTCGTGGCTACCTACGCAAGTCGATCATAACCGGGACTGCGATCGTGTTTCCTGTCCTGATAACTGCGGCAGTCGTGCTGTTCATCGTTAACTTCCTGTCACAGCTGTTGAATCCGGTGGTCGCCCCGATTCAGATGGGACCAAGGGACATATCGCCAGTTCTATCAAAGCTTATAGCAATCGTCGTGCTGTTCATCATCATCTTTTTCGTTGGCACATTCACCGAGTCCCGCATCGGTGGCGACCGACTGAAAGCGGGTTTGGACGCCGCTATGGCACAGATTCCCGGTGTCAGATCCATCTATAACCCGCTGGATCAGATCAGTACGATGTTGCTCGACGGTGATACCCGGAATTTCAAGGACGTCGTCCTCGTGGAGTTCCCGAAA
>PXSE01000061.1 GCA_003022905.1 Halobacteriales archaeon QS_9_68_42
GGCCTCGCCGAAGTGGAAGTCGACGCCCAGCGACTCCGCCCGGTCACGGACGATTCGCTTGATGTCGTCCTCGTAGGGCGGCAGGATGTCGTCGAGCATCTCGACGACCGTGACGTCGGTGCCCAGTTTCGCGTACACCGTCGACAGCTCCATCCCGATGTAGCCGCCGCCGACGACGAGCATCGACTCCGGTACCGACTCCAGCGCCAGCGCGTCGGCAGAGTCGAGGACGTACTCGCCGTCGAACGCCAAGCCCGGCCCCTCGACGGGCCGGCTGCCGGTCGCGACGACGGCGTTCTTGAACTCGATGGACTCGCTGCCCTGCCCGTCGCCGCCGTGGGCCACGCGGGCGGTGTTCTCGTCGACGAACTCCGCACGGCCGGGCAGGAGGTTGACGCCGTTGGCCTTGCACAGTTTCTCGACGCCGCCGGTCAGCTGGTCGACGACGCTGTCCTTCCAGTCGACCAGTCCCTGCATGTCGACGGCGGGGTCGGCGTGGACGCCCATCCGTTCGGCGTGGCCGGCCTCGTGGGCCAGCCCCGTCCCGTGGATGAGCGCCTTCGAGGGGATACAGCCCTCGTTCAGGCAGGTGCCGCCGTAGGCGTCCTTCTCGACCAGCGTCACGTCCAGGCCGAGCTGGCCGCCGCGAATCGCGGCGACGTAACCGCCCGGCCCGGCGCCGATGACCAGTACGTCCGTTCCCGTGGCGATGTCTCCAACGACCATTCGTTGGTAGTCCGTCGGCCGCCGGGATTAAAAACTCGCAGGAATTGCCTGCCGGACGACGGGCCGGAGGACTCGCCGGGCGATGGGCCGGGGGACCGGTCTCGCGGCGGCAGAGCCGCGCGGTCAGACCGCCTCGGCCGGCGTCGAACACCGCAGACACAGCACCTGATTGCCGACCCAGTTCACGTCGCTGGACCCGCAGTTCGGACACTCGTGGTTGGCATTATCGTACTCGGTGGTGCCGCGGGGGGCCGCCAGATGGCCGTCATCGACGGCCCGCTGGACGAGACCGGGGAACCGCTGGCGCTTGTACGCCGGCCGCCGGGCGAGAAACGCGCCGGGCGAGGCCGGATCGTCGCCGTGGACGTCTTCCCAGGCGACCGCTATCTCGCCGTTTGCGGGGCCGCGGGCGACCTGCTTCAGCGGCGCGATTGCCGCCCGGAACAGCGGCGTCGTGGCCCGCGACTGCGGATCATCGACCGCCGCGTCCCGGTAGGCGTCGGCCGCCGACTCGTAGGCCGCTTCGACGTCATCGAGGTCGCCCGCGACCCGGAAGTCGGCGACGAACTCCTCGAGACAGGCCCGCTGTGCCGGGTCCTCCAGCGCGTTGGTCAGGTCGCGTGCGACCGAGACGCCCTCGACCGCCCGGTGGGTCGCGCGGTCCGGCCGGCCGGCGACCCGGTAGGCGACCGTCGCGCTCACCAGGTGTCCCACGCCGCGGCCGACCCACCCCTTCTCGTCGGCCTCGAACGGCCCGAGGTCGGGCCGTGGGTCCGACAGCACCCGCCGAGCCGCGCGGGTGTACTCGTCGCCGGCCGTCCCGTACTCGCGGGTTCCGATGGCCGCCACCGCCGCTGCGACGTGGCCGCCGTCCTGCATCGACATACCCGATACGGGCGCGCCACCGACTCGAAGTTTCGCCTTGCCGACGATGACGGGGGGAACCGCGCCGACCCCTTCGCCGCAGGACGGCCGTTTTTGACGCTGGCGGGCGTTCCTTCCGTCATGGCAACGGCACCGGAACGGTCGGGAACCTTCCTGACGGCGAGTGCGGCCGTCGTCGTGGTCGGGAACCTACTCGCGGTGGCAACGCCGCTCGTGGCCGACCCGCCGCGGGCCTTCGTCGGGAGCATCGTCACGAGCGGACTGCTGGGGCTGGTGTTCACGCTCCGGACCCTCCAGTTGCTCCGCCGAACCGGCGCCGTCCCGGTTCCGGCGACGACGCTGTCAACGATTTTCGGCGTCTGGTTCATGGCCGCGCCGCTGCTGTACGACACCGACACGGTCGGCTTCCTCGCCACCGCCGGCACGCAACTGGCGGGCCTGCTCGTGGCGGCCTTTGCGACGTACCTGCTGGTCTACGGACTGACCGCGACGGAGTGAGCCCCCGAGACTGACCGCCTCCACCGGCTACTTGGGTCCGGAGGCCGAGTCGACGACATGGACCTCGACCGGTTCGCCGCGGACACGCCGGACGACGATGCGCCCGAGGACGCGCGGGTCTGCGTCGTCGCGACACAGCCCGACACCTTCCAGCGGTGCCGGGACGGCATCTACCCGTCGCCGCGCTCCTACGAGCGCACACGGAAGCCCTTCGAGTACATGGCCTTCTACCGGACCGACCCCGTCTCGGCGGTGACCCACTACGCGGAGGTGACCGACCGGGTCACGCAGGTCCGCGGCGAGTCCGGCCCGATGGACGAGAGCGACTGGGCGGCGACCATCGACCCCTTCTCGGAGACATCGACGGTGGTCGTGTTCGAGCTGGGCGAGCTGGTGCCGCTGGAGTCGCCCGTCGAGAACGACCGCAACGGCGTCCGCGGCGCGTGGTACTGCTCGGTCGCTGACCTCCGGGCGGCGGCGACCATCTCGGAACTGGCGGCCGACGCGACGACCTGATTCAGCGGCCTTCGAGCCAGGCCGTCACGTAGTCCGCGAGCGCCGCGTGGCCCGTCTCGCTCGGGTGGACGCCGTCGACCGTCCGGTCTCGCCAGGCCTCGACCGGCTCGGCGACCGGCAGGTGCGTCGCGACCGCGTCTCCGAGCGTCCGGTCGTAGGCCAGCGCCCGGTCCGGCTGTGCCTCGCTGAACCCCACGCCGCCTGACCCGCCTCCGTGACGCGCGGGTCGCCGCCGCTCAACTGGGCGTCGTTGTGGCCGGCGTGAACCAGCGCGACGGTCCCTCTTCCGCTCCCGCCCGGTGTGCCCTCCCGGTCCTCTCCGGGGAGGGCCTCCCGTAGCGCCGCGGCCGTCTCGTCCGCCAGGTCGACCATTGTAGTCCCCATCGACCCGTGGACGTGGAGGTCCGCCCCCGTCCGGTCGGCTACCTTGCGGGGCCACGCTCTCGCTGACGTGACCGCGCCGTTGGGTACGCTGTCGCCGAGCACGAGGACCGCGTCGGGCGCCGCGGTCACGGCTCGCTCCCTGGAAGGCGCCACTCGACGTCGACGGCCCGGTCGCGGAACGACGGCGTCGCAACCACCTCGAACGTCCGGTCGGCCGCGTCGGGAGTCGTCGGCGCGGCGACCATCAGACGGGCGACGTCGGCCCGCGAGACGAGGCCCCAGAGCCTCGCGCCCGGTTCTGCGACCGTCACGTCGTCCGTCCGGGGGCCGCCCGTCAGCGCGCCCGGCCGGAGGACGGTGTGGCGGACCGGCGCCGCCCGAACCGCCGCCTCGGCCTCGGCCTTCGCGCGCTGGACCGGACCGATGAACAGGTCGAACGCCGTCGCCAGGGCGCTGGCCGGGTCGTCGCCGACGCCCAGCGCCGACTCCATGACAAAGGCGTCGACGCCGGCCTCGACGGCCGCCTCGAGCAGCGCGAGGTTGCCGGCGCCGTCGACGTACGCCCCCGAGGACCACACCTCCGCGACGCCGGACCCGACTGCGCTCAGGACGACGTCGACGCTCTCGAGGGCGCCCGCCAAGTCGGTCGGGTCCAGCAGATCGTCGACGACCACCTCGTCGGCGCCGGCCGCCTCGAGTCGTTCGCGCTTCCCCGCCGACCGCGTCAGTGCCCGGACGGTCGGCTCCCGCCCCCCGAGCAATCGGAGCACCTCGCGGCCGGTCCCGCCGCTCGCCCCCGCGACGAACACTACGTCCACGTCGTCCGGTTCCATACCTCCGGTAAGGACCGTGGGGCAAAGACTCCCTCGGCGGGTCGGTCCGCCGGCGCTCGCCGAGCGTTAGCCCTTACGGACCGATCCGGCCTTACGTCCGGTCGTAGGCCTTCCTGATGCTCTCGGCGCAGAACGAACAGGGCATCCCGCCGACGTTAAACCGCCCCTGTGCCATGCTCATCCGGGAGGTGGTCACGACCGACCCGGAGACGGCCCAGGCCCTCGAAATCGAGGCGGTCGCCCACGGGACGAAGCCCTGCAAGGACTGTGAGACCCAGCACTACGAGGAGCTCGTCCTCCGGGAGCTACTCGACCGGGCGCTCATCGAGCTGGACGAGACGGGCGCGCTTGAGAAGGCGTTCGCAAGCGAGGACTGATACCGACTGCCGGGCGCCATCATCGAACCGACCGCTCGAATGGGGCGGTCGCACCGGGAAACAGGGACAGTAATCACTATCAGCGTCGACGGCGTCGGTTCGTGTATGAACGCGAATTCGCTCGCACGGGCGCGGAACGGGACGCGGGGAAGCGACGCATGACCAAAGACGAGTACTACAACCGCGCCAAACAGGAGGGCTACCGCTCGCGAGCGGCCTACAAACTGAAGCAGTTGGACGAGACGGCCGACCTGGTGAGCGAGGGCGATACGATCATCGATCTGGGCGCCGCGCCGGGCGGGTGGTCGCAGGTGGCCGCCGAGCTGGCCGGCGACATGGGGACTGTCGTCGCGGTCGACCGACAGCGAATCGACGCCATCGACGGCGTCGAGACGGTGCGGGGGGACATGACCGACGAATCGACCCGGAACGAGGTGCTCGACGCTGTGGGGACGGCCGAGGTCGTGGTTTCGGACATGGCGCCGAACATGACCGGCGAGTACGACCTCGACCACGCCCGGTCGGTCCACCTCGCCCGGACTGCCTTCGAAACGGCGCTGGAACTGCTGGCGCCGGGCGGGGACTTCGTCGCCAAGGTGTTCGAGGGTCCCGACACCGACGACCTGCGGGCGGACATCGACGAGGAGTTCGAGTACGTCCGCAGCGTCCACCCTGAGGCCTCCCGGGACGCCTCCTCGGAACTGTTCCTGGTCGGGAAGAGACGGCTGACCGCGCCGGTTGCGGCGGGCGACCGCCTCAAGGTCGATGTCGTGGACGAAGGCGACGAGGGCGACGGCATCGCGAAGGTTGACGGCTACACGCTGTTCGTCGCCGGCGCCGACGCCGGCGAGACCGTCGAGGTGCGGGTAACCGACGTCAAGCCGCGGTTCGGGTTCGCCGAACTGGTCGACTAGCTCCCGCCGCGCTCGTCGTCCTCAAGTTGGTCGATGCGCGCTTCGAGTCGACCGACGCGCCGTTCGACCTCCGCGAGGCGCTCGCTACCACCGCCGCTTTCGGACGCCATTCTCACCAGCAGGACGACACCTCCGGCCATCAGCAGGAAGATGACGAGGACGACGAGCAGTTCGGGGCCGCCGGGAATACCCGTCTGTGCGGGGAACATATCACAGGCGAGAGCCCCGACGGAAAAAACGCTTCCGCTACCTGTAACAGCGAGAGAGTCCCGCCCTTCCAGTGAGGCGAAAGTGTTCCGACGCTCTGTCGGAACCGAACGCCGAACAGGGCGGGCGTGAATCGCGTCCGCTCCGGGTGAGAAACCATCGCGTTACTGCTGGCCGTGAGTCTCCAATGCTTCCAGACCGGCTTCTAACACCTCTGCATAGGCTTCTGAGAGGTTTATGTCGTTCGCTTCTGTGTAGTCTTTGATTCGTCCGTGGATTGCCCAGTCAATGTCGATGTTTGGCCTCATCAACAGACTTATTAGACATTAAGACCCATTAGACTTTGGATGAAGCGTACCAACACGTTCGCCGTGCGACCGCTCTCCGGGGATGACGAGCAAGTGCTACGGGACCTGTTGGACGCTTCCGCCGCTCTCTGGAACGAAATCAACTTCCAGCGTCTCATGCGATACTGAGCAAAGCAAAGCTCCGCCCAACAAGTGATTGGGAAGAACAGCGAAGCGTAGCGAGCGTTCTTCCGGCTGAAAGACCAGTACCACGATGAGTCAAATACGTCGGTCACAGAACACCCGGACCCGCCGAGCTTCCGTGGGAACGAAGACGACGGACATGTTCTCAAAGGCGTCATCCGCAAGGACGCATACACTGTCGAATAGGGTGACCGCTCCCGACTTGAGATTATCGTCGGTGAAACCCTGCGAGACAAGCACAATAGTCCGGAGAGCCGCCTTCGACTGGAAATCGTTGGTGACCCGAATTGGCCCGACTACAGGGAACAAGGTCGATTAGAATTGTGGTACGACGAGACTGACAGCACCGTCCGAGCTTCGCAACCCGTGACTGTCACAGACGCGCGGGTCGCTCCACTGGCCGACGAGACGGCCGCTCTGGATATTGGTGCAAACAATCTCGTCGCCTGTACCACCACGACCAGCAAGCAATACCTGTACGAAGGTCGTGCGTTGTTCGACCGCTTCCGCGAGACGACCGGAGAAATCGCCCGGTTACAGTCAAAACTCGGCGAGGGCCGGTACAGCAGTCACCGGATACGGCGGCTGTATCGCAAACGGACGCGGCGGCGCGACCATGCCCAAGAGGCGTTATGTCGTGACCTACTGGACCGATTGCACACCGAGGGCGTGGATACGGCGTATGTCGGTGGGTTGACCGACGTGTTGGACACGCACTGGTCGGTTGAAACTAACGCCAAGACCCACAACTTCTGGGCGTTCAAGCAGTTTGCCGACCGGCTGGCGTGTACCGCCGAAGAATACGGTATCTCGGTCGAAGTTCGGTCGGAGGCGTGGACAAGTCAAGAGTATCCCCAGTGTGGTTCGACAGACCGGACGACACGGCATCAGGGTACGCTCACCTGTCCATGTGGGTTTGAGGGCCACGCCGACCTCACGGCATCAGAAACGTTCCTGAGACGTCATCAGAACTCGAAGAGTTCTGATTGGCGAACGAGACGCGAAGCGTCTCGTCAACGGCACACAGAGACGGCAGTCAGACCGATGGCACGGCCCGTGCGGTTCGAGTGGGACGACCACGACTGGTCGGAGTCACCACGCTCTCACCGTCCCAACGAACAGCGCACAGACCCGAGTACCGTCCACCATGACGGGAATATTGCCTCCGGGGACTCTCAGGCAGTTTGAGACTCCCACGTCGGAGAGGAAACCCCGTCGTCGTCGGGCGACGCCCGACTGCCCGAGGGACGGAGTCCCTCGCTGTTCACGACGGGGAGGATGTCATTGCAGGACGCCGCTGCCGGACGACTCGGACCGCCGAACCGCGCCGGTGATGAGGTAGACGAACGGCGTATCGGCGAGCGCGATGAGCAGTTTCAGGAGGTACTGGCCGACGATCAGCGAGAGGACGATGTTCTCCTCATACGTCGGGCCGACGCCGGCGTACTGCGGCAGCACCCAGAAGGCGACGCCGACGAACATAACGGTGTCGATGGCCTGGCTGGTGCCCGTCGAGACGATGTTGCGGAGCCACAGCCGGCGGCCGTCGGTCAGGTCGGCGAGTCCGTGGAAGACGACGATGTCGTAGTTCTGGCTGACGAGATATGCCAGTAGGCTGCCGGCGACGATGTTCGTTGAGGCACCCAGCACCGTCTCGAAGGCCGCCGGATCGACGCTGTTGGGTGCTGCCGGCGCCAGGATGGTACTCCACACCAGTGCGAGCACGAGGAAGTTCAGCAGAAAGCCGACGTTGACGAGCACCTGTGCCGCTCGGCGGCCGTACAGTTCCGCGTAGCAGTCCGAGGCGAGAAACGTCAGCGCGTACGCCAGTGCCGCGCCGGGAAGTACCAGCGTGTCGCCGGTCACCGGCAACGCGACCGGGGCGTCGAAGGCGAGCACCTTCGACGCGGTCACCTGGGCCGTAACGAGTGCGGCGACGAACAACGCCGACAGCGCGACGGCGCCGGCCGGGACCGGCACCGCCGTACCGTACCGGTTACTCGTCGTCATCGGACTCCAGGCGCCCGTGGCGGGCGTCTATCTCGTCAAGGATGTCGAGGTTCTTGCGGACCGAGGCCCGGATGGCGTCGCTGCGGTTGACGTACTTGCCGTCCTCGCCGACGTGCTCGTCGAGGTCCGCGAGCAGTTCGCCCGGCATCTCAACGCTTATGTTGGCCATACTCCAGGATTCTCTCGGGAGTACTTAATCGTTCCAACTGCAGGACGGCGTCATAATGATTACTGTACCTGTTTCCCGGTGCGACTGGCCCATATTCGAGCGGTCGATACTGGAATGACCTGGAGTAATCACTGTCAGTCCGCGGGTTCGGCAGGGCCGGGGCTCCGCCGGCCGCCGAGCGTGACGAGCCACAGGACTCCGAGGCCGAACAGATAGGAGGCGACGATGGGAATCCCGAGCAGGAACATCGTGAACACGCCCCGGGGCGAGAGGAATGAGGCGAGTCCGAGAACCCCGAGCGTCACCTCGCGCCACCGGCCACGCATTGAGCGGAACGGCACGAGGTTGCCCTGGTGGAACAGGAGCATCGAGACCGGTATCACCGCCAGGATGCCGATGCCGACGGTGAGGAAGAATATCATCCAGCCGTAGTTGTTGATGCGGTAGCGAACCAGCATGCCGGCGTCGAGGACGTCACTGGCGAGCCAGGAGATGGTCGCCGGCGCGACGTAGAGGAAGCCGACGAGGCTCCCGGCGACTAGGCCGCCAAGGAGCGTTCCGCCCCACGCCAGCAGTACGCGGCGGTCGCCGCGGGCGAGGCCGCGCTTCTTCAGCGCCGGCCACGCGTAGTACAGCAGTAGCGGGAGGGTGGCGGCGGCCCCGAACACCACGGAGACCTTTATCATGAAGATGAGCGCCTCGACGGGGTGTAGCACGACCGGCTCGACCTGCGTGGCCGACTCCGGGGTCATCCGTTTGGTGAACTGGTCGTTGAGCCATCCCACCCCGCCGCGGTACATCGCGAAGAACGAGGTCGCCATCACGGTCATGAACAGGCCGACAAGCCGAAACGACTTCGAGGTGAGGCTGTCGACGATGAACGCGATGTCGTAGGCGTAGCCGCCGATGTCGTCCTCGTCGACGTCGTCCTCGCTGAAGGCGTCGAGGACGCCGGCGCTCCGGCGCGTGAGGATGCCCGCCTCCTCGTCGTTCTCGGCGGCCGCTTCCGCGCCCGCCCCGGCGCCCGCCATTTCGGCGTCGCCCTCGGCGCCCCCCCCGTCGCCGTCCTCGAAGTCGGACGGCGAGACGTCACCGTCGGGCGGCTTCACGTCGTCGAAGCGGTCGAGAATGGCCTCCGCCCGCTCGGGGTCGCCCTCGTCCATGGCCTCGCTGGCCAGCGCCAGCGCCTCCTCTTCCTCGAGGCGGGTGAACGCCATCGAGGGCGCGGCCCGGATGCCCGCCTCGTCGAGTTCCGAGAGGTCGATGTCGCCCGGGTCGACGTCCGTTCTGCCGGGAATCTCGAACTCGTCCGCTTCGAGCGAGTCGAGGCCGTCGTACACGAGGTACGCCAGCCCGAGGACGGCGAACCCGGTGCCGTAGAGGAAACCGAAGGCCGCGAGGTGGGTGGTCTCGGCGACGGCGTAGCCCTCACCGGCCGGCAGGAACCGGTAACTGGAGTCGGCGGCCGCCAGCCCGCGGTTGACGAACAGGTAGCCGTCGGCCGAGTAGAAAATGTACACCAGGGCGGCGCCGACGACGAACAGGCCGGCCAGCAGGTTCCAGTTGGCGCGGGCCGTTGCAGGCACGTCGATGGCGTCGCTGGAGCGTTTGGCGGTGACGAGTATCTTCGTCAGGTACAGCGAGGCCGCATAGAGCGTCACCAGCGGCACCGCCCACATGACCTGGGTGAACGGGTCCGGCGGCGAGAACAGCGCGCCGAAGGCGAAGATGCCGATAACCGCGTACTTCCACTTGTCGCGAAACGTCTCGTAGGGGACGATACCGGAGTAGGCCAGCGAACTCATCACCAGCGGCAACTGGGCGGCCAGGCCGAACGACAGCGACAGAAGAAAGATGAACTGCGCCCACATCGAAATGGAGTACTTCGGATCGAACCCGGCGCTGACGGCGTTGCTGGCCAGGAAGTCGAGCATGAGCGGGAAGAAGAGGTTGTACGCGTAGGCGACGCCGCCGAGGAACAGGAGGCTGCTGACGACGACGAACCCGGCGGCCTTCCACCGGGGGAGGCCGTCGGGCCACCGCCCGCGCCGCCGCAGCGAGTCCCGCGAGTAGTAGATGAGCGGCGGGATGGTGAGGACAATACCGACGACGAGGCCGATCTTCACCTGCAGGAGGATGACCTCGAACGGCGTGATGGCGACGATGTCGATGTTCGAGTTGGTGTTGAGGTCGGTCTTCAGCTGCTGCCAGACGAAAGCCCGGAGGACGTAGATGGTTCCGATGAGGCCGATGACGAAGAGGATGAACACCTTCTGGAGGTGCGTTTGTGCGGCCGACAGCATCGTCCCGAGGTGCTGGCGGCCCTCGGCGACCGTCCCGGCGACGTCGTCATCAACGGCGCTAGACACGACGGGAGGTAGTCAATTCGCCGTTATCAACCTTTTTGATGTGGCCGCGCGGTTCGGCCCGACGAGAAGGCTTACAAACGCCGGGTTCCGACCGAGCCGCATGGCGGAGACCGCCGAGGGGAGCTACGACGCCGACGAGGGGTTCGTCGGCGACGGCCCCGACACCGACGAGGAGATGCCGCTGGCGGACCACATCGAGGAGATGGTCCGTCGCCTCGGCTATGTCATCGTCGTGATGGCGGCCGTCTCGGGCGTCGTCTTCCCCTTCGGCGAGACTATCATCAATTTCCTGTGGTACTCGGTGTTGCCGGGCGGCGACGTCGCCCGGCCGCGGGTGTACCACCCGCTGGCGCTCATCCTCGCGCGGCTGAAGATCGCCACCCTCGCCGGGTTCGTCGTCGCGCTCCCGGTGTTCGTCTACCAGACGTACCTGTTCATGCGGCCCGGCCTCTACGAGCACGAGCGCCGCTACTACCTCGCGTCGGTCCCGACGAGTCTCGTGCTGGCGGGCGTCGGGGTGCTGTTCGCGTACCTCCTCATCCTGCCGGCTATCTTCACGTACTTTCTCACCTATTCGAAGGACGCCGCGACCATCGCCTTCGCGCTGACTGACACCTTCGACCTCATCGTCCTCATGATGGGGCTGTTCGCGGCCGTCTTCCAGATTCCGCTGTTCGTCATGCTCGCCATCATGATGGGGCTGACGACCCGGGCGTGGCTGGGGCGCCCATCATGGTCGCGGCGACGATGATCGGCCTCTTCGAGTCGACGCTGCTGCTGTTGCGGTGGACCGGCCGCTGATACTGACTGCTGTGACTGTTCGCCGATTCGACTGTATGCCTTCGTGCGTCGACACCGCAACGACCTGCGGCAGTTAGCGTAAGGTCAGTCGGTGGCCGTCCCGGCGGCCTCCTCGACCGCGTTCGAGAACATCTGCTCGTAGCGCAGCAGGTAGAACCTCCCGACGCCGACGGCGGCGACCTCTTCGTCGCCGAGTCGGCCCAGCCAGAACGTGTCGACGAGCTGGTTGAGGACCTGGCCGAGGTTCTGGACGACCAGTGGGAGCGCCAGGACGACGAGCGTCGAGGTTATCGGCCCCCCCGTGACGTCGTCCGTCGAGACGTCCAACAACCCTATCGGAACCGAAGTGTGGCGAGAAATATAAAGTAACTATGGGCACGAAAATAGCGGTGCCCGGGTCGACCAGCCCGACAACCGCACGCTTTTGTCGTCGGAGGCGAACTGTCCCATATGAGTAGTCGGCGCCGCAAGCCGGAGTGGCTGAAGTCCCGACCGCCCAGCGGCGAGCGGTTCGCCGAGATCAAGGAGACGCTCCGGGACCGGAACCTCCACACCGTCTGCGAGGAGGCCAACTGCCCGAACCTCGGGGACTGCTGGAGCGGGCGGAACGGCCCGGGAACGGCGACGTTCATGCTGATGGGGGACCGCTGTTCGCGCGGCTGTAACTTCTGTGACGTCGCCACCGGTGGGATGGAGCCGCTGGACCCCGAGGAACCGGCCAACGTCGCCGAGGCCGTCGCCGAAATCGGCCTGGAGTACGTCGTCCTGACGTCGGTCGACCGCGACGACCTCGCCGACGGCGGCGCCGGTCACTTCGCCGAGACCATCCGCGAGATAAAACGCCGCGATTCCTCGATTCTCGTCGAGACGCTGGTCCCGGACTTCGGCGGCGACCCCGACGATGTCCGGAAGATAATCGACGCCCAACCGGACGTCATCGCCCACAACGTCGAGACGGTCGACCGCCTGCAGTGGCCCGTCCGGGACCGCCGGGCCGGCTACGAACAGTCGCTGTCGGTGCTGGAGCAGGTCGAGCGGGAGTCCGAGGTCTACACCAAGACCAGCCTCATGCTCGGGGTCGGCGAGTACGACCACGAGGTGTACCGGACGCTTTCGGACCTCCGGGAGGTCGACGTCGACATCGTCACGTTCGGGCAGTACCTCCAGCCCTCCCGGTCGCACCTGGAGGTGTTCGACTACGTCCACCCCGACAAGTTCGACGTCTGGAAGACCGTCGCCGAGGAGGAGTTCGGCTTCCTCTACTGTGCCTCGGGGCCGATGGTCCGGTCGTCGTTCAAGGCCGGCGAGTTCTTCGTCGAGGCGCTGTTGCGGGACGGCAAGAGCGTGGAGGAGGCGAGGGCGGTCGCCGAACAGCGTGAGGCGACCGCCGAATGAGCGAACGGGGAACGGGAGGCCGACCGGAGGGAGGCCTCCATATGGGTGAGCGGCGTCCTCGCGAGTGAAGCGAGCGAGGGCTCGGCAGAGCTTCGCTCTGCCGGCGACCGCAGGGAGCCGCGAGCGAAGCGACCCGTGAGGCCCGCGAGGCGGCGCACGCCGCCTTGGACTGAGCGAACGGGAGGAGCGACTGACGGGAGCGACGACACGGGAGACGTAGCGCGGCCGACCACAGGGAGACCACGGAGATGCCGAACGGTGACAGAACGACGACAGTGGAGCCTTTGACTCGGACGGAAAACGGCGCGTACAGCCGCGAGACGTCGCCGCACCCGGACTGCACGAGATGACGCTCGGCCGACCCGGCGGGACGGAATCGTATGACGTTTGGAAACAATTGCCAGAATCTATTTTTATACCCTGCCTGGATACCGGGTGGGGTTAAGCGAGCATGGAACGTAACGACCGATACGAACGGGGGAACCGAGGAAGTATCGAGACCGGGCTGCCCGACACGTGGTCGGAGGCGGCACTCAACCGCACGAGGGGGCGCATCGGGTCCTGTGAGACCGGCCAGGGGATGATGCTGTACGACCGGGAGATTCCGGGGAGCTACATTATCGGGCCGACGGTCGATCTCTCGGAGATGGCGTAGCGGCGGCGTCGCCGATGAGCTCCGGGCGTGATCCGGAGGTAGTGTTCAGATACGGGATCGAGAGAAGCGGAAGCGGGAGAAAGCCCTCGATGCTCTCGACGTCTGCTCGCGGGCCGAGGAAGCCGCAGGTTCCCTCTCCGCGTGCGTCACCGGGAGAGCGTCGCGCTCCCGAGCTCGCGGCGCAGGGCGCCGCGAACGCCCGGGGTCGCCGAGTGAGCGGCCGGTGACCCCGGCCGCCGTACAACGTGGCGGCTTCGCCGCCACACAGCGCCTTGCCCTTTCCACAGTGACTGCTGTGAGTCAGTACCGGATCGACCGCCCGACTGCGGGCGGTCGTACCGACAAACAGTCACAGCAACTACTATTAGTCCACCAGGATTCGGTTTCGTAGCCGGCAAGAATTGGCTCGTCGGTCGGTGTGTATCCCAACACCGCCGACCCGGACGTGGCAAATTTTACGTAAACACTATGCCCTCGGCCTCGGACAGTTCGGGTATGCAACGGAGGGAGCTATGAGTACGCTGCAGCGCAACCCTCGAGACCGAGTGCAGGTACTCGACGACGACGGACGGGTCGTCGACGGCGCCGACGTGCCCGATCTCGACGAGGAGTCGCTCGTCGAGATGTACCGACAGATGCGGCTCGCCCGGCACTTCGACGAGCGGGCCGTCAGCCTCCAGCGACAGGGGCGAAAACGTCGTGATCGTCGACAGCGACGAGACGGCGGTCGAAAAGGCTAGGGACGCCGGCTTCACCGTCCGTATCGGGACAGGGGCGGATGGGAACGTACCCGCCGCTGTCCGGCCAGGAGGGCGCACAGGTCGGCAGCGCGGCGGCGCTTTCCGAGGACGACTGGATGGTGCCGAGTTACCGCGAACACGGCGCCGCCTATGTCCGGGGGCTGGAGCTCGAGGAGACGCTCCGCTACTGGATGGGCGACGAGCGCGGCAACGCCCTGGAGGGGTTGCGCATCTTCCCAGTGGCGGTGCCAATTGCCTCACAGATTCCGCACGCCACCGGCGCGGCGTGGGCCTCGAAACTGCAGGGCAACGACGACGAGGCGTTCGTGTGCTACTTCGGCGACGGCGCCACCTCCGAGGGCGACTTCCACGAGGGGCTGAACTTCGCCGGCGTGTTCGACACGCCGACGGTCTTCTTCTGCAACAATAACCAGTGGGCCATCTCGGTGCCGCGCGAGAAGCAGTCGGCCTCTGAGACGCTAGCCCAGAAGGCCCACGCCTACGGCTTCGAGGGCGTCCAGGTCGACGGGATGGACCCGCTTGCGGTGTACAAGGTGACGAAGGCGGCCATCGAGAAGGCCAAGAACCCCGAGGGAAGCGACGACGCCCCGGGGCGGGCAACGCGGCCGACGCTCATCGAGGCCGTCCAGTACCGGTTCGGCGCCCACACCACCGCCGACGACCCCTCAGTGTACCGCGACGAGGAGGAAGTCGAGCGATGGAAGGCCAAGGACCCCATCCCGCGGCTGGAGAACTATCTCCGGGGGCAGGGAATTCTCAATGACGAGCGGGTCGCCGCCGTCAAGGGGTCGGTCGAGGACGAGGTGGCCGACGCCATCGACGCCGCCGAGAGCATCGAGCGGCCCGACCCCTCGGAGATGTTCGAGTACGTGTACGA
>PXSE01000062.1 GCA_003022905.1 Halobacteriales archaeon QS_9_68_42
CGAGGGGGCCGTCGTTCCCAAGCCCCACGAGGAACGCGGCAACATCGTCAAGGCCTACGTCGTGCCGAGCGCCGACGCCGAGCCGACCGCCGGGACGGCTGACGACATCCAGGAGCACGTCCGGAACGAGCTCGGCGCCCACGAGTACCCCCGCGAAATCGAGTTCGTCGAGGACCTCCCGAAGACGGTCACCGGGAAGATACGCCGGACCGAACTGCGCGACGAGGCGGCCGCGGAAGCGGAGGTCGAAAGCGACGATTAGATGCACGATGTCGGGACGCCGAGACCCGCCCCGGCCGAGATACCTATTCCCGAACCACCGTGGTGTCTCGGCCGAGATGCCTCTTGGTCCCATTCTGGCAGGAGTAACACCAGTGTGGCCCCGCCATCGGCCCGTCGCGCCAACAGGTCGCTCTCTTCTCTCCGACGGTCGGACCCGCGGGTCGACCCGCGGTCGGGCCCCGTCCAGATGCCGAGGTCGGAGAGTATTTGACGGGGGAGGCGCACTCCGATAACATGGACGAGGCGCTGGGGCCGCCGCCCGCCATGGCCGAGAAATGCGAGGAGCTGACGCCGATGCTATCACAGTATCTCGAGCTGTGCGAGCGATACGACGACGCCTTGGTGCTGTTCCAGGTCGGGGACTTCTACGAGACGTTCTGTGCGGCCGCCGAGGTCACCGCCCGGGTGCTGGAAATCACGCTCACCCAGCGGGAGGACTCGACCGGCACGTACCCGATGGCCGGCATCCCGATCGACAGCGCCGAGTCGTATATCGAGACGCTACTCGAGGCCGGATTCCGGGTGGCCGTCGCCGACCAAGTCCAGGAGCCCGAGGAGACGACGGGCCTGGTCGACCGCGCGGTAACGCGGGTGGTCACGCCCGGCACGCTCACGGAGACGGAGCTGCTCGCGGAGGCCGACAATAACTTCGTCGCCTGCCTGACGGAGGGCTACGGGCTGGCGTTGCTCGACGTCTCGACGGGCGATTTCTACGCAACGCGGCTCGACCGCCGCGAGGCCGTCGAGGACGAACTCGAGCGGTTCGACCCCGCCGAGGCCGTCGTCGGCCCCGAAGCGCCGACCGGGCTGTTCGCGTCGGGGTGCATGGTGACGCCGTTCGAGCGATCGGCGTTCGACCCCGAGGCCGCCCGCGAGACGGTCGAGGCGTACTTCGGGTCGACGTCGCTGGCCAGCGAGGCGGAAGTACGGGCCTGTGGGGCGTTACTGTCGTACGCCGAGTACGCCCGCGGGACGACGACCGACGGCGAGCGCAAGCGCCTGGCGTATATTAACCACCTCACCCGCTACGACCCACGGGCGTACATGCTGCTCGATGCGGTCGCGCTCCGGTCGCTTGAGGTGTTCGAGCCGCGGCACGTCCACGGTCTCGAGGGGGCGGCGCTGGTCGAGACGCTCGACGAGACGGCGAGCGCGCTGGGCGGCCGGACGCTGCGCGATTGGCTGCGCCGGCCGCTGCTCGACGCCGACCGCATCGACGCCCGCCTGGACGCCGTCGAGGCGCTTGTGGGCCGGGTCGGCGACCGCGAGAGGGCGATGGCATCGCTGGCCGACGTCTACGACATCGAGCGGCTGGTGTCGCGGGTGTCCCGCGGCCGAGCCGACGCCCGCGACCTGCGCGCTCTGGAGTCGACGCTGTCGGTGGTCGCCGACCTCCGGGAGCGCATTGTCGATGCGGCCGAGGACAGCGACCTGCTGGCGGAGGTCCACGATGACCTCGACGACTGCCCCGAGGTGCGCGAACTGGTCGACCGCGCGGTCGCGGAGTCGCCGCCCGTCGAGATAACCGAGGGCGGCGTCATCCGCGAGGGGTACAACGACCGGCTGGACCAACTACGAGAAACCGAACGGGAGGGGAAGGCCTGGATCGACGAGCTCGAACAGCGGGAGCGCGAGCGAACGGGCGTCGACTCGCTGAAGGTCGGCCACAACTCCGTCCACGGCTACTACATCGAGGTGACGAACCCGAACCTAGAGGCGGTGCCCGACGACTACAGCCGGCGACAGACGCTGAAGAACGCCGAGCGGTTCTACACGCCGGAACTGAAGAAGCGCGAGGAGGAGATACTGGGCGCGACCGAGCGGGCCGACGAACTGGAGTACGAGCTGTTCCGGGACGTCCGAAGCGAGGTCGCCGAGGCGACCGAGCGGCTCCAGCGGACCGCCGAGGCGGTCGGGAAACTCGACGCGCTCTGCTCGCTCGCGGCGGTCGCCGCCCGGTACGACTACTGCCGGCCGACAGTCGGCGCCGATGGAAGGGAGGCGAGCGGCGCGAGCCGACCGTCGTCGGGCGCGGACGCGTCCGGCGGCATCGAGATCGAGGGGGGCCGCCACCCCGTCGTCGAGCGGACCGAGGCGGCGTTCGTGCCGAACCCGACCGATTTGCCGGCCGACCACCCGATGGCGGTGGTCACCGGGCCGAACATGTCCGGGAAGTCGACGTACATGCGGCAGGTGGCGCTGACCTGCGTGCTGGCGCAGGTGGGGTCATTCGTGCCGGCCGAACGCGCCGAACTGCCGGTCGTCGACCGGGTGTTCACCCGCGTCGGCGCCTCCGACGACATCGCCGGCGGCCGCTCGACGTTCATGGTCGAGATGACCGAGCTGGCGGCCATCCTCGAGAACGCCGACGAGCGGTCGCTGGTGGTGCTCGATGAGGTGGGCCGTGGCACCTCGACGACCGACGGCTACGCCATTGCTCAGGCCGCCACCGAGTACCTCCACAATGAGGTGGGGGCGTTCACGCTGTTTGCGACCCACCACCACGAGCTGACGGAGGTGGCCGCCGGGCTACCGCGGGCGCGGAACTACCACTTTGCGGCCGACCGGACGGCCGACGGCGTCGCCTTCGAGCACGACCTCCGGCAGGGCTCGGCGACGGCCTCCTACGGTGTCGAGGTGGCGGCGATGGCGGGCGTGCCGCCGGGAGTCGTTGGGCGGGCCGAGGCGCTGCTCGACGCCGATGACGGGGGAGCGATCGACGACGCCCCCGCTTCGGGTCGAACGAACGCCCCGGCGGCCTCCGCCGACGGCGGCGAACTGCCGGCGGAGCTGCTCGCCGAGCTACGGGCGGTCGACCTCGCCGACACGACGCCGCTGGAGGCGCTGAACCTGCTGTCGCGGCTCCAGAAGCGGATGGAGTAGGAACGAGGACCGGTCGCCGATGGCCTCGCCGTCTCTCGGAGGTTTTTTGCTCGTGTGCTACCGCTTGCGTTGTATGTTATCGGAAGGCGAGACCGCGCCCGACTTCGAACTGGTGGGAGTACCGGACCGACTCGCCGCCCGACTCAACGCCGACGCGGACGGGTGGAACCCGGAGTCCGAACTCAGGCGGTTCCGACTGTCGGACTCGACGGAGGCAGGCAACGCCGTCCTGCTCTCCTTCTACATGTTCGACTTCGCGCCGGTGTGTGCCGAGCAGACCTGCCGGATGCGGGACGCGGAGTTCTTCCAGTTGACCGACGACCTCGACGTTTACGGCATCTCGACCGACGGCCCGTACAGCCACGCGGCCTTCGCCGAGCAGCGGGACCTGAACTATCCGCTGCTGTCGGACACGGACGGCAGCGTCGCCGAGCAGTACGACATCCTTCACGACGAGTTCCAGGGGATGCGACGCGTCACCGAGCGGGCGCTGTTCGTCGTCGACCCCGACCGGACCGTCCGGTACGCGTGGTCGGACCCGACGGGGACGACCGACCCCGACCTCGAACCGGCACAGCAGGTCGTCAGGTCGCTCTGAGGCCGCGCCGGGCGGCCGCGCCGGCGGATTTTTGCCGGTCGCCGCCGCACCACCGCCAGTGACGCTGCTGGACGAGCTCTCGGGCCACGAGTTCGAGGACGCCGTCGCGGCGCTGTTCCGCGCCCACGGCTACGAGGACGTCGCGGTGGCCGACCGGGTCGCCGACGAGGGCCGCGACGTCACCATGCGGGACGGCGACGTCGCCCACGTCGTCGAGTGCAAGCACACCGCCACCGTCTCCCGGCCCGTCGTCCAGAAGACCCACTCGGCGGCGGCGACCTACGACCACGACGGCCCGCGGCACGGGATGGTGGTCACCTCCGGGCGGTTCACCGCCCCGGCGGAGGCCTACGCAGAGGAACTGCGGGAGCGCGACGACCCACACCCAGTCGAGCTCGTCGACGGCGACGACCTCCGGGAGCTGGGCGAGGCCGTCGACATGGACCTCTACAACGGCCGCATCGAAATCGTCTGCGAGGAGACGCTACCCGTCGGCCGGCCGACGCTCGCGGTCGCGGCGGCCCTCGAGGACGTGGTCAACGCCCCGCCGCGGGCCGAGCTGCCGGCGCCTGACGCCGCGGTGGCCTACCGGCCCGTCGTCGACATCGAAGCCGTCACCCGCGCCGTTTTCGAGACGAGCGTCGGCGTCATCCACCGGGTCGACCGCCGCGACCGGTTCGCCCTCCGGGCCGGCCGCGACGGGCCGACCGCCGGTGACGACGACCTCGTCGGGCTACTGGACGTCAGACCGGTCGAGCTGTCGGCCGCGCGGGCCGAACACGGCGGCGAGGCCCGTCGGTTCGGCCGCACCGAGGCCGAGTACCGCGACGTCGCCAAGGAACGGCTGTGCAACGCTCTCGAGACGACGGTCACCTACACCGGCGACAACAACGTCACCTACGACCGGGAGTGCCGGCCCTCGCCCGACGACGTCTCGCTGCAGCGCGTCCGACCGCTGTACGTGCCCCGTGTCGAGGCGACGGTCGAACTCGGCGAGTACGACCACGGCCTCGCCTACGACGCCGCCGGCCCCAGACGGGCGCTCCGCCGCGACGACGTGCGGCGCTGCGTCCACTGTGGGACTGGAGGCGAGCCGTTCACCTACTGCGAGAACTGCGGCAGCATCAGCTGTGAGTCCCACACCCAAACCGAGCGACTGGTCGGCGACCCGGTCTGCACCGGCTGTTCGGTGACGAGGGAGTTCTTCTACGCCGAGAAGCACTTTTTCGACGAGGACAATGCCGCGATGTTCCGCGAGGCCTACGAGGCGATGCCGCTCTACCGGAAGGCGATGGAGAACCCGGCGCTCGCGGCCGGCATCGTCGCCGTCATCGCCATCGCCCTCCTCGCGGCGGCCGTCGTCGCGCTCTAGTCGCGGGGCATGAGAGAGACGAACTCCAGGCCGCGCTCGGCGAGTAGTCGCTCGGCGCGTTCGGTGACCGACGGCGCCACGAGGACGCCGCGGACCTCGGCGTCGGCGTGTAAATCCCGCTCCAGCGCCTCGACATAGCGGTTCAACTGCCCGACGGCGTCGGGGCCGACCCGCCGCCGCTTCAACTCGAGGACCACCGTCCGGCCGGCGTCGTCCTCGCCGTAGACGTCGACGGCGCCGGCGGGCGTCGCCCGTTCCGTGGCCAGCGGCTCCTTGAGGTCGGCCTCGGTGCCGACCACCTCCAGCGATTCGGGGTCTGAGACATCGAAGACGGCGGCGTGGGCGACCGTCGAGAAGCGGACGACCAGCGACTCCTCGGGGGTCGTCCGGTGGCTTTCGACGACCAAGCGGCCGTCCTCCGCGTGGCAGTCGTGTTCGCACCCCGGTGGTTGCCAGTTGACCGGCTTCTGGCCCTCGTCGGTGTGGACCAGCGCCGCGCCGTCGGGCTTCAGCATGACGTGGCGGTCGCCCGGGCCGAGTTCCGAGGCCGCCCGGCCCTCATAGTCGACCGTACAGCGGCCGAACAGGGTGACCAAGGCGCCGGCCTCGATGCCGCCGGCCACGAGGTCGGCGGCCGCCGCCGGCGAGGGCGACGACAGCGTGCGGGCGCCGGCCGCCGGGTCGTCGGTGGACACGTCCTCCGGTAGCGCCGTGGGGGGCTTAACGTAGTCGGTGACGCATCCTCTCGACCCGGAACGGCATCGTCCGGAGTCAGCGGCGAACGGCAGAACAACATGGGATTCGATTCGCCGCGAAGGCTTTTTTGATTCGCTGTCACGCAACGCCCATAGGCATGTCCGGGCTCGGATCGGGGAACGACCGAACACCCACGGAACCGCTCGTTCTGATGGGTCTCGGACTGGCGTACGCCGCGGCGGGTGTCGGACTGTTCTACGGGTCGATTCGTTCCACGCCTGTCTTCTGGGCGTTCCTCGTCAGCACTCTCCTCCTCCTCGTGGCCGCATCGGCGCGCGTGATTTCCACGTACCGCGTTCAGAGGCAAGACGTGGTGGCTCTCGCGGGGTTGGCGCTTCTCCTTGTGCCGTACGTGCTTTACGCACAAATTTATCCACATGTGAGTTCACACATCCCGTTCATCTCGTCGCATCGGTGACGTTCGTCTTGCCGACCCTTGCCGGTGCAGTTTTCGGGTACGAGACGCAAAGACCGCCCGCTGTTCGGACGGGATTGCGCGGCTACGCCTACGGCCTGTCACGATACATTGCCGTCGGCGTCACGCCGTTGATGATGACGAGCGGGTTCGTCGGGACCATGATAATCGGGAGAGCGAGGCCGCCGACGCGACTGGAATATGTAACGCTGTACACCATGATCGGCCTGTTGATGACCGGAATCGCTGTTCTCGGCGCACTGCTCGGCTACACGACCGGGTACGCGGCCGGAGCGCGGAACTATCGCTCCCGGTAATGTGGCCGAGACCCGGCCGGCCGTCTCGCGGGATTGCACGACTCACTAGTCAGGCGCCCCGCTCGGGGTCGACGGGGAAGACGACGGCCCCGCGGGCGGGGTCCAGCCACCGGAGCGCGCGGACGACGGCCTCCGAGTCGGGCGCCGAAACGTCGCGGACGGTGCGAGCGCCGGCCAGCCACCCCCGAAGGTAGGCGGCGTCGGCTTCGTCGTCGTGGGCGACGAGGGCGCCGCGGCGCCGGCCGCCGGCGCGCCGGAGTGCGAACACGAGGTACCGGCGGACGGAGAAGTCGGACGCGACGACGTACAGCGCCTCGTGCTCCAGGGGGTCGACCCGGGCACACACCTCGCCGAACGAGAGGCCCGTCGCCAGGGGGTCGGGGTCGACGGCGGTCCGGGCGTCGTCGGCGAGGCGGCCGCCGGCCGAGTCCAGTAGGTCGGCGGCGCGGGCCCGCGCCCACCCGGCCTCCGGCGGCCCGCCGAACGGCGTCTCCGGCGTGATAGCGGCAGGGTCGACGCCCCAGTGGGCGTAGTGGAGGTCGTAGCCGTCGCGGTCGTAGGCGACCAGCGTCCGGTGTCCCATGGGACGGATGGCCGCGTCATCGGTCATAAACCCGCGCAGGCGTTGCGGCGACCGCGCGAGTCGTTCCGGACGACCCGCTTGACCCAGAGGTCGTGCCGGCGAACGCGGCAGTCAGCATCAGGCGCGGCCGTCGGGCGTCTCGGCTCTCCGGAGTCCGGACTTCGATCGTGTCGAGGATGCCGTTACCCGGCCTGCCTGACCCGCTCCAGCAGCTCGCTCGGGCTGAACGGCTTGGCGACGTACCCGGCGCCATCGGGAACCTCGGCCTCCTCCTGCCCCGTGAGAAACAGTACCGTTGCCGTCGAGAGCCGGTCGTTCTCGCGGACCCGCTCGTACAATTCGAGGCCGTCGACGTGCGGGAGCGAGACGTCGAGCAGGAGAACGTCGGGGCGAGGTCCGGACTGGAGCCGTTCCCAGCAGGCCCGGCCGTCCGCGAACGACTCGACGGCGAACTCCTCGTCGAGGGTTCGCACGACGAGTCCCCGGACGTCGGCGTCGTCCTCTGCCAGCACGACCTGGCGCTCCGTCATACCGGCCGAACGCGTCCGACGCCGTTGTATCTATCGGTGCGACTCGCCCGAAGAGAGCGTCGAACCACCGGGAGACGCCGGTATCGGTCCCGCGGTGAGCCGGCCGACGATGTGACCCCCGGCGCGTCGTGAACGGCGTAACTGCGCTGCGAGCGGCCTACGGGTCGCTCCGACGGCCAATCTGACGGCTCACCTAATTAAGGCGGAGGCTCCACCCTCAAGGAGTGCAGCGCTTCCGGCCCCCGGCGGAAGCACAAGTAAGTAGGGTGGGGAGAAAGCCGACACGAATGGAGGGTCTCGGTGTGCGTGGTGCTGGCGACGGGGTCGAAACCATACCTTTTTGCCGAAACCACTCATACTCAACCGTGCAAGCCTCGGCAGGCACACGTTCTGGCGAGGTGGGGCGCACGTAAACCGTCCCTTGATGTCGGGGCCACAGTGTGGACACCGACAATTAAAGCAGGAGTGTCGCAGACGGTCCGAATCAATCCAAGGCGGCGTAGCAACCTACGTGCGCTGTTCGGCCGGGATGACGCGACTGCAACGAAGGTCGCGCCTCGTCCATGCACGGGGGCCAGGGCCGAAACCGCTGTGGGAACGCCCCGCCCTCAACGAGCAAAACCCCCTGTAGGTGAGCGACGTAGGATGGGGTAGTTTACTTGCCGTGGCGGTTGTTGGCGCGGACGCTCGGGCGGGTCTTCTCGGTGCCCGTGCCGCGGGTCCGCTGGCCGCGGCCGCGCTGGCCCGCCGAGGTCCGGCCGCGGTGGGCGCGGCCGCGCTGGCTGTCGTCGCAGATCCAGCCCAGGTCGTCGTCGTTCCGGATAGCGCTGTGCTCCGGGTCCAGCAGGATGGCCTCGAACCACTTCTGGGAGCCGTCCTCCCCGACCCAGTAAGAGTTCAGGACGCGCAGGTTGCGGAACTTCCGGCCGGCGCGCTCCTCGGCGATGCGCTGGAGGTTCGTCCGGCGGGTGATCTTGTTGACGCCCTGGCGCTTCGAGCGGCGACCGGCCTTGAACCGCTGCTTGCGGGCGCTGCCCTTCCGGACCGACACTCGGGCGACGACGACGCCCTGTTTGGCCTTGTAGCCGAGCGAGCGGGCCCTGTCCAGCCGTGTCGGGCGGTCGACGCGTTCGATTGCGCCCTGGTCGCGCCACTCCTGCTGGCGCTGCCACTGTAGTTCTGCGAGCTTTCCTTCCTTCGGCGTCTTCCACGCCTCGCGGATGTGCGAGTAGAAGCTTCGTGCCATGATTTTCACCACGGGCGTTGCGTGGTTCAACTCCCGGCGGCCGTTGGCCGCGGGAGTCACATCCCGACCTGCGTGTACAGGCGCCCGCTGGTGCCCGTCGTCCAGCGAGTCGTCGGTGATTCCCCACGACAGCGGTTAAGCGCTTCGAAACGGCGCGCACTCCGTTCCTCGGTCGTTCCGGCTGACGGGTGCCGGTTCCGGGGGAACGGCCCGCCGTGTCGTCAGCCCCGGACCGACAGCGACAGGCCGACGAGGACGCCGGCCACGAGGGCCGCGACGAGGAGCGCCACGCCCTCGGCCGTCGAGATGCTGCCGCCGAGTTCGCCGCTCCGGCGGGCCGCGCGCACGAGGTCGGTGCCGG
>PXSE01000063.1 GCA_003022905.1 Halobacteriales archaeon QS_9_68_42
GTGGGACCGCGAGGCCGGCGAGCGCCTGAGCCGCATCGAGGCGCCGCCGACCGACGACCCGACGTTCGCCGGGGCCTGGACCACCGCCCACAACTTCGATTTCGTCGGTGACCGCCTCTACAGTTCCTGGTACCGGGGCGGCGTGAGGGTCCACGACGTCTCCGACCCGACCGCCCCCCGCGAACTCGGCCACTGGCGGGACTCGGCGACCACGGACTTCTGGACCGCCCAGGGCGCCGGCGACCACGTCGTCGCCAGCAGCTGGCGGGACTTCTCGCGGGACTCCCCCGAGAAGGGAGCGGCGATATACACGTTCCCGGCCATCGAGGACGCACCCCCGACGCCGACATCGACCCCGACGGCGGCGACCGACGAGACCGGAACCGGGACGCCGACCTCGGAGGGTGACGGCCCCGGCTTCGGCGCCGCCGCCGGCGCCGCGGGGCTCGGGCTGGCGGCGCTGGCCCGACGGCTCCGCGACTAGAGCGCGTTCTCGATGGAACTGGCCACCTCGCGGGCCCGCTCGGCCAGCGGGTCCGGCACGTCGCCCGCCTCGACGGCCGCGTCGAGGTCGTCGTCGTCGACCCGGCGCACCTCGCCGTCGGGCGTCTTCACCACGTCGACGTGGAGGTCGACGTACCGTGCACAGTCGGGGAACACCTCGACGGGCGTACAGACGTTGACGTAGGTGCCCCGGTGGTCGCCGTTGGCGCCCCGGTACACCGTCGGGTACCACCACCGGCCCTCGACGAACGTGGTCGTCGCCACGTCGCCCTCGCGGCGCTCGACGCCGAGGGCGTCGTAGGTACCGCCGCCGGTCATCGCCCGCTCGACGGTGACGGTGCCGTCGGCCTCAAGTTCGGTCACCTCCCCCCGCCCGAGAACAATGGTCCGGCCCTCGGGCTTGCCGTGGTCAATGGCGACGCGGTCGCCCTCCCGCGGGCCGAACGCGCCGGCCACGGCCTCGAACGGGAACTCGCCGTCCGTGCCGACGGCCGACCCGTCGCCGCAGACCGCCTCCAGGAAGTCGACGGCGGTGCTGGCGTCGTCGTCGCCGGCCTTGACCCGGTGGTGGCCGGCCATCGTCGGTGTCACCCGCTCGCGGACCGCGTCGAGTTCGAACCGGGATTCGCGGCCGAACCACACCCACGCGCCGGCCTGCGGGGCGACGATTCGGCCGGGGTCGTCGCCGTCGGCCGCCGCGATTGCCGACATCATGGCCTCGGCGCGGTCGCTCGCCCGCTCGAGCACCGCCGCCATCGCCTCCAGGTCGGCGTCCTCGGCGGCCCGCGACCACCGAGGCGCCCACCCCTCCGGCGGGTCGACCGGCAGGAGGTCCGCCATCCGCGCGGTCTCGCCCCTCGGGTCGCCGCCGTCGCGCCGGAGCTCGACCAGGCCGCCGGGCACCCGCAACGCCGTCGCCAGCGACGGCCGGTCGCCGCTCCACGGCGGCGCCGGCACGGCGACCTGGAGCCGGTAGATGTCGCCCTCCTCGACGTAGCCCTCCACGCGGTCGTAGGGCAGGAAACCCGAGACGGAGCGGCCCTCGACCGTCCCGAGGTCGACGACGGCGCCGGAGCCGAGCGTCTCGGCGACGACGCCGCGGAACACCGCACCCCGGGGGGCGGGGTTCGGCCACGCGAGAGCGTCGCGGCCAATGCCGGCGAGGCGCTCCCGTACCCGGCCGACGGCGTCGGGGTCGCCCGCGACGCCGACCCCCTGCCGGTCGTCGGCCGTCCGGACCGTCGCGTCGGCGACCTCGATCGGAAATGTCTCGTTGAACCGCTCGCGGATGGGCGGCGACGCCTGGACGACGTCGTGGTCGCCCCCTTCGCCGAGCAGTTCCGTCAGTGCCGTCGTGTAGATGCCCCGGATCCGAACGTTCATAGATGCTCGCGGTCGGTGGCGAAGCGGACCCGGTCCTCGACCGTCGGCCCGAGCGTCAGCTCGACCACCTCGTCGTCGAGAACGCGGCCGCCATCGACGTAGGCGCCCCACCCGTCGAACTTGGCGTAGCCCCGCAGGTCGGCGGCGTGAGTGTAGAGGTCGACGTACTCCAGGCCGTGTTCGGGGAACTCCGCGGTCGAGTGCGCTTGGTCCATGTCCGAGTACACGACGCCGAGCCCGTCGAAGAACGCCTCTATGGCGGCCGCCTCCTCGGCGGTGGCCTCGACGACGGCCTCGGAGACCTCGCGGATTTCGGCCGTCGAGAGGCCGAACTCCCGGAGCGCCCGCTGGGTCCGCTGGTCGAAGTGCATACCGCTCGTTCGGGGCGGGGGACCGAAAGGGTCCCGGCTCGCGGTCGGCGGAGCAGTCGACGTTCAAAACTGTTAGGTCGCTGCCGACTCTCGTGCCGGTATGAAGGACCCGGTCGAGGCTCGTGCCGACGACTCGGAGGACCTCTACGACGTCGCCGAGTGGGAACCGCGGACGGCGCTGGACAACCTCGCGGTGGCCCTCCACGCCGGCGCCATTAGGGTCGCGCGGTGGTCCCTCTACGTCCTCGGGTTCGTCATCTTCCTGGCGATCCTGGCCGGCGGCGCGGGCGCCATCATCATCGACAACCCGTTCGTCCTCGGACTGGTCGTGCTGTCGGTCGTTCCCGCCGGTCTCCTGGCGCTGTACGTCTACCGGACCGACGTCACCACGAAGGAACCGCCGACCCTACTGGCGGTGACGTTCGTCTTGGCGATCTTCTTCGCCGGGTTCGCGGCCGTCGTCAACGGCACGCTCAGCCCCCTCCAGTTGCTCCCGTTCGTCGGCATTCCGCTGTACTACTACCTCGTCGTCGGCCCAATCGAGGAGATCGTGAAGCTGCTCGCGGTGCGGCTGTACGCCTACCGGGACGACCGCTTCGACTCGGTCGTCGACGGCGCGGTGTACGGCGCCGTCGCCGGTCTGGGCTTCGCCACAATCGA
This sequence comes from Halobacteriales archaeon QS_9_68_42, assembly GCA_003022905.1. The sequence goes on from PXSE01000063.1 coordinate 2,919, forward strand.
GAACGTCCTCTACATCACCCAGAACCTCCAGGGCTCGGGCGCGCTTCTGACGGCAATGACCGTCGACTTCGCCGCCCAGTTCTCCGAGGCGGTCGAGGCCGGCGGCGGGATAACGGCCGTCCGTAGCCTCGCCGGCCCGGGCCACGTCATCTACTCCGCGTTCGCCGGCTACTACCTCGGGCTGGCGAAGTTCAACCGCGAGAATGCCGTCCCTATCGTCATCAAGGGGCTCGTCATCGCGGCGTTCATCCACGCCACCTACAACGTCCTCGTCGGCCTCGTGCCCGGCCTCGTCGCCCTCGTGGTCCCGGGGGTCCCGACGCTGGTCGTCTTCTTCGGGTTCGTCGTCGTCTACGCCGGCCTGTTCTTCTACATTCTCTACCGGAAGCTCCAGCGGTACCGCCGGGCGTACGAACGGGCCCACGACGGCGCCGAGGACCCCGAGGAGATGGCGCCCGACCTGACGGAGTTCGAGGCCGACTGATACGATACCGACCGCCGCCCGCTACTGGTAACCTTCGGAGAGGCTCTCGACGTACTTGGCGACGACATCGACCTCGAGGTGGACCGGGTCGCCGACCGATTTCTCCGACAGCGTCGTCAGTTCGTAGGTCGCCGGGATGATGGCGACGGTGAACGACGCCTTCCGGCGGTCGGCGACGGTCAGCGAGACGCCGTCGACGCCGATAGAGCCCTTCTCGACGACGTACCGCGCGAGGTCGTCGGGCAGCGAGAAACCGAACACCCAGTCATCCCCCACCTGCTCGATGGCCGTCACCTCGGCGACGCCGTCGACGTGGCCCTGCACGAAGTGGCCGTCGAAGCGACCGTCCGCCGGGAGCGCCCGCTCGAGGTTGACCTCGTCGCCGACCGCCACCTCGTCGAGGTAGGTGCGCTCGAGGGTCTCCTCCGAGCAGAACAGCTCGAACTCGCCGCCGGTAGCGCCGTCCGCCCGGACCGATTCGACGGTCAGGCAGGCGCCGCTCACCGAGACGCTCTGGCCGTGCTCGAGTTCGTCGCAGAACGACGCCGAAACGCCGATGCGTCGTCCATCCGGGCCGTCCTCGACTGCCGTTACCTCGCCCGTCTCCTCGACGATGCCGGTGAACATACGTTCAGTACGGTCGGGCGTCTGGAAAGCCTGTCGTACTCGGGCCGACCGCGGACGACGCCCGACGGCGGGATGGCCCCGCGCCGTCCCCGATGAACGGTTGCGTACGTATAAGTACCAGTTCGTCGAACACGCGGGCATGGCTGTCGAACATCCGTACGTCGGCAGGAACGCGGGGACGGTCGCCTGTCCGGTCTGCGGCCGGACCACGAACGTCGGTCTGCCCCGACACGCGACGCTCGAAACCGTTACCGCGACCGGGAACCCACAGCCGGACGAGGAGGTCGTCGACGGCTACCGACGACGGAAGTGCCGGCCGCAGGTGTGCTCCTGTGGTCGGTCGTTCGAGTTCTGCTTCACCTGCTGACGGGGCGCGGCGGACGCCTCCGACCCCGGCGGTCGGCCTGCTCGCCTTGCCGCCAGCAGCGGGCAGGAGCGGCGGGCTTTTGAGCCCCGACGACCCACGTTACGATAATGAATATCCTCGACACGCTGGCGCTGTTCGGCGCGGCCGCGCTGGCCGCGCCCATCGGCCTGCTCGGCGTCGAGTTCCTGGTCGGCGGGCGGACGCTCGTCGGTGCGGCGTTCCTCGCCATCTCGGGCGCGCTGGTCGTCGGGGTCCTCTACCGGCCGAACCCCCTGGACGTCGTGGGCGGGACCGCGCTGGACTGGTTCCAGGGAGCGGACAACGACGCCGACGCCGACGCGGAGGGGGAGTGAGCGGTGGCGATGGGCATCGTCCGCTCGCTGCAGTTGCTGACGACGCTCGTGATAGCGGTGCCCGTGGCGCTGGTCGGCGTCTCCACCATTCTTGACGGCCGACCTCTGCTCGGGGCCGTCTTCTTCGGGATGGCCGTCGGACTCGTCGCGGTCAGCGAGTACGTGTACACGCGGCTGACCGACCGGACCGTCGGTCGACTCAAGCGACTGAAGAACGTCCGCTGACGACGAGCGTTCAGTCGGCGGTCAGTTCGGCGCCGGTCCGCTGGGCCATCTCGAGAACGTCTTCGAGGGGTCTGTCGACCGGTTCGTTGTGCAACAGCACGTCGACCGGTAGCGTCGGGGCCCCGCCGACGAGGTTCTCCAGCAGAACGAGCCGTTCGCGGGCCCGCGACATCCCGACATAGAACACCCGGCGCTCGTTGTCGGTCAGCGTCGGGACGGGGTCGGAATGCTTGGTGAACTCGGTGACGCCCGCGACGTCGGTGGGGTCCTCGACGGAGGCGGCCATCTGCTCGACCACTTTCTCGGTGAGGTCCGTCGCTACGAACACGTGGTCGGCCTCCCGGCCCTTCGCGGAGTGGATGGTGCCGAGCCGGAGCCGCGAGGGGTCCATCCCGGCGTAGTCGCCGCCGAAGTACGCC
>PXSE01000064.1:0-3170 GCA_003022905.1 Halobacteriales archaeon QS_9_68_42
GTACACGCCGAGAATGACCGCGATGGTGCCGCCGGAGACGCCGGGGACGGTGTCGGCGGCGCCCATGCAGGCGCCCTTCAGGTAGACGACGAGCCACGACCGGAACCCGATTGTCTCGGTCATTCAGGCGGCTCTGGCCCGCTGCTGTGTGGTGTCGTTCGTCGCGTTCGCCCCCGAATCGCCCGACTGGTCGCCGTCGGTGTCGTTCTCGGTCGCGTCGGTCTCGTTGCCGCTCGTCTCGTTGCCGCTCGTTTCGTTGTCGCTTGTCTCGTTGCCGCTCGATGCCTGCGACTGCATCTCGACCCGGACGGCGGTGTCGTTCTCGCCGAGGACCTGGCCCTCGGTCACGTCGGCCTGGCCGATGAAGACGTCCGTGCCGTTCTCGGGAATCGCGATGAACTGGTAGCTACCGGTGGCCCGGACGCTCGTGTTGGTGTAGCCGGCCTCGGTGCCGTACTCGTCGTAGCCGGTCGTCGAGTAGGGAACGGTCGTCTCGAAGTTGCCCCGGTCGTCGGTCCGGACGAACTGCCGGTAGGTGAACGTCCGGTCGACGGTCGGCATCTCCATCTGGACGCTCACCTCGACCTCGGCGTTGGCCGGACCGCCGGTCCCCTCAACGGTCGCGCCCTCGACGCGCTCGAACGTCTTGACGTACGGAACCTTCGACTGCGCGTCGACGTTGTAGGCCTCGAAGAACGGCGGTTCGTCGAGACGGTCGTTGGAGGACGGCTCGCTGGCGTGGACCAGCCGGTAGTGCTCGAGCGCCTCGACCCGCTCGGGGGGCTGGCCGTCGATACCGCCGAGCCTGGCGTTAGGGTCCTGCCGGGCCGCCTCGCGGGCCTCCTCGGTGGTATTGTAGGTCTCGACCGGCGCGGCCGACTGCGGGTTCGGCTGGACGGGGATGCCCTGCTCCGTCTCGAACCGGGTGACGATGGTCGCCGGCTCGCGGGCGCTCCCGTGGAACTGGTACAGCCGGACCCGCATGCTCTCGTAGTCCCGCTGATTGTGAATGGCGTAGGCCGGGCGGTACCGACCCTGCTGGAAGGCGCGCAGACTCGCCAGCGTCGGGCCGAAGTCCTCTCTACTAACGTCGTGTCGCGTCTCGAAGGCCGTCGGGGCGGTATACTTCGTCGTGCCGGCGTAGCCCAGCTTGTAGTCTATCATGACGTACCGGGTCTCGCTGCCCTCGCCCGTGTCCTCCCGGAGGATCTGTTCGGCCTCGGTCTCGTTGTCCGCGAGCAGGAAGTCGGCGGCCTGTATCCGCTCGCCGCCGTAGGTTATGTAGTGGCCGTAGTCCCACCACGCCATCACCCCGTACTCGCCGTCACCGTACTCGAAGTCGCCCGTGCTGTGGTACTCGCCGTAGTACTGGAGGTCGCGCTCCCCGGCACCGGCGTAGTTGCCCTCCTCGGGCGTCTCCTCGGAGAGCCACTCGAGGCTGTCCTCCCAGTCCTGGTACTCGCCGGGGTTGGTCGCCCCGTCGGCGACGTCGACCACGCCCGGGAGGGCAACGAGCGGCCGCACCACGAGCGGGCCGGCGACGACGGACGTCCTCGGTGTCGATGAAACTAAACACCACGCCGACGAGGTAGGCGTTGGTAGCGGCCACGCCGACCACGAGGTAGTAGTCGAACCGTTGTTGGGTCAGCGTGAACACCACGAGCAGCAGGGTGAACACCATCACGAGCGTCCGCTCGGCGCGGGCACGCTCGGCGAAGAGCGCCCGGATGCCGATGAGTGCGGCCCCGGCGAGGCCAGTGTAGAACGCCAGCCCGTAGCTCCGGAAGAAGAACTGTACGGGGTTGTCGACTGACTGGGCCTCGCCGACGGTCGCGGCGGTGTCGCTCGACCCGAGGCCGGCGACCCGCTGGACCTGGCTGACGAAGAAGTCGAACGTCTCGGGGGCGACGAGCGCGGCGATACCCGCCGCGAGGCCGCCGACGGCCGCCACGCTGACCGGATAGCCGGCCCGCGAGACGTCCTGGCCCTCCCACAGCCGTGCGACGGCGGCCATGAACGCCGCGCCGCCGGCGACCAGGACGCCGAAGAGGGGCTGCAGCAGCGATACCTCGGTCGTCGTGAGCTCCGTGGTGGTCACGAACGGCACGACGAGCAGCCCCGCGATGAGCGAGGCGACGACCGACGGGATGACGATGTGGTCCGGGCTGTGGCCCTTGACGAACTCGAGTGAGAGCTGGATGAAAAGGAAGATGGCGAAGACCCCGAGCAGGAACACCGCCGGCGGCCACACGAGCATGGTCAGCGCCAGCGCGGCCCCGAGGGCCGCCCCCCACGCAACCGGCGTCTTCAGGAGGTCGAACTCCCGGGTGGGGATGAACTCGTAGATGGGCTTGTCCCGCTGGGCGACGGTCAGCATCCGCATGGCGACGACGAGCACGAGCAGGGTGCCGAGCACCTCCGCGATGTGGTGGTCGTAGAAGCCGGCGACGCTCCGGAACAGGAACGCGCCGGGCGTGAGGGCCATGACCAGGACGCCGATGAGGCCGCCGAGGCGGCCGCCGAGCCGCTTGCCCACGTAGAACATCGGCGGGACGCAGAGCACCGCGACGACGGGCGGCGTCAGCACCGTCACCAGCGTGACCGTCTCCGTGGAGGGGTCCCCGAGGCCGACGACGAGCGCGACAGTCGCGACCACCTGATCGAAGATGGTCCCGAACTGGCCGACCTGGGTGCCGGTGTCGAAGCCGGTCCAGACCTCGTACGGCATGTTGAACGGGTAGTTCTGGATGACGTAGTCGGTGGTTCGGCGGTGGTAGTAGGGGTCGTTGCCGCGGTAGAGCGGTCGGCCGTCCTCGGCTATCATCCGCTCGTAGTGTCGCACCCGGATCCACAGCATGAACAGCATCACTGCCGCGAGAACGGGGATGTGGTACAGCCGGTAGACGGAGTCTAGCTGTGACTCGTACTCGTCGAGGCGCTCCTCGACCTGGTCCCGCCGTTGACTCATTGCCCGCACCAACTGTCAAAACGCGCATAAGCCTTTTCCATTGGCCGTCGAAACCGGGGGCCGGACGCCGACAGCGGGGGGAAAGCTCACCCTTTTAGTCGCTGGGTGTCACAGTCCCGGTCGATGCCCGACCGCTCGGACGTCTGCGTGTTGCTCCCGACGCTCGAGGAGGCCGAGACCGTCGGCGAGGTGGTCGACGGCT
>PXSE01000064.1:3363-11039 GCA_003022905.1 Halobacteriales archaeon QS_9_68_42
TTCACGCGGGAGTCCTTCGAGCGGTTCCGCCTCGACGCCGAGGGGTTCGGCATCGAGACGGAACTGGCCGTCGAGTGCGTCCGCAACGGCGTCGCCACCAAGGTGGTTCCCGTCCGGTACGAGCGCCGCCCCGGCGGGTCGGAGACGAACCTCCACCCCCTGAAGGACGGCGGCCGCATCATCCTGACGCTGTACACCCTGACGAAGACGAACAACCCCATCTTCTACTTCGGGTTCGTCGCCTCGATGGGAACGCTGCTCGGCGTGCTGTTGGGCGGATACGTCGGCTATGACTACTTCGTCAACGGGATCTCCCACGAGGTAGTTGCGCTGCTTTCGGCGTTCGTCATCCTGCTGTCGATGCAGCTGTTCATGTTTGGCGTGCTGTCGGACATCATCGTCTCGGTCAGCCGCGAGCAGACGCGCCGGCTCGAGGAGCTGTCCGACCGCCTCGGGGACCTCGAGGACTAAAAGGGCAGCAGCGAGCGCAACTGGCCGACGATGCTGTTGTTGGCGCGCTCCCGCTTGGCCTCGAACACCGGATGGAGGGCGTTCATCAGCTGCTGTCTGGTCTCGAACTCCTCGGCGTGGGTCTCCGCGAGCGCCGCCGACAGCGCTACTTCGTTGCCCTTCGCGTCGTAAGGGACGTCGGGGTCGCCGAGACGGTCGAGAAGCGCCGGCTCAGTGGTCGGAAATGTGATATCGCTCCGCTCGAGGTGCTCGTCGAGGGCGGCGATGCCGAACGCTATCGTCTCTACCTCGTCGTCGCCGTCCTGCTGTGGTGGTCGGACTCCCATTTGACGCCTATGCCGGGGGCTCCCGTCGATCGAGCCATGACCGATTACACCACGGTCTCGATACCGAAGGACCTGGCTGACCGCGTCGAGGAGACCATCGAGGGAACGAGCTTCTCCTCGACGAGCGACCTAGTCCGGTTTCTCCTGCGGAGCATCGTTATCCAACACCAACAGCAGGGTGAACTGACCGAGGCGGAGTTCGAGGAGATAACCGACCAGCTACAGGACCTCGGTTACCTCGAATAGTCCTCGAGGGTCTCCTGGGGCGGCGCGACGTCGAGGACGTCAGTCGGCAACTGCTCGCCCGACCGGTCGAAGGCGCCCACGCAGTCGTCGTCGTACGGCGGTACGGCGACGAACACGACCTCGTGGAGGTCGTCCCGCTTGGTGAGCGCCAGCGGCCCCTCCGGGTGCGTGACGAACCGCCCGGCCGCCCCCGGCGTCGAGAGGTCCATGCCGAACACTGCCGTCACGGACCCGCCGGTGTCGGGGAGGTACACGTCGGTGAACACCGACGTCCCGGGTGGCAGGTCGATATCGAGCTCCGACCCGGAGGTCACGTCCAGCGAGGCGGTGACCGGGTCGGGGTCCCGGTCGGCGCCGAGTTCCAAGAGCGCGGTCAGGAGCCCGCGGGTGATGTACACCACGAGCAACTTTCGGACGCCCACTCCCTAACAGTGTCGATATGGTTCCACGTCGAGCCGTCGCTCACAAAACACGACGGCGGCCGTCTCGGCGCCCGAGGCGCCAGATCCCGGCGTTGACGCTTCTACGTGCCAAATTTTATTATTCTGTGAGGTCGACATGTACCACGATGCTACGGGAGGAGGTCCGGGGGTTCCTCGCCGACCACCCCCGGGTGACGAGCGCGCTGTTCACGCTGTTTGTACTGCTGTCTCAGGTCGGGACCGTCGTCGCCAGCGGCGACGGGCACGGCGGCCCCTGACTGGACTCAGAGTTCTCCGAGAGCGTCCTTGCTCCACGTGAACTCACCGTCGAGGAAAACGGGAAACGACCCCGACTCGAGGTACCTGCGGAGTCGGGCGGTGGAGGCCTCCGTTTCCGGCAACGACTTGGGAACGAGAAACGTTGACGGGTTCTCGCCGACGGACGGCCGGAACTGTGCACCCATTCCCATCCAGCGGGTCGGGTACGGCGTGACACGGAGGTCGTACCGGTCCGGCCCGTCGGACTCCACCTCTGCGACCCAGGGGATGACCCCTCTCGCCTGCGCGATGTCGGCGTTCCCGTCCCCGAGGACTAGGTACTGCGAGCCGACGATACTGCGGGCTCTTGCGACGGAGAGGGCCCCGTCCAGCGGGAACCCCCGGTTCAGGAGGCGGGCCATTGTCTTCCCGATGCGGAGCGCCCCGTCGTCCAGCACCTCGTCGAACGTCACGACGCTCGCAACGGCGCCCTTCTCGATGAGTGCCTCGCCCTGCCGATAGGAGTCGCAGGCGTTCAGGAAGGCGATGTCGACGCCGACCTCGTTTAGCGGGGCAACGTCGAGCGTCCCGTCGGCACATTCGAAACCGTCCTCGCGGACGTGTCCAACGTAGTGGACGTAGTCGAGGTCGGACTCGAAGACGAGTCTGAGCTCCTCGGTGTCGAGGTTGTCGTGGAACGTGACGTCGAACGGCAGGTTCAGGTTTGATCCGTAGGCGTCGCGTGCCGTAGTCCCCTCCTCGAGCATGCTCTCGTCATTGCAGACGACCGCGACCGCGACCTCCTTGTCGTCCCGTCGCTCCCGCCGTTGCCAGTTCCGGAACGCCTCCGGGATCGTCTTGTTGGCACCGATCGGGACGCCTGGACCGACCCAGGCTTGTGCCACCGAGTCGGTGTCGGGGGGACGGACGACCTCGCCCGGCGCGGTCGAGCGTTCGAGTCCGCGCTCCGGTCCCGACACGTCCGGCGTGGGCGGGGTCGCACCGCCTTCGGTTGGCGGGCCCTCGTGGACCCGCACCGTAGCCAGGTCGTTGGCGAGAAACGGCAGTGCCTCGATGCCCATCCGGGTCGGCTGGACGTGGGCCGTCCGCCGCCAGTCCGGGAGGTACGGTTCGACGACCTCGTAGGGGACCGACTGGTACGCTTCAAGGCGCTCGGCGGCCGGCCGGCCGTACAGCGCCCGCAGGTCGACGTCCAGAGCGTCGTCGAGTTCCGCTCGCTCGTAGAGGACCACCTCGCGGGGGCTCTCCGTCCGGACGAGACAATCCAGAAAGAAGGTCCGCTTAAGCGTCCGCTCGACGGTCCGCTTGAACCCGTCGCCACGGTCGAGTCGGTGCCGCGCTCCGTCCACTATGAGCGCGGGGCTCTCGCCCGCCCGGATGCCCGCCCCGAGGTAGTACGACAGCGGGGCCGCCGGCAGGACGTGCTCGAGGGTCGGCGGCACCTCGAGGTGGACGTTCTCCTCCGGCGGTTCCAGCCCCGACGGAATCGAGAGACAGTCGCCGACCTCCAGTGCCGGCGGGTGACCGCGGAGCGTCGGGTACGACCGCTTGCTGCCCAGCGTCTTGAGTTCGTTTCCGAACGTCGAGACCGCACGCATCACGTCCGCGGGCTCCTCGGTGGTCGTGAGCGTAGTCGCCGGCCGCTCGTGGAGCGAGCGCGCGCCGACGACGACCGTCTCGGGCGCCGGTAGGTCGACCGTCAGGTTCTTGGCCCGCTTTTCGACCTCGCAGGGGCCCTCCAGGTCCGCGTACAGCTTCAGCGGCCCGGACAGCTCGATGGTGTACTCGCCCGCGGGGAACGTCTTGCGGTCGAACAGCTCCACCTCCGTCATGTCTCCCGATTCGTGGACGAACGACGCACCCGTGGGGACGAACTCCAGGTGGTCGGTCCTGATGGCGACGGCCACGTCGGTCGGGTATCGGAACCGCTCGCCGTCGACCGCCTCCGGGGAGACGTCGCCGCCGGTCCGTATCATGTAGTTGCGGCGGTCGATGCGGTCGTCGATGCGGACGCCACCCTCTGGAAGCGTCTCGACGGAGACTCTCGAGACGTGGTCGTCGGACGGCTCCTCACCCGCCACCATGCATACTCCGAACGCACTCAGCGCGAAAAACCTACCGGGGCCACCTTTTACAGCGAGAGAGTCCGCCGTCGACGGCGCGGAGCGCCGTCTGCCCGTGACGTCTCCGACGCCACGCTGTCGCCGGGCTACGCCCGGCTGCCTGAGGGACGTAGTCCCTCTCTGTCGTCGGACAGTAGCCGACTGCCTGAGGGACGTAGTCCCTCTCCGTCCACCCCGGGGAAGATGTCATCCCAGGCCGACGAACCCCTTGAGGTTGTCCAGGTACAGCGGGACCATCCGGCGGCGGGACCCGCCGACGGCGTCCCCGATTGCTGGCCGGACGTCCTCGAAGAGGCCCTCGCCGTGGCCGACGAGGAGCCTGTCGGCGTCGTAGTCCGCCAGCACTGTTGGCGGCACCGCACGTAGCATCGGGTGGACGCCGAGGCGCTCGCCGGGGGCACAGAAGTACGAGACGGTCCCGAGTGCCTCGGGCACGACCAGCGTCTCCCCGTCGAAGAGGGCCGCCTCCTGCCAGAACGGGTTGTCGACGACCTTCTCGAGGGCGAACTCGCCGACGCCATCCGAAAAGCGGACCACCGGGGCGTCGATGTCGCTCTCGACGCCGCTCATCCAGCTGGGGACGTACACCGGCACGTCGTGGCGCCGAGCGACGGCCGCCGAGTCGCGCGTGTGCCGGTCCAGCAGGACGACGACGCCGCCGACCTCGCTCTCCGCGAGCAGGTCGTCGACTCCCTTGGCGTCTACCGGGTCGATAACCCACAGTCGGCCGTCGCTCTCGACGGCGTGTGAGGCCCGCTCCATCGTCTCGCCCGGGTACGCCAGCCAGCCGACGCCGCCCTCAAAGCGGTCCATCTCCGTCAGGTCGGCTTCGCCGGAGCCTTTCATTCCCATATTCGAGGTTCGGGGTGGGTAGCTTAAAAGTCGCACTGTCGGCGGTCGCCGACGTACCCGGGCTTTATCGGTGGCCGCGACAACCTCTTTTCGTGCTCCGAACGTGTCGCTGGCTCGCCCTCGAGATTAAGTATCTCGACCCCGTCGTCGAGTTCTACCGCGACCATCTCGGGGTCGAGGTCATTCGGTCCGCCGAGCGGGAGGTCGCCGTCGACGTCGGGGACGGCGCGGAGCTGCGGTTCCGCCGGCCCGACGGGGTCCCCCGCGGCGGCCTCCACACCCACTACGCGCTGGCGTGTCCCGCCGACGACTACGAAGCGTGGTGGACCCGCCTCGACGAGGAGTTCGACCTCCAGGAGGTGGACTTCGGGGGGATGCGCTCGCTGTACTTCTACGACCCCGTCGACAACTGCGTCGAAATCGCCGGGGCGGGCCAGGAGGCGGGCGACGGGCCGGTCCTGTCGGGTGTTTTCGAGGTGGTGTTGGAGGTGGAGGATCTGCCGGCCTCGGAGTCGTTCTACGTCGATTTGGGGTTCGACATTGTCGACCGAGGCGAGGACCGACGGCGGACGCGGCTTACGACGGGGCCGTTTGACGTCGAACTGTGGGAGCCACACCTCGGGCTGGCGGACGCGCGCGGCGGGGTCCACGTCGACTTCGCGGTTGCCGCCGACGACCCGGAGACGGCCGCCGACAGCGTCGCCGCCCGGGCGACCGGACGGGAGACGGTCGACGGGGGTCTCCGGGTCAGGGACCCCGACGGCCACTACCTGACGCTGCTCAACTGAGACGGTCGGTGTCTATTTCCCGGCCCGGCGGCGAGATGACGAGGAACTCCCGAAAGTGCATCAGTTCACCGCCCATGTCTCGGACGTCGCGGGCGAACCCTGCGGCCAGTTCGTTCAGGTCGCCCTCCACGTTCAACACGAGGACGTCGTCGTTCTCGACGTGGTCGACCCACTCGTCGTCGTTGGTCGACCCGTCGAGGACGCCGAGAACCACTCGGCCGCCCTCGTCCGGTTCGTCGAGTTCACCCTCCGCGGTTTGGAGGTCGAGGTCGAGGTCTGCCATACACGCACTCACCGGCCCCCGGAGAAAAAGCCTGCCGGCCTCCGCCCGTTTCGAGTCGAACCTAATCAGTTAGGCAACAATCACAATCTCTTCGTAGTAATACAACATAATGCGCTGGCATGACGACCGGTCGCCGACCCCATTGACAGCGCCTCTGACATCAGAGACGAACTGTCGCCAGCGCGCGACTGGGACATCCGTTCCCACGACATCCCCCCCCCCCCCCCCCCCCCCCCCCCCCCGTGGCCTATGACGGGCCGTGCGGACCGCGTTACTTCCGTTTCCTCGCTTACTCGAACACCGGGCTGTCCGCCCGGAGCGACTCGATATCCTCGGCGACGGCCGCGGCCTGTTCCGGAAACAGCGCTACCTGCACCTCGTTGCCCTCCTCGTCCTCGGCGACCAGTTTCACCTGGCTGTCACCGAACGCCCGTGCCTCGGCGGACTCGACGTCGAACAGTTTCGCGCTCGCGGATTTCGTCGGCGGGCCGACGTTCTTGATGCTGCCGTTCTTGAACTCGACGGTGAACGCCTCGACGTTCAGATTGAGCACGGAGGGTGTAGTACGCGCCGGACGGTAACTCTTGACGATGGAGAACGCGAGGCGCTTTTGTTCGCCGGCCGCCTACAGCGGGTAGTGACCGAACACGGACCCGACGAGACGCCGGTGGACATCGACGCCTTCTATGACGCCCTCGAGGAGCGGACCCGCCCGGTGGTCACCGCAAGCGAGGTCGCACGGACCGTCGACTGCTCGCAGTCGCGGGCCGTCGAGGGACTGGCGGCGCTCGCGGATTCGGGCCGGGTCGAGCGACTGGACGCCGAGGCGGACCCGGTCGTCTGGTTCCCCTCGGACTACCGCGAGACCGCCGCCCGCGAACGGCTGACGGTGTTCCCGAACCGGCGGGAGATAGTCGCCGACGACCCCTCGCAGTTCACCCGCGCGCGCCTGTCGCAGTTCGCCCGCCTCGAGGACACCAACCGCGAGGGCGGCTACCGGTACGTGGTCCGCGAGCATCGGCGGGCGCTACGACGCGCTCGAGGAGTGGGTCGAGAGCCAGTGGGAGCGGGCCCACAAGTTCCGCCTCCGGACCCACGAGGACGGCTACGTCGTCCTAAAGGCGACGAGCGCGGACCTGCTGGGCAACGTCGCCGAGCGCCACCTCGAGGACGGCCTCGTCCGCGCGCGGATCGACGACGAGACGGCCTGGGTCGACGCCGAGCGGACCGCCGAGCTCAAGCGGACCCTCTACGAGGCGGGCTACCCCGTCCGGGACCGCCGCGACCTGGAGACGGGCGACCCGCTCGACGTGAGCCTGGACCTCGAACTCCGGCCGTACCAGGCCGACTGGGTCGCGCGGTTCGCGGACGCGAAATCCGGCGTCCTCGTGGGACCGCCGGGGTCCGGCAAGACGGTCGCCGCCCTGGCCATCATGGCCGACGTCGAGGGCGAGACGTTGATACTGGTTCCCTCGCGGGAGCTGGCGGGGCAGTGGCGCGAGCGGGTTCTCGCGGACACGACGCTGTCGCCGGAACAGGTCGGCGAGTACCACGGCGGCGAGAAGACGGTGCGGCCGGTCACCATCGCCACCTACCGCATCGCCGGGATGGACCGCCACCGCTCGCTGTTCGACTCCCGGAAGTGGGGCCTCATCGTCTACGACGAGTGCCAGCGGATCCCCTCGCCCGTCAGCCGGCGGAGCGCGGACCTCCAGACGAGACACCGGCTCGGGCTGAGCGGGTCGCCAGTACGGGGTGACGACCTCGAGGACCGCATCTACACCCTTATCGGCCCGCCCATCGGCACCGACTGGGAGGCGCTGTTCGACGCGGGCTACGTCGCCGAGCCCGAGGTGGAGATACGCTACCTGCCGTGGGCCTCCGAG
>PXSE01000065.1 GCA_003022905.1 Halobacteriales archaeon QS_9_68_42
CGCCACGGCGAGATGGCCGCCTCCAGCGCCTCGAGGACGGTCCGCAGCGCCAGCGCCCAGGCGGTCAGCCAGACGGCGGCGGCCGCGAGGACGGCCCCGGCGACGGACGTTTCGGCCAGCGAGAGCGCAAAGAGGAGGTCCTCGACGCCGACCAGGTACGCCAGGGTACCGAGGACGGCCGCGGCACCGAGAAAGCCGGCGGCGCTGGCCCGCAGGTCGAGGCGCATGCGGGCACGTCGACCGTCGGCCGTTTGAACGTAGCGATGGCCATTTGCCTCCGGCGCCCGAGGCGCCGACATGGACGAACGGGCGGCGCTGGCGCTGGTCGGCGAGCACGTTGACCGCGCGGGCGACGACTGTGCGGTCGTCGACGAACTGGTCGTCACGACGGACATGCTCCACGAGTCGACGGACTTTCCCACGGGGACAACCCGCTACACCGCCGGCTGGCGGGCGATCGGCGCGTCACTGTCGGACGTCGCCGCGATGGGTGCCGAGGCGACGGCGGCAGTGGCCGTCTACGGCGCCCCCCAGTTCCACGAAGACGAACTGTCGGCGTTTCTCGCCGGGTGTCTCGACGTCTGCGAGGCCGTCGGTGCCGAGTACGTCGGCGGCGACCTCGACGGCAACGAGGAGTTCACGGTTGCGACGACCGTCGTCGGGCGGTCCGAGGAGCCGGTCCGCCGGTCGGGCGCCGCCCCCGGCGAGGTCATCTGTGTCACTGGGACGCTCGGACGGAGCGGGGCCGCCCTCCGGCTGTTCGAGCAGGGCGACAACGAGGCGGCAAACGACCTGTTCCGGTTCGACCCGCGAATCGGTGCCGGGCGGGCGGCGGCGCCGCACGCGACGGCGATGATGGACTCCAGCGACGGGCTAGCGCGGTCGCTACACCAACTGGCGGCCGCCAGCGACTGCGGGTTCGCAGTCGAGGCGGAGGCGCTACCGGTCGACCCCGCCGTCGAGGCCGTCGCCGACGACGCCGCCGACCGCCGGGAACTGGCCGTCCACTTCGGCGAGGACTTCGAACTCGTGTTCACCGTCTCGGAGGCGGCGCTGTCGGCGGTCCGGGAGGCGACGGCCGTGCCGGTGGCCCGAATCGGCGAGGTGACGGCGTCCGGCGTCGAGATGGACGGCGACCCGTTGCCGGACAGGGGCTTTACGCACTGACGATTTCGATGGGGACCGGCGTGAAGCAGAGCAGGCCGAGCAGGAACGTCAGCGCCCCGATTGCCTTCCGTTTCGGGTCCAGCGGGTCGTCGAAGATGGGCGTCGTCGGGCCGACGTAGGCTAGGCCGAGGGCGATGAGCCCCCAGAACGTCCACAGGAACGGCGCGTTGGCGCTAACGTCGGTGAACAGGTAGAGGTAGCCGGCCAGCGACAGCAGTGCCGCGGGCACCAGCGCCGCCACCGTCCGAGCGCGCTCGCCGAGCATCGCCCGCACGATGTGGCCGCCGTCCAGCTGGCCGACGGGGATGAGGTTGAGGAACGTGACGAACAGGCCGACCCACGCGCCGAAAATGACGGGATTGGCCGCCGTTCCGGGGTCGGCGTATGTGAGCCGTTCGCCCGTCGTCCACGCGAGGAACTGCAACAGCGGCGGGTAGCCGAACTCTATCTCGATGGTCTCCTGGCTCCGGAGGACGGCGTCGTTGACCGCGATCGGGTCGAGATTGCGCGACCAGCCCTGCCAGCGGCCCCGACACCCCGATGTCGAACAGCGCCTTCCGGTCGGGAATGCGCCCTTTCATCTTGATGACGGCGCCGAACGTGCCGATGTATGTCGGGATGGGGATGAAATACGGCAACGTCGCGTTGACGCCGTGGTACCGGGACGTCACGTAGTGGCCGAGTTCGTGGACGCCGAGGACGCCCAGCACCGCGAGGGCGAAGGGCCACCCCGCAAGCAGGTCGAGCGGCCCCTCGATGGGCTGGTAGTACCAGAGCGTGCCCGCGTACAGCGTCGTCAGGAGCGTCGCGAAGAACATCGCGATGTTGGTCCACGGTACGCCGTCGACGCCGATGCTCCGGGGTTCGGCCACCAGCGCCTGCCGCGTCCGGGTGACGGCGACGCCGGTTATCGGGTCGGGGTCGCTGTCCTCGACGACGTCGAGGCGGACCTCGTAGCCGTGCTCGCGGAACAGCGGCCACAGCTGCTGCTCGAGCCGTCGGTACTCGGTCCGTGGTTGTCCGTAGTATCGGAGCGTTCCGTCATCGCGTTGTTCGATGTTGGTCACGTGGAACGCTGGCAGGAGTGCCTCCGGAGGCGGACCGTTGTGGTCCACTCCCGGTTCGGCAGTGCTCATCGGTGAACAAGAAGGGACTGGCCGGGATAAATCCCGTGACAGGGGCAGTCGAAGGCAGTGTCAGGCCCGCGAGACCCGCCAGGTCGTCGCGGACGTGTAGGACCACTTCTCGATGTCGAGGTCGGCCGCGGAGTCGCGCAGTTTGACCATCAGCGCACCGATCTCCTTGGGCGAGAGGCCCACGTCATCGGCGATGAACTTGCTCTTGATGTACACCTCGCCGTCCTCGGCGCGCTGGCGGAGATAGCTTCGAAGCCGCGATTCCTTGTTCTCCGTCGTGGGTTCCGTCGTGGCACTCATCTCTGACACCTTGCTCTGCCGTACCCCCCGGACGAGTATATAAAGGGTGGAACCTTCGGGTTGCTTCGGTCCGATTCGACGTGAATAGATGCAAAACGGACGTTTTACGAACACCTTAGAACGCTTCAGACGTTTTATCGGGTGCTCTGATTCTTCCCGTTGCCGATCGGGTATCTTCTCGATGGGTCGCGTCGACGGCCGGATTCGCGCGTTAAACCAGCAACATTTGCTCGCTATTGCGGCCGCTGGCCGGGATGTTCGCTAGGGCGCGCCGCCGACGGGTTATTCCTGCTCGTGGACCCAGAACGTCTCCGAGGCGGTGACCTCCTTTTTGAACAGCGGCACCTCGTCCTTGAGGCGGTTGATGCCGTCCTCGACGGCCCGGAACGCCTCGCGGCGGTGGCCCGCCAGCACTACGACAAAGACGATGTCCTCACCGGCCTCCACCCGGCCGGTCCGGTGGTGGAGTCGGACGTCGAGGACCCCCTCCCGCCGCTCGAGGTCCCGCTCGATGGTACGCATCGTTCGCTCTGCGACGCCGTCGTACTTCTCGAACTCGAGGTGCTCCGTGGGGTCGTCGTCCGCGCCGTCCCGCTCGCGGACCCGGCCAGTGAACGTGGAGATGGCGCCCGCGCGGTCGGCCCGCTCGGACCGCTTGACCGCCGCGACCAGCGATTCCAGCGTCTCGTGGGGTTCGGCCTCTCGGATGGCATCCCGTGCCGCCCCGACGTCCAGCGCGTCGGCCCGCGAGGCACGGACAGTAGCGTCCTCGGGCCCACCATCGACGGCTATCGTTGGCACGTCGACATCCTCGACGCCGACGAGCGCCGCGTACTCGTGGTCGGGCGCGAGACGGTCTATCGCCTCGGCGACCGATAACCCCTCGCCCGACGCCCGCCACCCGTCGCCGACGACGTACTCTGTGTCGCCCCTTGCGGCGACGACGCCGCCGTCCCCGGTCGCTTCGGTCTCCCGGATGACCCCGACCCGTCCCTCGAGTTCGGCGAGCAGTCGCTTTAGGCCGGCCTCGGCGCCGTCACCGGCGATCACGAACGCGTACATACCGGCACCGTTCGGCCGTGACCGGCTTGTAGGTGTCGCCGCGCTTGACAACCCTTAAGACCGAAACAGGGCTATCGAGAGCCAATGAGAGTCGTCGTTTCTATCGGTGGGAGCGTGCTCGCGCCGGACCTCGAACCCGACCGGGTTAGGGGACAGGCCCGCGTCATCGACTCGCTGGCCGAGGACGGCCACGAGGTCGCCGCCGTCGTGGGGGGCGGCGACGTCGCCCGCAGGTACATCGGGACCGCCCGCGAACTCGGCGCCACGGAGTACGACCTCGACGCCCTGGGGGTCGACGTGACGCGGCTGAACGCCCGGTTGCTCCTGGCGGCGCTTGCGTCGTCGGCGATTCCGGAACCCGCCGACGACCCCGAGATCGCACGTGCGTCCCTCCGCCGCGGCGAGGTCGCCGTCATGGGCGGGACCGTGCCGGGCCACACCACCGACGCCGTCTCGGCGCTGCTCGCGGAGACCGTCGAGGCGGACCTGCTGGTCTACGCGACAAGCGTCGCCGGCGTCTACTCGGCGGACCCCAACGAGGCGGACGCCGCAGAGCGGTACGACCGCCTGACGCCGGCCGAACTCGTCGAGACTATCGCCTCAATCGAGACCACCGCCGGCTCGAACGCGCCCGTCGACCTGCTGGCGGCGAAGGTCATCGAGCGGTCCGGCCTCCGGGCGGTCGTGCTCGACGGCACCGACCCCGAGCGTATCGCCGACGCCGTCGCCGGGAAGTTCGACGGCACCGAAGTGGTTCCCGATGAGTGACCCCTACGAGACCGGCACCGGTCGGAAGCGGGCCTTCTGGGCCGACGCCGTCGCCGACGAGATACTCGAACGCGACCCCGCCGAACCGATCGTCATCAAGGGCGGCGTCTCGCCGTCCGGCGTCCCCCACCTCGGCCACTTCAACGAGATACTGCGTGGCTACTTCGTCAGCGAGGCGCTGCGGGACCGCGGCCACGAGGTCCGACAGGTGTTCACGGCCGACGACCGCGACCGACTCCGGAAGCTCCCCCGGAAGCTCGCGGACCTCGAGTGGAACGTCGTCGGCCTCGGCGAGGTCGACGCCGGCGCACTGGGGCGGAACCTCGGCCGGCCCTACACCGACGTCCCGGACCCGTTCGGCTGCTGTGACTCCTACGGCGCCCACTTCACGACGCTCCTGGAGCGGGCCGCCGACGCCGTTGGCGTCCCCATCGACGTCGTCTCCAACACCGACCTGTACGCGCGCGGCGAGTTCGACGGGGCGGTCCGGCACGTCCTCGAGAACCGCGAGACCGCACGGGAGGTCCTCGGCGAGTTCCAGGACAAGGTCGACGAGGAGTACGTCCCCTTCCTCCCGCAGTGCGGCGAGTGCGGCCACCTGACCGAGACGGTCACCGGCGTCGACCTCGAGACCGAGACCGTCGAGTACGTCTGTGCGGACGTCGAGGCCGGCGACGACATTATCGAGGGGTGCGGCCACGAGGGCACGGCCACGTTCCGGGAGGGCAAACTGCCGTGGCGCTTCGAGTGGCCCGCCCAGTGGCAGATGCTGGGCGTGGACTTCGAGCCGTTCGGCAAGGACCACGCCGAGGGCTCGTGGCCCTCCGGCGAGACCATCGCCCGGGAGGTGTTCGGCTTTGAGCCGCCGGTGCCGATGGCCTACGAGTGGTTCACGCTCAACGGCGACGCGCTGTCGTCGTCGGCCGGCAACCTCATCACCATCGAGGAGGTGCTGGAGCTGCTGGAGGTCGAGGTGCTCCGGTACTTCTTCACGAAGAACCCGAAGAAACAGCGCGATTTCGACGTCGGGAGTATCGACCGCCTCGTCGGCGAGTTCGACCGCTTCGAGGCCGCATACTTCGGGGACGCGGAGGCCGACGAACTCGAACGGGAGCGGGCCGAGCGGGCCTACCCGATGGTCGTCAACGAGGTGCCCGACGGGCGGCCGGTGCGGGTGCCTTACCGGTTCGCCGCGGTGCTCGGGATGACCGACAACCGCGAGTTGCGCCTCCGGATGGGCCGGCGGTCGGGTCACATCCCTGCGGACGCCGCGCCGGCCGAAATCGACGGCGCGCTCGCCCGGGTCGAGCGGGCGCGCGCATGGGCCGAGCGGACCGACAACGAGTTCAACTACCGGCTGGCCGAGGAGCTACCCGATGTCGAGTTCGATGCCAACACCGAAGCCGCCCTTGAGGAGTTGGCCGGGTTCATCGAGACCGAGGACCCCGACGCCGAGACACTACAGGGCGAAATCTACGAGACCGCAAAGCGGAACGACGTCGACGTCGGGGCGTTCTTCGAGGCCGGCTACCGGCTCTTTCTCGAGGAGACCGAGGGACCCCGCCTTGGGCCGTTCCTGGCGCCGATGAACACCGAGTTCGTCGTCCGCCGGATCCGGCGACGGGAGTGACCGGTCGGGGTGAAGGCCCGCCGGGACGGAACGACTTTTGAGGGCTCCAACCCGTACGGGAGACAATGAGACCGTTGCTGTGGGTGCTCGTCGGTATCCTCATCTACACCGTCGCCGCGATGGCGCTCAACGCACGCGGCATGTTGCCGTCGTCGCTCCGGGTCGCCGGCCCCCTCCTCACCGTCCACACCAAGCGCGGCCGAGCGTTCCTCGACCGGCTCGCCTCCCCCAGGCGCGCCTGGCAGGCGTGGGGCAACTTCGGCGTCGGCATCGCAATCGTCATTATGATCGGGTCGTTCTTTGCCGTCCTGTTCTCTGCGGTGAACGCCCTGACTGACCCGGGTGCGGTCAGCGGCATCACTCGCCCGCAGGACGCGCTGGTCATCCCCGGCGTCAACCAGTTCCTCCCGTGGGCGGCCGCCGTCGACATCCTCGTCGGCCTGCTGGTCGGGCTGGTCGTCCACGAGGGGGGCCACGGCCTGCTGTGCCGGGTCGAAGACATCGATATCGAGTCGATGGGCATCGCGCTGCTCGCGTTCGTCCCGCTGGGGGCGTTCGTCCAGCCCGACGAGGAGAGCCAGCAGAGCGCCGACCGGGGGGGCAAAACCCGGATGTTCGCGGCCGGCGTCACCAACAACTTCCTCGTGACGGCGCTCTCGTTCGGCCTGCTGTTTCTGGTCGTCGCTAACCTCGTCACCGTCGTCTCGGGCGTGGCTATCGGAGGGACGCTACCCGGGTCGGCCGCCGAGGAGGCCGGCCTCGAGCGCGGCGACGTCATCACCGGCGTCAACGGCCAGGCCGTCGAGAACGAAGAGGAGTTCGAGGCGGCGCTGGCCGACGCCGACCGCGAGGTGACCGCTGTCGACGGCGAGCAGGTGTACACCCAGTCGGCCTTCGAGGCCGCCCTCGAGGGCGAAGAGGTCGTCGAGATAGGGACCGAGGACGGCACCGTCCGGTTCCCGGTCGGCGTCTTCGTCAGTAGCGTCCCCGAGGGCGACCCGCTCTCGCGGGCGGGCGCGCCGGACACCCCGATGTTGATTCACAGCGTCGGCGGCGAACCGACGCCGACGCCGGAGGCGCTGGCGGACGCTCTCGCGGGGCGCGATCCCGGCGAGACCGTCGAGGTGGTCGCCTACCACGGCGACGGCAACGACCCCTGGAGCGGCGAGCGGCGGACCTACGAGGTGACCCTCGACGCCAACCCGCGGACCGACGGCGGCTTCCTGGGCGTCAGCGGCCTCCAGGAGGGCACGAGCGGCGTCGTCGTCGACGACTTCGGCGTCGACCCCTACCCGGCCGAGCAGTACCACACCCTCCTCGGCGGCGGCGGGTGGAACGAGAACCCGCTCTCGACGTTCATCACCCGGGTGGTCGCGCTGCTCGTGCTACCGTTCGCCAGCGTCGCTCTCCCGGGCGCCGGCTACAACTTCGCCGGGTTCAACGGCGCCGTCATGGAGTTCTACGCGGTGTCGGGGCCGCTCGGTGCCGGCGTCATCCTCGGGCTGGCGAACGTCCTCTTCTGGACCGGATGGGTCAACCTCAACCTCGGGCTGTTCAACTGCATTCCCTCCTACCCGCTGGACGGGGGCCACATCCTCCGGTCCTGCGTGGAGACGACGCTGGCCCGGTTGCCGGGCGACCCCGACCCCGTCCTGGCGACGGCCGTGACCACGGCGATAAGCGCGACGATGATACTGAGCCTGCTGGGACTGCTATTCCTGCCGCAGTTACTGGCGTGAGACGCCGGAAAGGGAGAGCCCCCGTGGGGTCAGGCTGTCGAAATCCGCCACGTCGTCGCGGACGTGTAGGACCACTTCTCGATTGTCAGGCCCGGAACCGAGCCCTGTAGCTGGACCAGCAGCGCGCCGATTTCCTTCGGCGAGAGGTCCACGTCGCCCGCGATGAACTTACCCTTTACGTAGAGGTCGCCGTCGCTCTCCTCGGCCTCCGCCCGGAGGTACCGGGCCAGCCGTTCGGCCTTCGGAGAGGGGTACGCCGACTCGGGTGCGGTGTTCGTACTCATTGTCTCAGCTGGGGGAGTGGCCGTGGCCGACGAGGGCACAGACCGCGTTGAGGGCGATTGCGCCGCCGACGACCTCCAGTTGCTCGCCGACGGGGCCGGCCAGGAGTCCCGCCACGAGCACCAGCGGGAGCAGGGCCGCCGTCCAGAAGGCGACGCCCCGGACGGCACGGGTGACGAGGCTGACGAATCGTTCGGCTGCGCCGAGCGGGTCGAGCGACGGTGGAGTTCGGGTGGCGGTCGACATGGGGGCTCTTCTCGATTACGCCTATACACCCACGCCCCCATATAAACGGCAGAGCCTTGGGGTGAATTCGGCGCCGTTCGCTCTCTTTACGACCGCGCCGCCGCGCCGACGGACGTTTAACGAGCGGCGCAGAGATTTTTAGAATTTTTATCGGCGTCCATCAGCCGTTCATTTCGGTCCGGCGGCGTCGAGCCGGATCGGAGGCCGGTCCGGCCGTCGACGGCCTGCCGGCGGCAGCAGCGCCGGCCTGACGGGAAAGCCCCATAGTCGGCGCGTACGAAGGGTCCCCCATGGTACGACGCAGACCACCGGGGACCGAGGAAGGGTGGTACGCGCTCCACGACCTCCGTCGCGTCGACTGGGACGGGTGGCGTGGGGCGCCGGACCGCGCGCGCAGACGGGCCGTCGAGGAGGGCTCCGAGTACCTCCGGGCCCACGAGGCACTGGAGGACGCAGAGGAGGGCGGGTCGGCGGTCTTCTCTATCGTCGGCCACGACGCCGACCTGCTGATACTCCACCTCCGGCCGACGCTCGAGCACCTCGACCGCGCACAGCGGCGCTTCGAGTCGACCGACCTCGCGGCCTACACCGAGCGGGCCGACTCCTACGTGTCGGTGACCGAGGTGTCGGGCTACATGCACGAAGACCTGACCGACGGCCTCGAGGACGTCGAGGACGAGGCAATGCGCAGCTACATGCAACAACGCATCTACCCGGAGATACCGGACGCCGAGCACGTCTGTTTCTACCCGATGGACAAGCGCCGCGGCGCCGAGCAGAACTGGTACGACCTGCCGTTCGAGGAGCGGGCCGAGCACATGTCCTCTCACGGCGACATCGGCCGGGAGTACGCCGGCCAGGTCACCCAGATAATCACCGGCAGCGTCGGCCTCGACGACCACGAGTGGGGCGTGACGCTGTTCGCCGGGAGCTTCCACGTCGGCCGACGGTTCCCGCCCGCCGACCTCGGGGCGTTCCTGGGTGGCGAGACGGTCCCGACCGACGGCGAGAGCGGGGCGGCCGCCGCCGGAACGCCGGCGAGTGACCGCACCGAGGAAGCCCCGGACGGTGAGGACACCGATAACGACTCCGGCGGTCGGCCGGCCGCCGGACCTGACCACCGCGAGGTCGACGCCGGGGCGTTCCGCCAGCACGCCGGGACTTACGGCGTCAACGTCGACGAGGCGGCGGGCTACGGCCTGCTGTTCGAGAGCGACGCCCCGGACGGAGAGGTCGCCGACGAGGTCGACGGCCTGCGGTCGAACTTCGACCACTACGACACCCACGTCGGGACGGTCGTCCGCTCAGACGACGCAACGACGGCCGTCGTCTCGCTGTGGGCCAACCAGCGGGCCGCCGACACCGCCTCCGGATTTCTCGCTGACCTGCCGGGCATCGAGGACGGCGTCGGCGCCGACCTCGAGGGAATCGGGGACAACGAGGGTACTGACGGCGAGGACGCCGGAGGCGACGCGGACCACGAACCGGCCGACGGCGGCGCGGGCGGTCGGCCCGACCCCGGCGACCCGTCCCACGAGACGGTCGGCACCGAGAAGTTCCGGCGCCTCGTCCACCGGTTCGGCGTCGACCCGACCGAACACGACGAGGCCGGCTACGCGCTCGTGTTCCGGTCGGAGACGGTCGCCGAGGAGCTCGTCGAGGAGGTCGACGAACTCCGGGGGAGCTTCGAGCAGTACGACAGCCACGTCCTGACGACGGTCCGGGCCGACTCCGGGGACACCGCCGTCATCTCGCTGTGGACAAGCGAGCGGGCCGCCGACACCGCCTCCGGGTTCCTCGCGGGACTGTCGGGGGCCGGCCCCGGAATGGGAGCCGACTTCGGGGAAAGCGACGCCGAGGGCGGCCCCGACGACGCGGCCGACGGCGAGGCGGCCGACGGCGAAGCGGCCGACGGCGGCACCGGAGCCGTCCGCGAGCAACTGGCCGAACTGGACGTGTACGCCGGCCAGCCACACGGCGAGGACGTGTACGCGCTGGTGCTGTACTCGGAGGCCGACGCCGGGACGCTCCGCGAGGAACTGTCGGACCTCAGGGGGCGGTTCGAGGAGTACGACAGTCACGTCAAATCGTCGGTCTACAACGACGAGGACGGCGACGGCCACCGGACGGCCGTCGTCTCAATCTGGGAGACACAGCAGGCCGCCGACAGGGCCGCCGAGTTCCTCTCGGAGTTGCCCGGAATCGTGGGCCGGGCCGAGGAGGCCGACAGCGGGTTCGGCACCATGGGGATGTTCTACACCGTCGAGCCGGATTACCGCGAGGAGTTCGTTGAGACGTTCGGCGAGGTCGGCGAGGCACTGTCGGGGATGGACGGCCACCTCGAGACCCGGCTGTTCGTTAACGAGGAAGACGAGAACGACATGTTCATTGCTAGCCAGTGGCACGCCAGGGAGGACGCGATGGAGTTCTTCCGGTCGGCGGAGTTCCGCGACACAGTTGAGTGGGGCCGAGAGGTCCTCGCCGACCGGCCGCGACACGTCTTCCTGGCATAGCCCGGTCTCGGCCGGCGCGCGGATTGCGGAGTTCCTGGCGGCGCAACAAGGAGGTTGGCGGACCGTCAGTAGAAGGCGATGGGTTTGCCCGGCGCCTCGTCGGTCGAGACCTTCTCGAGGGCGTCGGCGAAGTCCTCGGTGGTGATCTCCGTCCGGCCGCCGCGGATGGCGAACATGCCGGCCTCGGTGGCGAGGCTCTCGAGTTCGGCCCCGGAGAACCCCTCGGTGTCGGCCGCTATCTCCCCGAGGTCGACCGCGTCGGCGAGGTTCGTCGACCGGGTGTGGATGTCGAGAATCTGGAGACGCCCCTCGTGGTCCGGCTCCGGCACCTCGATAAGGCGGTCGAAGCGGCCCGGCCGGAGGATGGCTCGGTCGAGCATGTCGAAGCGGTTCGTCGCCGCGATGATGGAGATGTCGCCCCGCTGGTCGAAGCCGTCCATCTCCGAGAGCAGTTGCATCATCGTCCGCTGGACCTCGGCGTCGCCGGACGTCTTCGATTCCGTCCGTTTGGAGGCGATGGCGTCTATCTCGTCGATGAAGATGATGGCCGGTTCTCGCTCGGCGGCCAGCTCGAAGAGGTCGCGGACGAGGCGGGCACCCTCGCCGATGAACTTCTGGACCAGCTCGGAGCCGGCCATCTTGATGAAGGTGGCGTCGGTCTGGTTGGCGACGGCCTTCGCTAACATTGTCTTGCCGGTGCCCGGCGGGCCGTGCAACAGTACGCCCGTCGGCGGCTCGATGCCGACCGTCTCGAACTTCCCGGGGTTGGTCAGCGGGTCCTCGACGGCCTCCCGGACCTCCCGGACCTGGCTCTCCAGGCCGCCGATGTCGGTG
>PXSE01000066.1:0-5269 GCA_003022905.1 Halobacteriales archaeon QS_9_68_42
GTCCACGCCCCGGTCGGACAGGCGTCGGCCGAGCCACGCGGCGTTCGTGTTGACGGTGTCGCCGGCCAGCAACTCGTCGCCGACGCACACCAGCGCGACATCCATGGCGTCAGGTTGGGCGGCCAGCGGGTAAACGGCACCGGATTCGGTCGGGCTGCTCACACTGCCGGCTGTAATTCTTTCGAGGTTCCTCGGCGATATCCGGTTAGATGCTGTCCAGAGCCCCATTTTCCGGACGGGACTGCTTCACGTAGTGGCTCCTGCTAATCTGGTAAAGCAATCATCGGATTAATGATACTGCCACGAGTTGCCGTGCAAAATGCGGAGGATGAATGTAGCACGGTGGCTTCATTGGCCCCTCCCTCAGCCCTGCCGAATCCGCTCGCCAACAGCCCTGCTCGACAAGTTATTGTTCTGATCGTCGAACGTTGGTCTGTTCTCAACCGGTAGCAGCACAAAGCATATGCGCATATCGCATTGACTGAAACCGTGTGCCCGATATATTGGTGCTGACTGAACGGGACCACAGGCGATATCAACAAATCGTCGCCAGCATTTATCCAATAGTACTTGTCAGCGCCGGCGTCTGGTTTTATAATACTGATCCCCAGACGGGTCTCGGTGCTGGTCTGGTTTTCATCATGGCGATCATGGCGCCGACAGTTGCCGCGTTCTTCGCCGCGGGCCTCGTCATCATCATAAACGGTCTGTATGCCTATCAGGGTGGCTCCTCGGACCGTGTGAGTCTAGCTATTGCGTTAGCTATCGTTGGAGGGTTGGTGTCAGTGTATCTGGGATGGACGATGGCTAGAATCCGACCCCTCTGGCTCATGGCCATGTACGTCATCTTCGGTCTGGGATGTCCACTGGGGCTGGTTGGAGTCGTCTTCGATATCTTCTCGCGGGTGAGCGGCATGGTGTCCAAGGCGTGGACCCTCGGGTAGGGACAGGGAGTAGATAGAGCGTACCGTTCGTATACATCGAATCAGTGTCCGGCCTACTGTCTCGGCGACGACCAATTCTCGAGCCACTGAGGATTCGAGGCTTCCGCCGACACCTCTACAGTCGTAACCAAATCTCTCCGACAGACAAGAGACGATTGAGGACCACTGTGAGTAATTGAATCTCGGCGAAAGATGACCTTCAGACTGAACGATGTTCCAACCTGCGTATAGCGACTCCGCCAGACTGACTGCTGCACCGTGTTTTCACGCGTGATACGTTTCTCATTCTCCTATCCGCAGGGCGGTGTTCAAATAAGCACTGACCGACGAGCCAGTTTCTGCCGGCCGCTCAACTAACTCCTGGCGGACTGAAAGGGCGAGGCGCGCTTGGCGAACCCGGACGACGCAAGCACCATAGGGAGCAACGCGACCGAGGAGCGCAGCGAGTCCCGGGAGTCGAGCGCGCCGAGGGCTTTCTGGATTCCTCCAATCCCTTGTCTGAACACTACCATCCACAGACCGGACGAGATATAGCGTGAGCTGGCCGGTGAGTAGTATATGCACTCTATACTGACTGTTACCGCAGGTTCAGCGGGCCAGTCGCTCGTGCAAGATTCGCGCGTCGTATCTCGCACTGGCCTACCTACCAATTTCACGACAGATGCCCTGTTTCACTATATTCGGTAAGAGCCCACGTAGTTACAGCCGGCAGTATCAGCCCATCCCCGGCGGCGGGTCCCGACCGTCGTCGTCGACATCCACATCGAGGCCCTCCGACTCCCGGCGCTTCTTTGCCTGCTGGACCTGGCGGTAGTAGTAGGCGGCGCCGGCGAGGCCGACGAGAACCGCAATCGCGGCCATCCCGCCGAACAGCCACAGGTCGCGGTCGAGGTACCACCGGATGACCAGCACCGATGTGTCCAGCTCCCCCCAGGCGAGGTGGACACGGTCGTTGACCACCCGGCGGTCGTCGTTGTCCGGTCGGACCTCCGAGAGCAGCGGCAGCGACGCGCCCGTGTTCGGCGGCAGCGCGACCTCGAAGCTCCCGTTGACCGGCGGCCGAACCGCAACCTCCTTGCCGTTCTTCGGGGCGGTAAAGGCGAGGTGACCGTCGTCGGCGGGCAACGCGACCTGCGTCCGCTTGCGGGTGGTGTTGACCGAAAGCGCGTCCGTCCGCTCGGTCGTGCCGTCGGGGTACACGCGGGTGGCGTTGCCGTCGACGTACCGCACGACGGTTCCATTGGGGTATGCCGACCCGTTGGCGTACCGGAACTGGAGCGCGCGTATGTCCAGCGGTTGCTCGATGGTCAGCGAGTCCGTTCGGTACAGTTCGACGGTTTCGTCGTCGGTCTTCGAGACGTTGTAGACGGCCGTGTAGTTGTCCTCGTAGAGGACGATGTAGCCGTCCTGTCCAGTGTCGAACTCGTACTCGGCGTCCTCCGAGAGGCTCTCGGGGGAGGCGGCGCCGCCGCCGAATAGCGTCGTGCACCCAGCGAGGCCGAACACCGCGAGGACAGCGACGGCCGCGAGGAGGCGCCGGTTCATGTCAGGGGACGACCGCGAGCAGTTCCGACCGGAGGTGCGGGCCGATGTCGGCCAGTAGCCCCGGAGCGTCGGTCCCCTCCCGGCAGACGACGCTCTGTTCGAGGAGGCCGAGTCGCTCGACGGTGACGATGTCCTCGGCGTGGCCGGCGCGGTTGACCGTCGCCCGGACCTCCGCGCGGGTCGCGCTGTTGACGTTTACCCGGTCGGTCCCCCGGGTCCACTCGTAGAGGCGGTCCCGCTCGTCGTCGGCCAGTCGCGGCGGTCCCTCCTCGCGCTCGCGGAACCGCAGCGGCGCGTGCTGGACGAGGCCGAACCGCCGTCGTATCTGGGCGGGCGACCCCTGTCCGAGGCCGAGTTCGTCGGCCGGCACCCGGACGGACTCGCCGGCGTCCAGCACGAACCCGTCGTCGTCCCACGACTCCAGCGTGCCGACGTGGGTCTTGTCGGCCTCGCGGTGGGGCGTGACCGCACCCCACCGGTTGGCCAGCAGGTTGCGGGCGGCGGCCGCGTCGGCGCCAGTGACCGTCACCGACGGGAAGTCGTCGTCCCGGAGGCCGACGGTGAACTCGACCCTGAGGTCCGCGAGGGCGTCGTCAACGAGCGATTCCAGGGAGTCCATCGCCCGCCCCCTTGCCTCGCCGTCGACGTACACCTTCGTTGCGAGGACGACCATCAGGCTTCCAGCGTCTCGTCTTCGACGTTCAGTTCGTCGCGCAGTTGGGCGATGCGCTCGTCCATCGCGGTGACGAGCCGTTCGTTCTCCATGGTCTCCAGCTGGCCGCCACACTGGGGACACTCGAAGCCGAACTCCATTGCTTCGCCGAACTCGAAGCGGAGTTGACACCCCCCGCAGAGGTAGAACTCGTTGTCCCGCTCGTAGGCGCGGCGCTCATCCAGCGCCGTTAGCAGCCGCTCCATCTCCGCCTCGAGCTGTTCGGGGATGTTCTGGTACTGGAAGGTCCACAGGTAGGTCAGCCACCCCGAGTCCTCGTCGCGCAGGCGACGGTAGGAGGCGAGGTCGTTCTCGTATAGGATGAACAGCGCCCGGCGGACGTCGTTGAGCTCGAGCCCGAGCTCCTCCGCGAGCTCCTCGTCGGTCACCTCGCCGTCCGGCGGCGCGGCGGCGACGGGCATCCCCGTCGGCCCGACGAGCTCGTGGAGGTACTTCTGAATCACGGGGTCGTTCAGCAGTTCCTCAAAAGCCATTACCGGTGTTCCGCCGCGGAGTCCCTTTAACTCTCGGTTCGCGGTCGCTCGTCGCCGGCGACGCTCACTCCTCGAGGGACTCGACCAGCTTGCCCGTCCCCTTCGGGACGACCCGGCGGGAGGCGTTGGCCCACTCCCGGTCGAGTTCCCGGCCCTCGAAGAGCCGGTCGAGGAAGACCGCGAGCCCCGCCACCTCCGAGTGGGGCTGGTTGGTGACGCCGACGTTGTAGTCGGCGGCCTCGTAGACGTCGAAGGAGACCTTCTCGGAGCCGACGACGACCAGCACCGGCCCCGACTCGTGGGCCGCCCGAATCTCGCCTTCGACGTCCTGAATCGGCAGGCCGTACATCGTCAGGTGGACGACCGTGCCCTCCCACTCCCGAAGGCGTCGCCGGTACCCGTCGGCGGCCTCGGCCTCGAAGGGACCGCCGAACCGGTCGGTGACCTCCTCGACGGTCGCCTTCGGGTCGGAGGCCTGCCCCGCGATGACGACCCGGTCAGCCCCCAGCGCTCGCGCGGTCAGCCCCACGTGGGTTGTCATCCGCTCGTCGCGGCCCGGCCGGTGGCCGAGACGCAGGACCACGACGTCGTTGGCTCCCTCCATGGACGGCTCTTCTCGCGGCGCGCGTTAGGGGGTTTCGGTGCCGGGCGGGCGGCGCCCCGACGCCTCCCGACCGTCGCCCCGAACCCGCAAGGAACATATCGGCGCCGCTCGCAGACCCGCCAATGGAACTCTCCGGGAAGGAAATCTGCATTACGGGCGGCGGCGGATTCGTCGGGTCGCACCTGGCCGACCGGCTGGTCGCTGACAACGACATCGTCGTCGCCGACCGCTTCGGCAACGGCCGCCGTGAGTGGGTGCCCGACGCCGCCGAGGTCGTCGCTGGCGACCTCCAGGACCCCGAGGTCGTCGCCGAAGCAATCGACGCCGGGACGGACGCCGTCTTC
The DNA here is from genome assembly GCA_003022905.1 of Halobacteriales archaeon QS_9_68_42. The sequence continues at coordinate 4,644 of PXSE01000066.1, forward strand.
CACTTCGCGGCCGACAAGGCCGTCGACAGCGACGACCCCGACGAGCAGTTCCGGCTGAACACCGCGATGACCGCGAACGTCGCCGAGCGGATGGGCGAGGTCGGCTGCGACCGGATCGCCTTCACGTCCTCCTCGACGGTGTACGGCGAGGCGCCGCGACCGACGCCCGAGGACTACGCGCCGCTGGAACCCATCAGCGCATACGGCGCGGCCAAGCTCGCCGAGGAGTCGCTGCTCTCGGTGTACGCTCACAGCCACGGGTTCACCGTCTGGACGTTCCGGTTTGCGAACATCGTCGGCCCCCGGCTGCAGCTCGGCGCGGTCGTCCCCGACTTTATCCACAAGCTCCGGGCGGACCCCGACACGCTCGAGATACTCGGCGACGGCCGCCAGGAGAAGTCCTACATGCACATCTCCGAGTGCATCGAGGCGATGTGTTACGTCGTCGAGCACGCCGACGCGCCGGTCAACACCTACAACCTCGGGACCCGGACGACGACGTCGGTCCGGACCATCGCCGACATCGTCGCCGGCGAGATGAGCGTCGACCCCGACTACGAGTTCACGGGCGGCGACCGCGGCTGGACGGGCGACGTTCCGCGGATGCGGCTCTCCGTCGAGAAGCT
>PXSE01000066.1:5381-8796 GCA_003022905.1 Halobacteriales archaeon QS_9_68_42
GTGTCGCCCCCGTTGACGACGGTGAACCGGAAGGTGACGCCGTCGCCGACGGTCACCTCCAGGGACGCATCGAGCATACCCGACGTATGGGCCGCATCCCCAAAGAACTACCTCAGAGGCCGAGCGCGGCGGCGACGTCCAGCCGGCCGGCGCCGCTTCCGTTCTCCGAGAGGCCGACGTCCTCGGCGGTGTCCCTCAGCCGCTGTCTGGCCTCGCCGCGGGAGTAACCGTCGGCGGCCAGCTGTACGGCCCCACCGGCGACGCGCGGGGAGGCCATCGACGTGCCCGAGAGCGTATTGTAGCTGTTGACGTAGTACGTCGAGCACACGCCCGCGCCAGGCGCCGCGAGTTCGACCTCCGGCCCGGTCGAGGAGAAGCCCGCGAGGTCGTCGTTCTCGTCGGTTGCGGAGACGGCCACACACTTGGGGTAGCGGGCGGGCGCGGAAACGCAGTCCGAGCACGGCCCGTCGTTGCCGGCCGCGGCCACGAGAAGCGTCCCCCCGTCCTCGGCGTACTGGCAGGCCTCCCGGAGCGTGCTCGTGCCGCCGCCCAGCGAGAGGTTGCCGACGCCGTACCCCTGGTCGGCGGTCCACTCGATGCCCGCGGCGATGTCGGAGGTGAGGCCGGTTCCGGTGGCGTTCAGCATCTTCACGGCGTGCAGCGTGACGTCCGGCGCGACGCCGATGACACCGCGGTCGTTGTCGACGGCGCCGACGGTGCCGGCAACGTGGGTGCCATGGCCGTTGGCGTCGTCCCACAGCGGGGTGCTAGCGCCAGCGGTGAACGCCCGGCCCGCTCCGAGATTGTCCGCGAGGTCCGGGTGGGTAGCGTCGATGCCGGTGTCGATGACCGCCACGTCGGCGCCCGACCCGGTCTCGCCGCCCGCGCGGGCGTCCGTCGCGTTGACCGTCTCGATGCCGTACGGTGTCGTCCGGGCGACGGCCTCGAGCTCGATGTCCGGCTCAATGAACCGAACGTCGCCCCGGCGCCGGAGGCCGTCGAGGGCGTTCCGGTCCACTTCGACGGTCAGCACGTCGGTCGGGTGGTCATGTGAACTCCGTCGGCCCGGTCGGCGGCCGCCTGCCGGCCGCTTCAGCCCCGGTGGCCGAGGTTGACCCGGACGGTGTCGTCGCCCTCGCCGTTCGACTCTCCCGCTGCCGAGTCGACAGTCACCCCGCTCACCAGGCTGCCGCCGACCGTTCCGAGCATCGTATAATACGAAAGTCCGTGCTGTCTCGCGTACTCCATCACCGAACGTTTGTATTAAGATTCTTTTCCGGTAACATACCGGGTCTCCAAGCAGGCGGTCGGGTGTAACCGGGCCACTGGCCCGTGACCTCCGGCCCCGATTTCCGCGCGACCGTCACCGCTAAGCCGCCGAAGGACGTATCGTCGGCCCGTGCAGGTCGTCGGGTACGACACGGGCGAGGGCGGCGACCGCGAGGCGGCCCTGCTGGTTGCGAGCGACGGCGCCCTCGAGCGCGAGCCGCTGCCGCCAGGCCGGGAGCTTGCGTACACGCTGGGCGAGCGGCGGTGCGCCGGCGCGGTGGACGGCACCGACCACCACGCCTGTGAGAACCCGACGGCGCCGTTCTGCGAGGCCCACGACTCGACGTGGGTCTGTGCGAAGTGCACCGGCACGTGCCTGAAGGCCGAGATGGACTGTCACACCGAGCACGCGGTGTACCTCGCGGCCTTCGCGCCGGCGACATTCAAGGTGGGCGTGACGCGGCGACCACGGCTCGAGACTCGGTTCCGCGAGCAGGGCGCCGACCGCGGGGCACTGCTCCGGACCGTCGCCAACGGCCGCATCGCTCGCGAGATAGAGGCCGAGACGCCGCTCCCCGACGCGGTCCGGGTGGCGAGGAAGGTCGAGGGGATGGGTCACGGCGTCGACGGGGCCGCCTGGGAGCGGCTGCTCGACGGCTTCGAGGTCCGCGAGCGGTTCGACCTCGAGTACGGCCTCGACCTCGAGCGGGCGCCGGTCGCCGAAACGCTCGCGTCCGGAGTCGTCCGCGGCACCAAGGGACGGGTACTGGTCCTCGAACGGGAGGGCGGGGCCTTCGCCGTGGACATGCGTCGGCTGGTCGGCTACGAGCTGCTGGAGGGCTCCTCCTCGCGAGAGCTGCAGTCCAGCCTCGGCGCGTTCGGCTGATACTGTCGTCGTGGGCCGTCGGCGCAACGAGTCACGACTCGTCTGGGGCGGGCCACACGGAGCCCATCCACGCGACCGTCGGATCACCTACGCGTGACCGACAGTACGAGGGGAAAACACTTACAGAGTTTCGAGGCGGAAGCCCACGGCTTCAGCCGTCGGGATGAAGCCGACAATTGGTGTCCACCCACCGGGTCTCGGCTGCCTGCAATCCCACTATTTAACTCGTAAGCGGCCGACACAGTCTCTGTGAGCGGCCAACGGCGCACGAACGAGTACACCGCAGAACCGGTCAGCAACCGGTACCGACACTGCCTATTCGACTGGCTGGCCGCCCACGCCCCACTCTGGAACCAGATTACCTACCGACGCCGACAGCAGTACTTCAGCGACGACGGCGACGTCTGGGAGGCTAATTTCAACGACCTCTACGACGACTACGCACCCATCCTCGGGAAAGCAACCTGCCAACAGGTCGCCCGAAAGAACAGCGACGCCTGGCGGTCATTCTTCCGACTCCTCGACAACTATCACGACGACGCCAATTCGACCGTCACCGAGGAGCCGAGCCCACCAGGCTACTGGGGCACCCGCGACAATGGCTACGAGCTTCATGGCCTCGTCCGCAACGACCTCTACACTTTCGACTGGGACGAGGATCAGAGCACGTTGGAATTCGGCGTCGGCGACGTGCTGGAAGACCGCTACGGCTTCGAGCATAACGAGCATATGACACTTAAAGTCCGCGGCAATCCCCAATGGAACGGTGACGACGGCAGGGTGGAACTCGTCTACGACGAGGCCGCCGACCGGATTCGCGTCACCCATCCCGTCCGCATCCAGCCAGCCCACCTCCGGGAACAGCGGCGGGATGGCTTCACTCACACACTCGACTTCGAGAACGCGACCCATTCGGCGGCCATCGACGTCGGCGCGAACAATACCCTCGCCATCGTCACCGACCACGGTGAAACCGCGGTGTACCACGCTCGCCCGGAATTCGACCGATTCCACCGCCTGTCCGACCGCATCGCCGAGCTGCAGTCCAAGCTTTCCGACAATCGGTACAGTAGCCGCCAGATCAAACGCCTCTATGACGAACGCGGACGGAAGCGCGACCATGCTCGCGATGCCGCCGTCAAGCACGCCGCGGAGTGGCTACTGGCGCGGAACGTCGACACCGTCTACGTGGGCGATCTCACCGGCGTCCTCGATGCTCACTGGTCGACTTCGGTGAACGAGAAGACGCACACCTTCTGG
>PXSE01000067.1 GCA_003022905.1 Halobacteriales archaeon QS_9_68_42
GCCAGCAGTTCGACGAGCAGGTCCTCCTTCGTGTCGAAGTGGTAGTGCAACAGGGACTTGCTGCAGTCGCACTCGTCGGCGATGTCCTGCATCGTCAGGGCCGCGTAGCCGTGGTCACACAGCGCCCTGTAGGTCGCGTTCGTGATGCGCTCGCGGGTCTCCTCCGGCATCGTTGACTGACTAGTCAGTTAGGTACTTTAACCCTTGCGGGTTTCGGGGCCGAACGGCCCGCTCGCCCGAGAGAAGCGCCGTGGGATCGTGTCCCACGTCCAGCCACGAAACTTATATTACACCCCGGGCAACCGTGAGATATGAGGTTCCGAGCGACAGCACTGGCGCTGTTACTAGTAGTATCGGCGGTCGGAGCGGCCGCGGCACCTGCCGCGACCCAGCAGGCCGAGGGAGAGGCCTACAGCGGTGCGTTCGTCGCGTTCGAGACGACGGACACCGCCGTCTCCGACTACGCCGTCGACGGGTCGGTCGTCGTCGAGAACGTGTCGATGCAGTCTGCGAGCGAGGCCGAGGGCGGCCTGGACGCGGGGCTGTCGAGCGTCACCGGCGTCGACGCCGCCGGCCTGAGCGTCGACAGCCGGACCGACGCCAGCGCGACGCTGGCCTCCGAGAGCGGCGCGAAGATGGAGACCCACGACAATCAGCGCGGCGTCGTCCAGATCCGCGCCGACGGCGAGAGCCAGGTCGTCCACGCCAGCGTTGACGGCGAGGCTGAGTCCGAGAGCGACAAGCGGGTCGTCGTCACCAGCGACGACGGCACCCAGGGGACGTTCGTCGTCGTCGGTGACGGCGATGCTACCGTCAATGAGGAGGGCGATGTCGTGGCCCAGGTCGACGGCGACGGCCAGCTAGTCTACCGGCAGTACAACGGCGAGCGCGACGAGGAGGACGAAACCCAAGAGCGGATGATCCAGAACGGTACGGCGACCGCCGAGGTGTACGTCCACAGTGCCGCCGAGAGCGGCGGCGAGTCCGAGAGCAACGGCACGAGCGTCGTCGAGTACGGCCAGGACACCACCGTCGAGGTTCAGGAGCGTAGCGAGAGCCGAATCAACATGACCGCAGAGCGGACCGAAAGCGAGGGGAAGGTCATCATCACGACCGTCTCCGACGAGACGTTCGGGAGCGCCGACAGCACCGAGGTGTTCGTCGACGGCGAGGCCGCCGCCCAGGCGGACTCCTACGGCGAGGTTCAGCAGGCCACCCAGAACGGCGACAACTCGCGGTACCTCGTCCGGCAGTCCTCCAGCGCGGAGGCCGCCACCGACGTCGTGGTCGGCATCAACCAGTTCTCCGAGCGGCAGGTCTCGATGCAGAGTGACGGCGACACCGGCGACGACGGCGGGATCTCGGACGCCGACGGCCCCGGATTCGGCGCGCTTGCCGCGATAGCAGCCCTCGGCGGGGCCCTCGTCGCACTCCGGCGTCGAACGTAAAGGAAAGCCTTAAGTTTTCAACTAAATAACAAATCATGCGCATGAGAATCAGATCAGCGGTCCTCGCAGCAGTACTGGTCGTCTCCCTGGTCGGAGCGGCCGCGGCACCTGCCGCGACCCAGCAGGCCGAGGGAGAGGCCTACAGCGGTACCTTCGTGCAGTTCCAGACGAACACTAACGCGGTCGCGGACTACGCCGTCGACGGGTCGGTCGTCGTCGAGAGCGTAACGGCCCAGTCGGCCAGCGAAACCGACGGCGGCATCGGTATCGGCGCCAGCTCCAGTACGGCCATCGACGGCTCGGGCATCAGCAGCCAGAACAGCGCCGGCGCGCGCGCCTCCGTGTCCTTCGAGAGCGGCACCGACATGGAGGCCAACGACAACCAGCGCGGCGTCATCACGTTCACCTCGACCGACGGCGAGCAGGTCGTCCAGGCCAACGTCAGCGGTAACGCCCAGACCGAGGGCGATAACCGCGTCGTCGTCACCGGCGACGACGGCGCCCAGGGCACCTTCATCCTCATCGGTGACGGCAACGTCACGACGAGCGAGGACGGCCGCGTCGTTGCTGGCGTCCAGGAGGACAGCCGGCTGGTCTACCGGCAGTACAACGAGGAGCGCTCCGAGGCCGACGAGACCCAAGAGCGGATGATTCAGAACGGCACGGCGACCGCCGAGGCATACGTCTACGGCGCCGCCGAGGCCGAAAGCGACGGCGACACCGCGACGGAGACCGAGTCCAGCACCGACGACGCGGAAGCGAGCGGCACCAGCGTCGTCGAGTACGGCCAGGACACCGACGTCGAGATCCAGGAGCGCAGCCGGGACCGCGTCAACATGACCGTCGAGCGGACCGAGAGCCAGGGGAAGGTCGTCATCGCGACCGTCTCCGAGTCGGCCGTCGAGAACGCCGAAAGCCTCGAGGTCTACGTCGACGGCGAGGCCGCCGCCCAGGCGGACTCCTACGGCGAGGTTCAGCAGGCCACCCGGAACGGCGACAACTCGCGGTACCTCGTCCGGCAGTCCTCCAGCGCGGAGGCCGCCACTGACGTCGTCATCGGCATCAACCAGTTCTCCGAACGGCAGGTCTCGATGCAGAGCGCCGACTCGACCGACGGCGACTCCGGGACCGAGACCGAAGCCGACTCCATGGACGACTCCGAGACCGAAACCGACGCCGAGGACGACGGCAGCAGCGGTGACGGCGCCGGCTTCGGCGTCGCCGCCGCGCTGGTCGCCCTCGCCGCGACGCTCGTCGCCGTCCGCAGTCGGCTGTAACGGCTACTCGGCGAACCGAACCGACGCTTTTCCAGTATTTTTCGCGCCGAACGGCCAGCCGTCCGGCCGTCGCGCGCTTCGAGAAGAGGCGTCATACTGGTTGCTGTAAGTCGTTACCGGATCGACCGCGCGCTATCGTGCGGTCGTCCCGGTAACCAGGTACAGCAATCAGTATCAGGCCGCCCGGTACTCGCCGTGCTTGACGCCGAGGCCGAACGCCAGCAGGCCGAAGACGAGCATCGAGGGCGCCACCATCATCAGGATGGTTCCGGTGGTCATCGGTATCGGGCTGGCTATCAGGCCGCCGACGCCGACCGCGACGACGGCGATCAGGGCACCGAGCGCGACGGGGAAGTTGAACTCCATGAACGGCGTTTTGCGGCTGGTCGGCATAATAGCCCCGTCTCCGGCAGGCGTCGTCATCCGAACCGGACCGTCTCCGTCGCGGGGTCGACCTGGACGCGACCGCCGAGCGGCAGCGGCGCCGTGGGCGTGGTGTGGCCCCAGTCCAGCCCCAGAACGACCGGCGCCGCCGGGGCGTACCGGGCGACCGTTTCCGTGACCGTCCCGTAGAGGCGCTCGCGGTAGGCGTGCCGCTCCTCGCGGGGCGGTTCCTCGAGGTGGCTCCGGGCCGGTGGCCGGCCGAACAGGACCGCGCCGAACCGCTCAAGGAGGCCACGCTCGCCGAGACAGGTCAGCGTCGCCGCCACCTCCTCGGGTTCGGGAATCGTTTCGGCGGTCTCCAGACACAGTACGCCGCCGTCGAGGGCATCGGCGGCCGGCAGGTACCGGTCGGTCGCCAGCTGCCACTCGACGACCGAGCGGTTGCCGCCCCACAGCCGTCCCTCGGCGGCGTCGTCGCCGCCAGCCCACCGCGGCCCCGGGTTCGGCTCGTAGGCCGGCGGCGACCCCATCTCGGCGGGGTCGGTCCACCACGTCGAGGGCTCATCGGTCCACTCGTCGCTGGCCGTCAACTCGCCGAGCGACTCCTCGAAGAAGGCCCGCCGGCAGTACCGCTCGGTGTAGGCCGGCAGTTCGCCGGGGACGGCGAGTTCGTTCATTAGCTGGGCGCCATTGTACGAGACGAGGCCCGCGCGGTAGAGAAACAATCCGAGATTGGTATTATCGCTCATCCCGAAGAACCGCGTCGGATTCGACCGGAACACGTCGGCGTCGAGGTGCCGGAGAACCCGAATCCCGTCGTGGCCGCCGATGGTCGCAACGACGCCGCCGACCTCGGGGTCGCGGAACGCGGCGTGGATATCGGCCGCACGGGCGCGGGGGCTGTCGGCGAGGAACTCGTTGGACTGTCTTGCGGTTGGGTAGACGACCGACTCGAGGTCGAAGACCGTTCGGAGCCGTTCGAGGCCCAGCTCGAAGACGTGTGGGGCATCGTGGGCGCCGCCGCTGGAGGGTGCGACGACGGCCACCCGGTCGCCGGGCGACAGCGGCGGCGGCGTGACGAACTCGTCCATGGCGTGGGTGTGACCCGTCGCGGACAAAAGCCTTCCTCGCGGTTCAGCGGCCGTGTTTACTTAATTGAAAGCCAGCCGGTCAGCCGGCGTCGGGCGGGACCTCGAACGGGGCCGACCGCTCGCGGCGCGAGCCGACGCGAGCACGGCCGCCGGCCGCGCGTAGCGAGGCCGAGCGAGCACAGAGAGAGGCCTCGGAAAGAAGCGAGCGGGAGGAGCGACGTGGGGAGCGACGACACGGGAGCATGGTTCGAAAGACGGCTCGCGAAGCCGTCTTTCGTCACCCCGGAAATCGTTGATTGCCAGAGACAGCGAGGCACAGCCCGCGAGCGGGAGGGGGCGTTCGGAAACGCCGTCATCACCGCCGAAGTGCGCTACTCCTTCATAACCAAACACTACCGATTCAGCTGACCGAGAAGCCGCCGTCGACGACGAGGCCGTGGCCGGTGACGAACGAGGACCGCTCCGACAGCAGGAACGCGATGGCGTCGGCCACCTCCTCGGGTTCGCCGAGGCGTTTCAGCGGGTACTGTTTCGCGGCCTCCTCCTTGGCCGCCTCGGGGTCGTCCTTCGAGTCGAAGTACTGGTTGCCGAGCGGCGTCTCGATGAAGCCGGGACAGACGGCGTTCGCCCGGACGCCGTCGCGGCCGGCCTCGGCGGCCACCGCCCGCGTGAAGTTCAACACCGCACCCTTGGTCAGCGAGTACACCGACTGGCGGGCCATCCCGAGAAACGACGCCAGCGACCCGACGTTGACGATGGCGCCCGACTCCTGCTCCTTGAGGTGGGGTAGCGTCGCCTGACAGCCGTTCCAGACGCCGCGCAGGTTCACGTCGACGACGTACTCGAATGTCGTGTCGGTGACGTTCTCGACGGTGGCCGGCGGGTGGCCGACGCCGGCGTTGTTGACGACGCCGTCGAGGCCGTACTCGTCGACGGCCGTCTCGACGACCGCGTCGAACTCCTCGGCGTCGGTCACGTCGAGATGGTGGAAGACGGCGTCGCCGCCCGCCTCCTTGATGGCGGCGACGGTCTCCTCGCCGCCGTCGTCGTTGATGTCCGTCATGGACGTACGATGGTAGGATGATACATAAACCCTTGATAACGTCTGACAGAGCCGATGCCCGTACCGCCAACACGGGGCCAGAAGATTCATGTGCCCGCGACTGGAAGAATCAGGTGCACCCGTTTGGGTGCATCCCCACCCCCCACCCCGCTTTCGAGCGCCGGCCGCCGGCCGTATCTTAAATCCCCCAGCGACCGCCTTCAGCCGTTCTCTCCAGCTCGTCAGCCCGGTACCGGCGGGGCAACGACGGCGCACGAGAACGTACCGACGCTGTCGGGGTGCGGCGTCGAAAGAAGGACGCGAGTCGTACGGTTGCCGTCCGTCTCCATAATGGTTGCTGTAACTGTTTACCGGTACGACCGCACGAAAGCGTGCGGTCGATCTGCTAATGACTTACAGCAACCACTATCAGTCGTCGGCGGGCGCGGCGCCGGCACCGTCCTCGTGCTGCTTTTTGACGTGCGGCAACTTGCCGCCGCTTGCGAGGATGCGGCGCTCGCGCTCGGAGGCGTCCAGCGTCGCGGTGAGTTCCCACTCGTCGTCGACGCGGACGGTGAACTCCTCCTGACCGGAGGAGACGGCCTCGGCGACGTCGTCGACGATCTCGATGTCGTCGCCCTGTTCGATGCGCTCGTAGTCGGCCGCGTCGATCCGCAGCGGGATGAGGCCGAAGTTGAACAGGTTCGCCTTGTGGATACGGGCGAAGCTCTGCGCCAGCACGCCCCGCACGCCGAGGTACATCGGACACAGCGCGGCGTGCTCCCGGGAGGAGCCCTGGCCGTAGTTCTCCCCGGCGACGAGGAAGCCGCCGTCGCTCTCGAGGGCGCGCTCGGCGAAGGAGTCGTCGACCCGCGACAGCGTGAACTCGCTCAGCTTGGGGATGTTCGACCGGTACATCAGGATGTCCTGGGTCGCCGGAATGATGTGGTCGGTCGTGATGTTGTCCGCCATCTTCAACAGCGCCGGCCCCGAGAGCTCGGCGCCGAGGGGGTCCCTCAGCGGCACGTCACCGATGTTG
>PXSE01000068.1 GCA_003022905.1 Halobacteriales archaeon QS_9_68_42
AAGGACGCCTACGGCCGCTCCATCTCCTCGGAGAAACGCTCCCAGATGCACCGCCTCCGGAAGTGGCAGGAGCGCATCCGAACCAAGGACGCCGGCGAACGGAACCTCCAGTTCGCACTCAGCGAAATCGACCGCATGGCATCGGCGCTCGGCGTCCCCCGTTCCGTTCGAGAGGTTGCCTCGGTCATCTACCGGCGGGCGCTCGACGACGACCTCATTCGGGGCCGCTCCATCGAGGGCGTCGCCACTGCCGCCCTCTATGCGGCCTGCCGACAGGAGGGCATCCCCCGTAGCCTCGACGAGGTGGCAGAGGTGGCCCGCGTCGAGCAGAAGGAAATCGGCCGCACCTACCGCTACATTGCCCAGGAGCTGTCGCTCGGCCTCGAACCGGTCGACCCCGTCCAGTACGTCCCGCGTTTCTGCTCGGAACTCGGCCTCTCGGAGGAGGTCGAGCAGAAGACCCGCGAGATAATCGAGGTGACCGCCGAGAAGGGGATGCTGTCGGGCAAGTCCCCGACCGGTTACGCCGCCGCTGCCATCTACGCCGCCTCGCTTCTGTGCAACGAAAAGAAAACCCAGCGGGAGGTCGCCGACGTTGCCCAGGTGACCGAGGTCACCATCCGCAACCGCTACCAGGAGCAGATTGAAGCGCTGGGCATCCACTGACCGCGACCTCGACGATTTTCTCCGGTCTCAACGCCGCTACCCGCCGAAACACCCGAACCGTTGTCCGTGGTTCCCGTAGCGTTAACACGGTGTAGCGTTTATCCTCTCATATGACAGTCTCCGAGACCATCGACGAGAGCGAGCCATCGGTCGAACCGGACCTGCTCGCCGGACTGGAATCGTCCGTGACGACATCGGGGCCCCGTAAGGAGCGCTTCGACGTGGAGGCGCCGTTCAGCGGGGCGGTCATCGGCCAGTTGCCCGCCTGCGGCCCCGACGATGTCGACGAGGCCTTCGAGCGGGCCGACCACGCACAGACGGCCTGGGCCGACCGCTCCGTCGAGGAGCGCGCGGCAGTGTTCAAGCGGTACCACGACCTCGTGATCGAGCACTGCGAGGAACTGCTCGACGTCATCCAGGTCGAGAGCGGGAAGGCCCGCCGCCACGCCTACGAGGAGGTTCTCGACGTCGCCATCACCGCCCGGCACTACGCCTACCGCGCGCCGGGCTACCTGGAGAGCGAGTCCCGCGAGGCGGCGATTCCGGGGCTCTCGGAGACGACTGTCCACCACCATCCCGCCGGCGTCGTCGGCATCATCTCGCCGTGGAACTACCCCCTCTCGCTCGCGGTCTCCGACGCCATCCCCGCGCTGTTGGCGGGCAACAGCGTCGTCCTCAAGCCGGCCGAACAGACCTCCTACACCGCGCTGAAGGCCGTCGAGTTGCTCCGGGATGCCGGCCTTCCGCGGGATGCCTTTCAGGTAGTCACCGGCTTCGGCAAGCCGCTCGGGGAACCGCTCGTGGCTAACGCCGACTACGTCTGCTTCACCGGGTCGGGCACGACGGGCCGCATCGTCGCCAGCCAGGCCGGCCAGCACCTCACCGACTGCTCGCTGGAACTGGGCGGCAAGAACCCCGGCATCGTCTGCGACGACGCCGACATCGACCGGGCCGTCGAGGGGCTCATCCGCGGCTGCTTCACCAACGCCGGCCAGCTGTGCATCTCCCTCGAGCGTGCATCTCCCTCGAGCGGCTGTACGTCCACGAGGACGTTTACGACCGGTTCATCGAGGCGTTCGTCGACGAGGTCGAGGACTTGCATCTCGGGACCGGCTACAGCTACGATGTCGACGTCGGTAGCCTCATCTCCGAGCAGCAACTCGAGAAGGTGACCGAGCACGTCGAGGAGGCCAAGGCTGAGGGTGCGACGGTACTGACCGGCGGCACCGGCCGCCCGGACCTGGGACCGTACTTCTACGAGCCGACGGTGCTGACCGACGTCGATGAGTCGATGGCGCTGTGCACCGAGGAGACCTTCGGGCCCGTCGTCGGCGTCTACGAGTGGAGCGACACCGAGAACGTCATTGAGCGGGCCAACGACTCCGAGTACGGCCTGAACGCCTCGGTCTGGACGGAGGACCTCGACCGCGGCCGGGATATGGCAACGCGCATCGAGACGGGCACCGTCAACGTCAACGAGGCCTACGCGGCCGCCTGGGTGGCGCTGGACGCCCCGATGGGCGGCATGAACGACTCCGGCATCGGCCGCCGCCACGGCGAGCACGGCCTAATGAAGTACACCGAACCGCAGACGGTGGCCGTCCAGAAGCATCTCGGCATGACCGCGCCCCCCGGCGTGCCCTACTGGCTCTACGAGAAGCTCATGAACCGGATGCTGAAGCTCCAGCGCCGCGTTCCCGGCATGCGGTAACACACCCACTTTTTGCACGGGCACTCGCCCTCGGCGAGCGCCCGGTAAAAAGTGGGTTTAGAAAGGCCGTTTGACGACGACCGTCTCCTCGCGGCCCGGACCGACGCCGACCGCGTAGATATCGGCATCCGCTTCTTCGGCGACGAACTCCAGATACGCGCGGGCGTTCTCGGGGATGGCGTCGTAGCCGGAGTCGGCGACGGCCGACCACTCGACGTCGGGCCAGCCGTCGAAGGCGCGGAACTCGGCCTCGCAGTCGGCCCACCGCTCGGTCGTCGCGGGCACCGTCTCGATCGTCTCTCCGTCCAGGGTGTAGGCGGTGGCGACCTTCACCTCCTCGAGGCCGGCGAGCGTGTCGACGTGGTTGACCGCGAGGCCGGTGAAGCCGCTCGTCCGGGCGGCGTGGCGGAGCATCGGCAGGTCCAGCCAGCCGACTCGACGGGGGCGGCCGGTGACGGTGCCGTACTCGCCGCCGGCCTCCCGGATGTGCTCGGCGAGTTCCTCCTCGGCGTCGCCGGCGTCGCCGTCGTAGCCGGGGGTGTCGCCCTCGACGCCGGCCAGCTCGGTCGGCATCGGCCCGCTGCCCACCCGCGAGAGGTATGCCTTCACGACGCCGATTACCTCGCCGCCGACGACCCCCGGGCTCAGCCCCGTCCCCGTTGCGGCGCCGCCCGCTGTCGGGGTCGAGGAGGTGACATATGGGTAGTTGCCGTGGTCGATATCCAGAAGCGTCCCCTGGGCGCCCTCGAACATGATCTCGTCGCCGGCCCCGCGGCGCTCCGCGAGGAAGGCGCCGCAGTCGACGAGCATGTCCTCCTCGCGGAGCCGTCGGCCGTACTCGCGGTACTCCTCGTAGAGTGCCTCGAGGTCGAACGCCTTCGGGTCCTCGAGGTGCTTGAGGCTGGCGCCGTAAACGTCCTCGACGAGCGCCCGCTTCTGGGGGACGACGTACTCGAGGCGGTCCCGGAGCACCTCGGGCGCCGCGAGGTCGCCGACGCGGACGCCGCGGCGGGCGGCCTTGTCCTCGTAGGTCGGGCCGATGCCGCGGCCGGTGGTGCCGACCTCGTTGTCGTCCTCGCTTTTGACCTCCTCCTCGATGCCGTCGAGCACCCGGTGGTACGGGAAGATGACGTGGGCCCGGCGGGCGACCCGGACGTCGGGGTCCAGGCCGCGCTCCCGGAGGGTGTCGAGTTCGTCGAACAGCGTCCCGGGGTTGACGACACAGCCGTTGCCGAGCACGCCGACGTTCCCGCGGACGGCCCCCGAGGGGACCAGCGAGAGCTTGTACTCGTGGTCCCCATGGACGACGGTGTGGCCGGCGTTGTCGCCGCCCTGGTACCGGACGACGATATCGGCGGCATCGCCGTACACGTCGACGATTCCCCCCTTCCCCTCGTCGCCGAGTTGCGAACCGACGATGGTGACGGTCATCGGAGCGACGTATCAACCAGCGGGCTAAACAGATTACGGTATGGTAACCGACCCGTCGCCCGCCCCGTCCTGTCTCGGTTCCCACGATCACCCTGAGAGGCCCCGAGCGTGTGCCGTGGTCACAAGGGATTTATACTTCTCGCTGATAGCTCTGACTCGACTGCCGACTTCGCGGCGGATCCCGGTCGAACAGACAGCAACCTTTAAATCGACCAAACACAAGTTAACAAGTGCCATGATAGATCGACTAGAGAAGGAAGTCGACATGCTGGAGCGCCATCTGCAGGTCTTGCGGATGGTAATCGAGAACGAGCCCATCGGTATCGTGAAGATGTCCAACGAAACGGGATATCCCCACCACAAGGTCCGCTACTCGCTCCGCGTGCTCGAAGAGGAGAACCTCATCGAGCCGTCCAGCCAGGGCGCCATCACCACCGAGGACACCGCCGAGTTCGTCAGCGACCTCGACTCGAAAATCGACGAGATCATCGAGAAGCTTGAGGGCATGAAGATAGACGAAGTCCCTGAAATCGAAGGCTGACGGGAGCTGCTCTTCTCGCTCGCGCCGGAGGACGGTCAGCGACCGCCCCGCTCCACCCCGCTCAGCGATAGCGGTGCAGGGCGCCGAGCCCCCTTCATCAGCCGCGAGCGAAGCGAGCGGCATGAAGGGGAGGAGCGCCCGTCTTTGTTCACTTTCACCGCGAGGCGACCTGTTTTTACCCCTTGAGCTGTCCCTCAATTTACTGCCGTCCTCGCACACGTCGGGGTCGGTAGATGCCGCGAGTAAACCGGCATCTGTGGCGCGACGGTATTGCCGTCGCGCCCCACACTCGGGACCGACGACCGCGAACGGGTTCGACTCCCGTTCCCCACTTGGGGATAGAGCGCGAGAACACCGGGAATTAAACCGGAAAAGGAAGCCGGGCCGCGCCCATGCACGGGGTCGCGGGGCACAATTGCGTTGTGGGAAAAGCCCCGCCCTCAAGGAGTGACCGACCGCCGCAAGGCGGAAGGGAGCGAGTAGGGCGGGGTAGTTTACAGTTCCGGCACCGTCATGTACAGCGCGTCCTCTCTGGCCTCGACCAGACAGAGGTGGTAGCCGTTCTTCCGGGTCAGCGACACCAGACTGCGGTGCTTGTCGCGGCTGAGGAGGCTCCGGCTCGTCGCCTCCTGGACCAACTCGAGGCCGTCCGACTCGAAGTAGCTCCCGGTGACGACGAAGGCACCGCCGAGGGAGTCCTCGACGGCACAGAGCTCCGAGGCGTCGGTGATGAACGGCTCGATGGCGCCGGCGGACGTCGGGTCCGGACCCCCCTCGAGGAAGGCGACGAACAACGGTTGTCCCATCTGGTCGCGGGCCACGACGTCGAAGGTGGCCTCCGGGCCGTCCCCGACGGCGACCGTCTCGGAGAAGGCGACGCGGTCGACGGCCGGCAGCGCGTCGTAGGCGTACCGCATCGACTCCTCGTTGTCGGTCGACCGTATCTCGAACGGCAGCGTGGTCGTCAGCCACTCGACGAAGGCGTACGCGGTCGTCCCGGTCAGAAACGACTCGAACGGGTCGCCGCCAATCGACGCGCCCTCGCCGTCGAAGCGGGTGTGCGGCTCCAGACGGACGTTCGCCGAGAGCGACTCCCGGTCGGCGCGGCCGGCGTGGACGTCCTCGAGGGTCGGCCCGCCGCGCGTGCCCTCGCGCACGAACAGGGTCGTCTTCTCGAGCGCCTCGGCGGGCGACAGCGACGGGCCGGTCCCCGGGCGGTCGCCGCGAGGGTCGGTCGTCCCGCCGGATTCGAGCGCGGCGACCCGCTCCTCGAGTCGCTTCTGGATCCGCCGGAGCGACGACAGTTCGCTCCGGAGGGCGTCCAGTTCCGACGAGACGCCCGCACTCCCCGTGGCCGTATTGGCCGTTCCCGTCGCGGAGGGCATCGTCTCGGGTTCCGCGTCGGCGTCCCCGGTCGCATCGCCCCACTCGTTGGCCTCGACGGCATCGGCTGGCCCGCTCCGCTCCGGGTCTACGGAGGGCACCGCCGTGGCCTCGTCCGGTTCGTCGGTCCCGCCGGGGTCGTCGTCGGTCGCGGGCGCCTCCGTCTCGCTTGCTCCCGCCTCGACGGTCTCACTTCCCGGACCACCGGCCACTGGTTCCGGGTCGGCCTCCCGCCCCTCGGTCGCGTGGCCGTCGTCGGAAGCCGTCGTCTCGCCGGGTTCCTCGAACGGCCCCGTGTCGGCTCCGTCCGTTGCGTCCGACCCGCCGCCGTCGTCCGGCCTCACCGCCGCGCCCGCTCCGGTCGAGGCGGGGTCCGCCGCCTCCGGCAGGTCGAGGTCGGGCAGGTCGACCGCGACGACGCCGTAGATGCCCACCTCGTTTTTGGCCTTCGACTCGGCCTTCTCGTCGGTGATGAGTCGGTTGCTGGCGCCGACGAAGCCGACGTACTCGGCATTGCCGTCCCCGTAGACGACGTAGTAGTCGCCGCTGAGGACGTTCCTCGACAGCTCGACGTAGCCTGAGAAGCCGCCCTCCGAGAGCGTCTCGTGGACCGTCGACAGCGGGGTGTCGTCGGTGAAGTACTCCCCGCGGACCTCGCCGTCGAGGGCCAACATCGGGCAGTCGGTGCCGGCCTCGACGGCGCCGCTGAACCCGCGGGACCGGAGCCGGCCCAGTTCGTCGAGGCCGCCGTCGAACGGCGACGCCTCCCACTCGTCCACCACGGTGTCGGCGTCCATACGGACGGAAGTCACAGCAGCGACATATAGGTACCGCCAGCCCCTCGCGTCGTACGGATTACTGTGATGAACTGCCGACCCGTGGTGGGTGTCTATCGAGGACCATGACGATTCCTGTCAGGCGTACCGCTCCTCGTTCCAGGGGTCGGCCGTGTTCGAGTAGCCGCGCTTCTCCCAGTAGCCCCGCTCCGGTTCAGTCAGGAACTCGACGCCGGAGACCCACTTTGCGCCCTTGTAGGCGTACTTATGGGGGGTGACGACCCGTAGCGGGCCGCCGTGGTCGGCCGGCAGCGGGTCGCCGTCGAGCCGCCAGGTGAAAAGCACCTCCTCGCGGTCGCACTCCGCGAGCGGCAGGTTCGTCGTGTAGCCGTCGTGGGCGTGGAACATAACGTGGACGGCGTCGTCGTCGACGCCGGCGTGCTCGGTCAGTCTCGGGAACGGGAGCCCGTGGAACTCACAGTCGAACCGCGACCACCCGGTGACGCAGTGGAAGTCCTGTCGCTGGGTCTCGGCGCCCAGCGACTCGAGGTCCTCGACCGACAGCGTCGCCGCCTCGTCGACGGCGCCCCACACCTCCAGGGTCGGCTTGTCGGGCACCGACGGCGTGCCGCCCTTCGAGAGCACCGGGAACCGGGAGGTCTCGCGCTGGCCCGGGGGGAGGCGCTTGCCGTCGAACTCGGCGTGGAGGTCCGTCACGTCGTTCATACCCGGCGGTAGCGGCCGCGAGTTCGTAGGCCTGTCGTTACGAAAACGCTGCCGACACCGACCGCTGGGGGAACGAGTCTGAACGTTCCGGAAAGATACTTTCCGTGAGCGGGGATTGACTTTGGCGCGTCCGAAAAATCCCCGTCAATCTTAAATACTCTATGCTCGAAGCGTCAACCGTCCCGATGCCGAAGGTACAACTGACTGTCCCGGAACACCTCGAGATGCAGATCGCCCAGCTCGTGGAGAAGGGCGAGTTCGTAAACCGGGAGGAAGCAATCGAGGAACTGCTGTCGACCGGGCTCCGGGCCTACAAAACGAGCGGGCCGATGGAGGACGAGGAACCGGGCCTCGAAGAGGACGGAATGATGGGTCACGACGACGAGTACGTCTTCTAATAGTGGTTACTGTGAATCATTACCGGATCGACCGCACGCCGTCGTGCGGTCGTACCGGTGAACAGTTACAGCAATCACTATGAGCGCACCCTGCCGACCGTCGCGCCGGTCGGGACGGCCGTGTGGGCCCTGTTGCCGCACAAAGGTTAAACGCGCGCTTCCTGTAGGCACGAACATGCACAAAGACGAGCTTCTGGAGCTGCACGCGAAGATGGTATCGATAATGGAGCACTTCCGCGGGATGGACGGCGTCGACGCCTCCGCGTTCGACCCATACGACGAACTCGACGTGACGCCCGACGACGTCCACAAGTCCAAGAGCGAGCACAAACACGCGGTCTTCGTGCTCGGCAACGCCTTGGCGAACGTGATGAGCGAGGACGAGTTCTCCGACGCGGGCCGTATCGGCAAGCGGATGGCCGAACTGGCCGAGGACGCCGAGTCCAAGCTGTAGACCTGTCGCCGAACGGTACTCTAAAACGGCGGGGACCACAACTACGGGCAATGGAACCGTTGCGGAGCGAGGAGTCCGTTGCCGGGCGGGAGGGGCTTGTCAGTCGCGCGGTGCGGATACCGGACCCGCCGCGCCCCCACGCCGTCCTCGGGGCGGCGGCTGCGCCGCGGACGTTCTGGTCGGCGCCGGGGGAGCCGACCGTCGTCGGGAGCGGCGCCGCAGCCACCATCACCGACGGGGGCCCCTGCCGGTTCGCCGCCGTTCGGGAGGCCGCCGAGGAGCTGTTCTCAAGCGGTGACGTTCACGCCGGGTCGCTGTCGGCCCGTCCACGGCTGTTCGGCGGCTTTGCCTTCCACGACGAGCACAGCGCTGAGGGCTCCTGGCGGGGCTACCCCGGCGCCGAGTTCGTCCTGCCGCGGGTGCAGGTGACATACGACGAGTCAGCGTGGCTGTCGGTCAACGCTGTCGACGCCGACCCGGAAGCCGTCGAGGGGCGCCTGACGTCGGTCCGCGAGAACCTGCTGACGACCGGCGTTCCCGGAGGCACCGGCCGCGGCCCACCGGGCGTCCGCTCGCGGGAGCGGACCACCTCGCTCGAGGAGTGGCGCCGCAGCGTTACCGCCGCGACCGACCGCATCGAGGCCGGTGAGCTCCGGAAGGTCGTCCTGGCGCAGGCACTGGAGACCCGCCTCGACGGCCCGCTTTCGGTGCCGGACGCCCTGTCGCGGCTGGCCGACACCTACCCCGACTGCGTCCGGTTCTTGTTCGAACCGGCCGACGGCGAGGCCGGCTTCTTCGGCGCGACCCCGGAGCAGTTGGTCGGCCTCCGCGGCCGGACTGTCGAGACGGGCGCGCTGGCGGGGACCACCGGCCGGGGCGACACCCCCGAGGAGGACGAGTGGCTCGCCGAGGAACTGCTCGACGACGACAAGAACGTCCATGAGCACGAACTGGTCGCCGACGCCATCCGCGAACAGTTGGCCCCCTATGCGGCGTCAATCCGGGCGGGCCAGCGGCGAATCCGCCGGCTTGCGACCGTCCAGCACATCGAGACGCCGATGACCGCCGAACTGGCGTCCGACGAGCACGTGCTTACGCTGGTGGAGGCGCTACACCCGACGCCGGCCGTCGGGGGGCTCCCGCCGGACGAGGCCCTGCGGACCATCCGGGACACCGAGCCGTTCGAGCGTGGCTGGTACGCGGCGCCGGTCGGCTGGTTCGACGCCGCCGGCTATGGCTCCTTCGGCGTCGCCATCCGCTCTGCGGTGGCCCGCGACGACACCGCGACGCTGTTCGCCGGCGTTGGCATCGTCGCCGACTCCGACCCCGACCGCGAGTGGGACGAGGTACAGCTGAAATACCGGCCGATTCTCGACGAACTGGAATGAACGTCAACACCCTGTGGGGCCGGGTCGTCGCGGACGAACTCGCCGCGGCCGGCGTCAAGACGGCCGTGCTGGCGCCCGGCAGCCGCTCGACGCCGCTGACCGTCGCGCTCGCCGAGAACGACCGCATCGAGATGCTCTCGCACCTCGACGAGCGATCGGCGGCCTTCTTCGCGCTGGGCCAGGCCAAGCGCACCAGCCGGCCGACGCCGCTCGTCTGCACCTCCGGGACGGCGCTGGCGAACTTCCACCCCGCCGTCATCGAGGCCGATGCCGCCCGCGTGCCGATGTTGCTTCTGACCGCGGACCGGCCGCCCGAACTGCAGGACAGCGGCGCGAACCAGACGATAGACCAGGAGAAGCTCTACGGCGATTCCGTCCGGGCGTACCGCAAGCTGCCCGAGCCGGAGGCCGCCGACCGGAAGCTCCGGTCGCTGCGGGTCGCGCTGTCGCGGGCCATGGCGACCGCGACCGGGACGAACCCGGGGCCGGTCCACCTCGACGTCCCGCTCCGGAAGCCGCTGGAGCCGAACGCTGGCGAAGCGGCCGCGCCCGCTGGCGTCCCGGACGGGGCGGTCCCCGAGGGGTTCCTCGATGCCAACCCGTTGGCCGTCGAGGGTCGGGACGGCCCGTTCGTCGAAGTCACAGGGGGTCGGCCGGCGCTGTCGGCCGCCGAGCGCGACCGGGTGCGGGCGGCGCTCGCCGAGGTAGACTCCGGGCTCATCGTCTGCGGCCCGACCGACGGCCCGGCACCGACGCGGGAGGCCCTGCTCGAGTTGGCGACGGCGACCGGGTTCCCGGCCCTCGCGGACCCGCTGTCGGGTCACCGGTTCGGCCCGGCCGCCGAGGCCGGCGTCGTCTGCGGCGGCTACGACGGGTTCCTTCCCGCCGTCGAGGCGACGCCGGACGTGGTCATCAGGTTCGGCGCCTCGCCCACCTCGAAACCGCTCCGGCGCTACCTCCGGGACGCCGACGCCCGCCAGTTCGTCGTCGACTCGGCCGGCGGGTGGCGGGAGGCGACCTTCACCGCGACCGACCTGTTCGTGGCGGACCCGACGCGGCTGGCGGACGCCCTCGCGTCGGATCTCGACCGCGAGCGCGGCGCGTACGGCCGGCGACTGCTCGCGGTGGAGGCCGACTACTGGGACCTCGTCTCCGGGGCGGAACCCTCGGAGGGGGCCGTCCTCGCCGACGCCGTCGAACTGGCGCCGGACCCGGCGACGCTGTTCGTCTCGAACTCGATGCCGGTCCGGGACCTCGACCGGTTCGGCCGCCCGCGGGCCGCCGACCTGACGGTGCTCGGCAACCGCGGCGCCTCCGGCATCGACGGCATCACCTCCTCGGCGCTTGGCGCGGGGTCGGCGACCGACGACCCCCTCGTGGCCGTCACCGGCGACCTGGCGTACTTCCACGACACCAACGGCCTGCTCGCGGTTGAGCGGTTCGACCTCGACGCGACCGTTGTCTGCATCAACAACGATGGCGGCGGCATCTTCCGCTTCCTGCCCATCGAGGCACATGAGACGTTCGACGAGTGGTTCCGGACGCCGCACGGACTGGACTTCGAGCCGACCGGGGAGCTGTACGACCTGGAGTTCGCCCGGACCGACGACCGCGAGCGGTTCCGGGAGCTGTACACCGACTCGGTGGCCGCCGACGGCACCCAGGTCATCGAGGTGGTCACCGACAGCGGGCGGTCCCACGACGAGCGGCGCGATCTCGAAGCGCAGGTCCACGAGTCGGTGCAGTCGGGTGGCTTTTGATGCCGCCGGTCGCAGTTGAGGTATGATCTCGGAACTGTTCGACGAGGAGCGCTGGGAGCCGGTCACCGACGAGTTCGAGGACATCACCTACCACCGCGGCACGGACGTGGGCGCGGTCCGCATTGCCTTCGACCGGCCGGAGGTCCGC
>PXSE01000069.1 GCA_003022905.1 Halobacteriales archaeon QS_9_68_42
CAGCGACTGGCCGGCGGTCTGGGTGTGGAACTTCAGCCGCTTGGAGGCGTCCGCCTCGGCGTCGTACCACTCGTCCATCACGCGGGCGTAGATGCGGCGGGCGGCCCGGAACTTCGCCACCTCCTCGAACATCGAGTTGTGGGAGTTGAAGAAAAAGGACAGAAGCGGCGCGAACTCGTCGACGTCCATGCCGCGGTCGAGGCAGTCCTCGACGTAGGCGAAGCCGTCCGCCAGCGTGAAGGCGGCCTCCTGGGCGGCCGTCGAGCCCGCCTCCCGGATGTGGTACCCCGAGATGGAGACGGGATGGAACTTCGGCGTCTCCGCGACGGCGAACTCGATGGTGTCGGTGACGACGTCCAGCGACGGCTCCGGCGGAACGACCCACTCCTTCTGGGCGATAAACTCCTTGAGCATGTCGTTCTGTAGCGTCCCGCGGACCTCCTCGCGGGGCACCCCCTGCTGGTCGGCCAGCGCGATGTACATCGCGTAGATGACGGGCGCCGACGGGTTGATAGTGAACGATGTCGATATCTCGCCGATGTCGATGCCGTCGAACAGGATTTCCATGTCACGGAGCGTGTCGACGGCGACACCCTCCTTGCCGACCTCGCCCTCGCTCATCGGGTGGTCCGAGTCGATGCCCATCAGGCTGGGCATGTCGAAGGCCGTCGACAGCCCCGTCTGGCCGTTGTCGATGAGGTAGTGGAACCGCTCGTTGGTCTCCGGCTCGAGTGTCTCGTCGGCCCAGCGCTCGCGCTCGGACCGGATTGCCGCCAGATCCTCCTCGTCGAACATAAAGGTGGTTTGGGATGGTGCAAGTATGAAGCTTGGCGTGTCGTGGTCCGGGGTCGTGACCAGTAGCGGACGATACATTTGATGCCTGATTCTACAGGTCGATAGCTCGAATCGGAGCGGAACTCCCGGATACAGGTGCCTGATATCCGGGGACAAACTTCAGTTGCCTGCCTTCATCGCCGGGAACGGGTAGTAGATGCTGTTGTATAACCGAGAAGCCCCCCATAAGGATGTACAATCCCAGAATAAGGAGTAGGAACGGAAGTATTGGGTTACCGGCCCGAGTGAGGACGACGAGCAGTGCGATGGCGCTGGCGCTGGCACTGATAGCGATATACCGGGAGCGGCGTTGTTTGACGGCGCCGCCCAGCACGGTCGTTGTTCCGAGAATCAGTGCCCCCGCGAGGACTGACCAGCCATTGTCGGCAAGGGCCGGGAGTAGCCGATCGGTGCCCGTGATGAGCAGGACGTTCGCAAATTCAACGAGGACCGCTGTCGTTGAGATGAGCATTGTCGATATCGGTGTCACCGTCCACCCGTCGTCCCCACGGTATCTGAGGAACAGCGTGACTGTTACCACGGCTACAACGGGTAATAGCGGAAGTAGATAGAGGAATTGTGAAGGTTGGTGCTCAACTGGATTCGAGGGGGTCCGCGTAGTTTGCTGGGCAATGATTGCCAATATATTGACCAGCATTTCCTCAATGGTTATGATACGACATTATCAATAAAAGGTAACATGCTTTCTTCTATATGACTCGTTTGTCCGATAACGTGTATTTGCCCTGCGCTGAGTAATAGACGAGTCGCGAGAGGCAGTCCTAATGGTGTCAGTGATTTATTCCTGTTTTTAAATTCTGGCCGGGAGAACAAATAAAACAGGAGAGACAGGCACCCTTATTCGTGGTTCTGGAGCCGCTCGGTCGTCTCCACCAGCGGGTGGTGGGCGTAGTCGACCTCCTGGATGTTGTCGATGGACTCCAGGTCGGCCTCGCGTGCGGTCTCGGCCATCCCCAGTTCGACGCGCTCCTCGAGGACGATGACGTAGGCGTCCATCTCGTCGATGCCGAGGCGGTCGGCCGCTTTCACGCGGTGGTGGCCGTCCGCGAGCAGCAGCTCGCCGACGTTGTCAATGACGACGAGCGGTTCGGCCAGCCCGTTCTCCAGTTCGTAGCTGCGGCCCTCCAGTTCGTCGGTGTACACTTTCGTCTGGGTTGGAGTCAGCGCCGGCAGATCGACGGTGCGGCGCTCCTCTTTGGCGTCGGCGCCGTGGATGCTCTCGAGGGTCCGTTTCAGTTTGCCCACCTTCTCGGGGGTGGCCCGCTCGATCTGCGAGCGGATGACGTCGGCGTTGGAGATGATGCCCGCGAGGTTGCCGGCGTCGTCGACCACCGGGAGCCGCTGGATGCCTGACCGGAGGATGACCCGAGCGGCGTCGGTAATTTTCATGTCCGGGTGGGCGACGATGATGTCTTCGGTCATCACCGCGAAGATGAGGGCGTCGTCGGCGGCCAAGAGCAGGTCGCGGGTGCTGATGAACCCCACCACCCGGCGGCCGTCACACACGGGAAAGCCGCTGTGGGTGTCGCTGTCGGCGATGCGCTCGGCCACCTCGCCGACGGCGTCGTCCGGCGACACCGTCTCGACGTTCCGCGTCATGTAGTCTTTCACCCGCGGCTTGTCCCCGTGGAGCGCCGTCTCGACGTCGCCGGTCATTGCAGGAGGAAGGACCGCCGGCGGAAAAAGCTCATCGGCCGTCGTCGCCCCGGAAGAATGTGGCGTCGGCAACGGCGCCGCGCCGGG
Source organism: Halobacteriales archaeon QS_9_68_42 (assembly GCA_003022905.1). The sequence goes on from PXSE01000069.1 coordinate 2,599, forward strand.
AGCCGTCGCTCAGCGCCTCGGCGAACCGGTCGGCGACTACCCCCTCGATGACCTCGCTGCGCTCGTCCTCGTCGGCGCCCTTCGTGAGTATCCCGACGGGAATCTGGCCGCCGCCCATGTCGGCGTGGCCGCCGGCGGGTCGACCGCCCCGTCGCGGGAGCGCGCCGACAGGTACACCGTCTCGTCGGTGTAGCCGAACACGAGTGTCGTCGAGACGCCCTCCATCTCCAGCAGTCTGTCGGCGGCCTGCGCGAGGGCGTCTCGGTCGGAGATTCGGCCGACGCAGGTCGTCACCACGTCGCCGTCGACCTCGCGGTTCCGGACCGCGTCGGCGACGGTGTCTAGCGTCTCCCCGGAGAGACTCGGCGATTCGATGCGCTGGAGCGCCCCGCTGTCGGCGTGCTCGACGAGCATCGCCGCGGCCTCGAAGTCGGCCGTCGACAGCTCCCGGCTGAAGTTCTTCGTGTCCGTCCGGAGCCCGTACAGCAGTCCGGTCGCGAGGTCGCCCGCCGGGTCGATGCCCAGCTGTCGCAGGTAGTCGGTCATTAGCGTGCAGGTGGCGCCGACCTCGCTCCGGAGGTCGACGAACCGCGCCTCGACGGGCGCCCGCGGCGGGTGGTGGTCGATGACGACATCGACCGGCGTCTCCTCCGGGAGACCGCTGTTGATGCCGGGGCGAGAGTGGTCAACGAGCGCGAAGCCGTCGAACCCCCCGAGGTCGGCGTCCGCATCGAGGTTCCGGAGGTCGTACTCCAGAAGGTTGACCAGCGCGCGGTTCTCCTGGTGGTCGATGCCGCCGTAGTAGCACACTTCGGCGTCGGTGCCGACCCGTTCGGCAATGCGGCGGAGACAGACCGCCGACGCGATGGCGTCAGGGTCGGGGTTGTCGTGGGCGAACACGCCAAGCGTGCCGTCGACGTCGCGGAGGACCCTTGCGAGGCGACGGAGGCGGATGCCGGTGTCGCCGGCCCGCTCGAGGGCGTGGTCGGCCGCCGCACCAACGCTGTCGACCACCCGATTTGCGTGTTCCGCGACGGCCGTCGGGTCGGCTTCGCCGTTCAGCACCGCGAGCACGAAGGCCTCAGGGGAGGCCGCCCGGGCGGTCGCCGCCAGCGCCCGCGCCCGGTCGGGCGTCGACGGCAGGACGACCACCGAGTCGACGGGGCCGGCGACGGCCCGAACTGCGTTCGGGTCCGTCGGGTCGACGTCGCGGGCGTCGACGCCGGCCTCCCGGAGCGACTTGACCCGTCGGTCGTCGTCGACCAGCACGACGAGCGAGCCCGGGCGTCCAGCGAGTCGCTCGACGAAGGCGGCGTCCAGCGACCCGGAGCCGAGCACCAGTCGGTCCATACCCACGGGTCGGCGGGAACCGCCTAAAACGTGCTGGAGTGCTGGACGGGTGGTGTTCAGATAAGGAATTGAGGAATCCAGAAAGCCCTCGGCGCCCTCGGCTCCCGGGACTCGCTGTGCTCCTCGGTCGCTTCGCTCACTGCGGTGCTTGCGTCGTCCGGGTTCGCCGAGAGCGCCTCGCCCTTTCAGTCCGCCAGGAGTCAGTTGATCGGCCAGCAGAAACTGGCTCGTCGGTCAGTGCTTATCTGAACACTGCCGCTGGATGCGGCGGGCCTGACTACAGTAGCGCGCTGGCGGCGTCGAAGGCCGCGCCGTCGAAGACGGCCAGCCCCGGCAACAGGAGTACCGTCACGATGGCCGCAACGACGACGGCGGCGTACAGCGCGCTCGGGTAGCCCTCTATCTCGCGGGTCTCGTCGGGCTCCTCTATCCACATGGCCTTGACGACCCGGCTGTAGTAGAAGAGGCTCAGGGCGCTGTTGACCGCCAGCACCGCGCCGAGCCACCAGACGCCGGCGCCGACCGCGCCGACGATGAGGAAGTACTTCGAGAAGAAGCCGCCGCCGACCGGCAACCCCGCCAGCGAGAACATGAAGACGGTCATGGCGACGCAGGCCAGCGGCGCCTCCCTCGCGAGCCCGTTGTAGTCCTCGAAGGTCCGGCCGAGCTCCCAGTGTTCGCCCAGCGCGATGAACAGGAACGCACCGGTGTTCATGAACCCGTAGACCAGCAGGTGGAGCATGCTGGCGCCCAGCACCGTCGAGTCGGCGCCGGTGCCCGTCAGCGCCGCCAGCCCGATGAGGACGTAGCCGGCGTGGCCGACCGAGGAATACGCCAGCATTCGCTTGACGTTCTCCTGGGTGGCGGCCGCGAAGTTGCCGACCGTCATCGTGACGACGGCGAGGACGCTGAACGCCAGCACCCAGTCGACGGTCCCGGCGACGTCCTGGAGCGGGAAGGCGACGGTGAACACGCGGAACGCGACGACGAAGCCGGCGGCCTTCGAGGCCGACGAGAGGAACGCCGACACCGGAGCGGGGGCGCCCTCGTAGGCGTCCGGCGCCCAGAAGTGGAACGGGACGGCGGCGGTCTTGAACGCGAAGCCACCGACCATCATCAGCACGCCGACGCCGAGGACGCCGGGGTACGTCGCCGCGGCCTCGCCGGCGGCGGCGGCAACGTCCGCGAACAGCAGGCTCCCGGTGGCGGCGTACACCAGCGAAATGCCGTACACCAGGATGCTCGAGGACAGCGCGCCGACGAGAAAGTACTTCAGGCCGGCCTCGACGGAGCCACGGTTGGTCTTGAGGTACGCCACTAGGGCGTACGACGGCAGGCTGGACAGCTCCAGCGAGACGAACACGACCGCGAGGCTGTTGGCCGACGCCATCAGCGACATCCCGGTCGCCGCGAGCAGGACGAGCAGGTAGTACTCGGCCTTGAACGGCAGGTCCTCGATGTAATCCAGCGAGGCCAGCGACACAAGCGACGTCACGCTGCCGAAGATGAACGTAAAGATGAGGCTCATGCCGTCGACGACCAGCTGGCCGCCGAACAGCTCGACGGCGGGGTCGGCCGCGCCCGATAGCAGGAGCACGCCGGAGGCGACGGCGGCAACCAGCCCGGCGGCCGTCGACACCGCCGACAGCAGCAGTCCGTTCGTGCTGTCGGGGTCGACGGCGTCGACGACGAACAGCGCCATTGCGCCGACGACGAACGCGCCGGCCGGCGCCAGCGCCAGCCAGTGCTCGCTCACTGGAACCCACCTCCGACCTCGATGACGTCGGTTGTGGCGTCACGTATCATCTCGAAGAACAGCTCCGGGACGGTCCCCAGCAGGATGATGAGAAGCACAAGCGTCACGATGGGGACCACGTCGTGGACGGGCGCCCGGCCGATTTCGTAGTCGGTCTCCAGCCGGAAGGAACCGAACAGCGACCGCTGCATGGCCCACAGCAGGTAGCCGGCGACGATGACGATGCCGAACATCGCAAGCGCCGTGAACAGCGGCGCCGCGGGCAGCACCGTCGACTGGAAGGCGCCGAGGAAGATGAACAGCTCGGCGGCGAAGCCGGCCATCAGCGGCAGGCCCATGTAGGCGAAGGCGCCGGCGACGAACACGCCGGCGGTGACGGGCATCCGGTCGGCCATGCCGGACATGTCGCCCACCATTCGGGTGTGGGTGGCGTTGTAGAAGACGCCGACCGTCATGAACAGCAGCCCGGAGATGAGGCCGTGGGCGACCATCTGGAACGTCGCGCCGCCGACGCCGTAGAGGGTGTAGGCGACGAGCCCGAGGATGACGTAGCCCATCGACGACACCGACGAGTAGGCGACGACCCGCTTGAGGTCCGACTGCGCCAGCGCCAGGAGCGCGCCGTAGATGATAGAGAGGACGGCGACGACGGCGATGGGGACCGCGAGCGTGGCGGCCTGCTCGGGCAGCATCGTGAAGTTGAACCGGAGCAGGGCGTAGGTCCCCATCTTCAGGAGGACGCCCGCCAGCATCACCGACGCCGGGGTCGGCGCCTCGACGTGGGCGTCCGGCAGCCAGGTGTGGAACGGGACGAGGGGCACCTTCGTGGCGAAGCCGACGAACATGGCGACGAACGCTGCGAGCGCCAGCGTGTTCGCGGAGATGGCGCCGCCGGGGATGGCCAGCGCGCCCAGCTGGCCCGCCCGCAACGCCTGTGCGATCTCGGGTAGGCCCGTCGAGGAGATGGAGTCCCCGAGCCCGAACACCAGCCCGAAGAAGCCGATGAACATCACCAGCGACGCGATGTTGGTGTACACGAAGAACTTGATGGCGGCGTACTTTCGGCGCGGGCCGCCCCAGACGCCGATGAGGAAGTACATCGGGACCAGCACGGCCTCCCAGAAGACGAACCAGAGGAGGAAGTCCAGCGCCGCGAACACGCCGATCAGCGCCGCCTCCATGAACAGCATCAGGCCGTAGAACTGGCTCTGCCGCTCGTCGACGGGCGTCCACGCGCTCAGAACCGCGAGCATCGTCAGCACCGTCGACAGCACGACAAGCGGCAGCGAGATGCCGTCCAGCCCCATGTGGTAGTTGACGGTGTAGGGGCCGACCGACAGCCACGCGAAGAACGTCTCGTAGGCGATGTCCCCGCCGAGCAGGGCGTTGCCGCTGCCGTCGAAGGCGGCGTACATGTACAGCGACCCGCCGACCGGTAGCGCCGAGACTCCGAGCGCGACCTTCTCAGCGTAGCGATCGGGGACGAAGGTGACGACCGCCGACCCGACCAGACAGGCCAGGATGAGGGCCTCGACGAGCATTTAGAACCACCCCCCCATGACGGCGAATGCCGACAGCAGCGCCAGCACACTGAGTGCGATGAGCGCCGCGTAGTTGGTGACGATACCCGTCTGGAGCCGACGCAGGCGGTCGCCGGAAAAGAGGCTGACGCTGGAGACAGCGTTGACCGCGCCGTCGATGACGCCCTGGTCGAAGGTGTCGGCCGCGCGCGCGAGGCGGACCGTCAGCCCCTCGGCGAGCCACACCTGGTACTCGTCCTGGTAGTAGTTGTGCACAAGAACGGTCCGGAGACCGCCGAGTTTCTCGGTGTGCCGGACCGGCTCCGGCCCGCGGTACAGCGAGAAGGCGGCGCCGGCGCCCGCCACCGCCAGCCCGAGACTGAGGCCGGCGCCGACGAGCATCGTCGCCGTCTCGCCGCCGGCGACGTAGCCTGCCGTGTAGCCGGCGAACTCGTGGGTCAACTCCTCGTAGTGGTGGGCGCTCGTCAGCAGTTCCTCGCTGGCGGGCGCGTCGAGGTAGTCGTGGAGGAAC
>PXSE01000070.1:0-2068 GCA_003022905.1 Halobacteriales archaeon QS_9_68_42
GACCGCGACGGGCGTGCCGTGCATGTCGGACCCGCAGACGAACGCGGTCGTCTGGCCGAGCGTCTCCAGGGCGCGCGCGTACACGTCGCCGCCGACGTACGTCCGGAGGTGGCCCACATGCAGGTCGCCGTTGGCGTACGGCAGCCCGCAGGTGACCACGGCCGGGTCGTCCGTTGGGAACTCCTCGTGCATACTACGTATGGCTCCTTCGAGGGGCAAAACCCCGCTGGTTTTCCTGCGTCGTGGCTGGCGTCGGTCGGGTGGTCGGGTGGCCGGCGACGCCGTCGCTGGCCTCGGTGCTGGCGGGTCGGGCCGAAGAATCGCGCTTTCGGCGCCCGGGCGCTACCGTACGACCGGCCGGTCCGGACGCTCTACGCGCGGCTCAGGGGGTTCGCATGCGCATGCCCGGAGTGCGACAGACCCGACTCATCGGGCGACGTTCGGCCACGAACCGGCAAAAGCATTATTCCACGGCCGAAAGCGACGCGATTCCGGAGGGGATGCCGCCGGTCCCGAGCCACCCCTCGTCGGTCCGTCGCAGCAACTGTCCGGCGGTGGTCCCGGCGTACAACTCGTCGTCGGCCGTCGCCCACGAGAGGACGAACTCCCCGGGACCGCCGGCGTACTCGACCGGCTGGAGGGTCTCGCCGTCGGCCCGGGACTCGTAGAGGGCGGCGTCCGTCCCCCGGGGGCTGTCCCACGTCGACGGCGGGCCGGCCGTCGCCGCCGCGAACAGCCGGCCGTCGTGGCGGTGGGCCTCCCGGAAATACCGGCCCTCGACGTCGCGGTCCAGCCGTTGCCAGCTGCGCCCCCTGTCGTCGCTTCGATAGAGACCGTCGCCCGTCGAGGCGAACCAGCGCTCCTCGCCGACGAGGACGTGGTGGACGTCGTCGTGGAGCCCCGAGCGGCGCTCGGTCCAGGTCTCGCCGCTGTCGTCGCTGACGTGGATGCCCCCGACCTCGATGCCGGCGACCAGTCGGCCTTCGCCGGCCGCTCGGAGGCCCCTGACGTGGGCCTCGTCGCGGTGCCGGGGTGTGTGCCACTCCGACCGGGAGGGCAGCGCCTGGAGCCCCTCCAGTTCGGTCCACGTCTCGCCGGCGTCCGTCGAGACGTACAGGTGGGCGGGGTGGGTGCCGGCGTATAATTGCTCCTCGAGGGGGTGTTCGAGCACGGCGTACACCTCTGGGCGGGGCGTCTCGATGCGGGTCCAGGAGTCGCCGCCGTCCAGCGACCGGTATAGACCGCTCCGGGTCGCCGCGTAAGTCCGCGGGCCGAACGTCCGGAGCCGCATCACGCGATCCGAATCGAGGACGCGGACCGCCTTATCGAACGCCCCGGGCGACCCCCGGTAGACCCCCGTCTGGGTCCCTGCGAGCAGGTTCATACGTGGGTGCTGTGGGCGGGGTGCAATAAACAGTGCCGGCCTGTCTCGATCCAGCGAGAAAATTCCGCCTTAGGGCGTTGACGAATCGCTTTGCGATTCGTTCGCACACCAGAAATCTTCGATTTCTGGGGACGTTGACGAGACGCGAAGCGTCTCGTTCGCATCTCGCAGGAACGGAGTTCCTGTGGACTCACTGGAAATCTTTGATTTCCGAGACACCAAAATGCGTCGCGTTCTGAGAACGGGCGTGAATCGGCCGATACAGAGGGGCCACCTATCGCTCAGTGGTATCAGAAGGGCCACTCACAACCATTCCCGTCCGACGATGTTTATCCCTTGCAACTCCGCTGGAGGATACAGTTCCAGAATCCGGTGTACGACATCAGTGACTTGGATCGCTGCTCAGTCGCTATCGACGAGGAACAGTACTCCCCAGTAGTCGGATTCCTCGTACTCCGTTTCGAAGTCGTCATCATAGGTCACGATGAGGGCTTGGTTTGATCGGGAGTACTGGGCGAGCACGCGATCCTCGTCGTCTTTCTGGAGCTGAGCGTGGAGATCGATGTGCTCGACCGTATATCCGTAGTTGCGGAGTCTGTGGAGGACCTCGTGCTCCACGTTTTCGTCGAGCAGTACTGGTGGCTCCATCGCCTCACTCGTCCGGCGGCGTGATCGTCGTCTTTT
>PXSE01000070.1:2161-7218 GCA_003022905.1 Halobacteriales archaeon QS_9_68_42
ATGAACGCGTTCGTAGACGTGTCGAACGGTGATGCGGCTCCCCTCGATGTGAGGCTCGTCGTGGACTTCCTGCACGATGCGGGCGGACTGCTGTGACATCTACGGAAATCTTCGGTCCGGGAATATTTGAATCCCGGCCCCATCCGACAGGGACAGCGGCCCCTCGAAGTCAAGAAGCCACCGATCACTACGCACGTCTACCTCCCAGCCAAATCACCGGGGTTCAGGTGAAATTGTACCTTGTGAGTAGTTTTATAACACCCTCACCCGTCTGATATCCGGACTCCCATCACGTAAACGAGGAAGTTGGGGGTTGGAGTGGGTTCCAGGAGCACGCAGTGGTTATCTCAGCTCGTGCGATGTAGGGCGCTAAGCCCCGTCCTCAGTGAGCGTCGAAGGCGCGAGCAGGGAGGGGATACAGCGCCCGTCATCGTCCTCACTTCCACTGTACGGCACGGCCTTACTACCCCGCGGTCGAACGGGGTAGTACGACGCTCGCCGCGCTTCCGGCGTTGTTCAAGCGTGGTTCGAAACGGCGAAGCCGTTTCGTCACTGTGGGAACTCGGAGATTTCCCGCAACGACGAGAGAGCGAAGCTCTCTCGGACCACGCCGAGGGAGTGGGTCGGGGTAGCTCACGTCCCGTCTGGGTCCGTCTCCACCCTGAACCCTTCCTCGAGTTCGACCAACACCAGCTCCGTGTCCGCCGCGAACGTCTCGTAGTGGTCGCCGTCGGGGTCGATGGTGGTCCGGCTCGAGATGAGGTCGCCCTGCCGGAGGGTGTTGAGCCGGCGGTACACCGTCGTCCGGGCCAGCCCCGTCGCTTCGACCAGTTCGCCGGCGCTCTTGGGCGACTCCTGGAGCGCGTACAGACAGCGGCGCGCCTTCCGGTCGCCCAGCGCGTCCAGCACGGGGTCCTCGAGGCCGGGCGGCAGCTCCGTCGACAGTTCGTCGACGAGCTCCGTCAGTTCGTCCCGTCCGACCGGCTTGAGGAGGTACTCGTCGAATCCCATCTCGACGATGTCCGCCTCCGGCTCGACGGCGGTCACCATCGCAACCGAACAGTCGTGGTCGGCACCGCGTATCCGCTCGAGTATCTGCTTGCCGCGCATCTCCGGCAGCCGCCGGTCCAAGAGCGCGACGTCGACCTCCGTGTCCAGCCGCTCGAGGGCGGCGCCCCCGTCGTAGGCCGTCCGGACGAGGTAGCCCGCCATCTCGAGCCACTCCTCGTACAGGTCGGCGAGTTGGCGCTCGTCCTCGACTATCAGCACGTTCGGTCGTTCTGCCGACATCAGCGGTCCGGCGCGGGGTATGAGCCGCTTACTGAAAACGATTCGTGAGCCGCCGCCCCGGAGCCGGAGCGGCAGGGGCCCCGGAACGACGACCGGCGCGACGCCGGACGGGTCCCGACTGCCCTAAACGTAGCCTTCCTCTTCGAGACCGTCCATCAGGTCGTCGACGAGCGCGTCGACGCTGTCGTAGGGGTAGTCGCCCTGGCCGGAGGCCTCCTGGTTCAGCTCCATCGCGGTGATGGTCTCGTCGCCGACCTCGAACGTCGTGCCGGGGCCCTGCGGGAGCGCCGGCACGAGGTCCATCGGGCTGTTGACGGGGTAGTCGGCGCCCTCGAACGCTTCCACAAACTGCTCGCGGACTTCCGCTCTGTCCGTCATGGTACGACCTCGATGTGCGGGCCGCTCCGGTTGTGCGTGGTGCCTCTCAATGCCGGCTGGTTAAAGCCGGGCTAGTACTGGTAGTCGGTGTCGAGTTCGCGGCCGGTTTCGGACATGGCGACGGCGGCCTCGCTGTACTGCAACACTTTCTGCATGTCGCCCTCGATGTCGAAGACGCCGGACATCATGCCGTCGATGGGGCCGATGTCGCCCCGGTTGAGCGCGACCCAGTCGGAGTAGTCCCCGCGGTAGACGAACCCGGCGTCGACCTCGTCGGGGTCGTCTATCCCGCGGGCCTCCGTGCAGGTGCCGTCCTCGAGGCCGATGAAGAAGTAGTGGTCGTCGGGTAGCCGGTCGTCGGCCCGGACGTGGAACACGAAGTCACCGTTGAACTCGGCGCCCCACCCCTGGCCCTTCTCGGCGTACTCCTCGTTGTCGTTCAGTTGCTCTCGCCACTCCGCTATCCACTCCTCCGAGGGGAACGGTGTCGCCATGGTCCGTGTCACCTGCCGGCACGTGGGCGGTATGTCGCATAAATGATTCGCCGCCGGCCGTGGTTTAAAAACCCGGCTACGCCTCCCGCAACGTTTTATTGGGTAGCCGAGGGAGAAATGAGTGGATGACCGCGACCTCAGAAGCGCGGGACGAACGAGCGGACGAGGGGGCCGAACAGGGGTCGGTCCTCCGGGCGACGGTTCTAGCCTCGCTCGTCGCCGCCGCCGTTTCGGGGGTGTTCGTCTATGGCCTCCAGCGGCTGTACATGCGGTATCTCGGGGCCGCCATCGGCAACGGATCGCCGACGCTCGGGCTGGTCGGGTGGATCATAATGACCGTCGTCTTCGGCGCGATATTCGCCGGCCTCGCCGGGAGCCACGCCGAGAGCGGCAACAGCACCACGGGCTACGGCCTCGTTTACGGCGTCGTGCTGGCGGTGTTCGTCGGTCTGCTGGCGGTTCCGGCCGCCGTCGAGGCGACAACACAGTGGCCGTTCCCGTACACCCGGGTGAGCGTGAGCACGCTGGTCGGGTACGGGCTGTACGGACTCGTGCTCGGCTCGATATTCGGCAAGCGAATCAACCGCCGGCCGCTCCGGCCGCTGTTTCTGGTCGGCCGGACCCGGTCGACGGTGGTCGCCTCGCTGGTCGCCGGAGCCGTCGCCGGCGCCCTCCTCGTCGTCTCGGCGCCTCACTACTTGGTGTATTTCGCGCTCATCGCCGGCGCCGGCGGGTCCGTCCCGGTCGGGTTCGTCGTCTTTCTCGCCTTCGCGGTATTCCTGGGATTGGGCTTTGCGGTGTATCCCGCCCGGCGCGTCGAGCGCCGGGACCTCCCCGGCCAGAGCGGTCTCAAGCTGGGGGCGGCCTACGGCGTCGTCCTAGTGCTCCTGGCGGGCGTCCTTGTCGTTCCGCAGTTCCTCGGGGCGGCGACGGCGTTCGACCCGCCGGCGCCCAACGGCAACACCCTCGGGGCGTACCTGCTGTTCGGCGTCGTCCTCGGACTGGCCTACGGGAGCCTCGAGGGCCACGGCTCCGCCGCGCCGGCGTTTCTGGAGGGCCGCGGCGTCCCCGTCCTCGGCGGGGCGCTTCTCGGGGGCGGCGCCGGCGTCGGGTTCGTCTTCGCCAGCACGCCCCAGCCGATATACTTCCTGGCGCTGAGCTACCTCGGGGTGCGACCGGACTGGCAGCTCGGCATCGTCGTCTGGTTCGCCATCGCGCTCCTGCTCGGCGCCGCGTTCGTCCCGCTGGCCGCCCGGGCCGTCGAGTCACACATTAGCACCTCCCGCGGCGCCGTCGTCGGCCTCGTCTACGGAATCGGCCTCACGGCCGTCGTCGGAACGGTGATCGTCCCCTCGATCGTTCGGTTCCGCGGCTTCCCCATTGAGGTGCCCCACACCCGGGCGCCGATACTCGCCTACGCGGCGTTCGGGCTGGTGTTCGGTGCCGTCTACGCGTTGCTCCGGAAGCGGCGCCTCGCGGGCGGGGAGGTCCCCACTTCGCCGTCCGTCGGCACGAAGGGCCAGCGCGCCATCGTCTTCGGGTCGCTGTTCGGCGGTGCCGCTGGCGGCCTGCTGGCCTACCACATGGTCAGCCCGGTCACCATGCTGTTCATGGGGTCGCTGGTCGGGTACGCGGGCTCCATCGGCGTCGGCTGGGTCGTCTGGCTGTCGCTGTCGCTCGTGTTCGGCCTGGTGTTCGCCGTCGCCGTCGGGCCGCGCCTCGGCGACTACACCCGCTCCATCGACGAGTTCGCCCAACAGGAGGAGGACGTGAACGACACGCTCGGCGACTACCTCGAGGAGGCGCCCGTGACGACGACGGCGACGCTCGCCGGCTTCGCCTACGGGGTCGTCCTCGCCGTCGCCGTCGGCGCCATCGCCATCCCCATCGCGGTCAACACCATCTCCACACACGGGATGCCGGTCCCGGTGCTCCAGCCGTACTTCCTGCTCGCGTTCGTCGTGTACGGCCTCATCATGGGCATCGGCTACGGGGTCGTCCGGGAGTACTAGGCCCGCCCCGTGGTATTTTATCATTGCCCCCGAAGGAAGCGGCATGCCCGCCGACCTCGAGGAGAAGACCGATCGCTACGAGTCGTTGCTGGCGGAGGCTCTGGAGGCGGCCGAGATCGTCCCGCCGGCGGGGACGCCGCTCCACGAGGCGGCCCTCGACTGCGAGGAGATGGCCCGCTCGTACCTCGAGGACGGCCGCCACTTCCGGGCGGTCGACGACCCGGTGAACGCGCTGGCGGCGTTCTCGTACGGCCACGGCTGGATGGACGCCGGCGCCCGGGTCGGCCTGTTCGCGGTGCCGACCGAGGGAGAACTGTTTACCGTTCGACAGTGATTACTGTAAGTCATTACCGGATCGACCGCACGAAGGCGTGCGGTCGTACCGGGAAACAGCTACAGTAATCAGTATGAGGCTACCGGCCGTGGCCGAACGAGGCGACCTCGTCGTCGAGCGACGTCCGAGAGATGCCTGCCGAACGCCGGAGCGGCGCGCTCGCGGAATCACAGCCGGCAGCATCCCCTGCCTCCGTACCCCCCTCTTTTACGTCGGTCGGGCGTGTCCCTCCGGTCGATGGAGGCCGCTCTCTGGTACGTGCTGTCGGGGACGCGCGGCGGTGCGAACCGCGCGCGCATCCTCCAGGCGCTGGACGAGCGGCCGCGAAACGCCAACCAACTGGCCGAGGACCTCGACCTCGACTACAAGACGGTGCGGCACCACCTCGACGTGCTCCAAGAGAACAACGTCATCACCGACAGCGGCGACGACTACGGCAAGATATATCTGCCGAGCGAGGCGACCCGTGTGCACTGGGAGACCGTCGAAGAGATACTCCAGCAGGTGACGTAGTATGGTGGAATTTGGGAAAGCGCATATGAGGACGTG
>PXSE01000071.1 GCA_003022905.1 Halobacteriales archaeon QS_9_68_42
TTCGACCCCGAGGTGGCGTGGGTGACCCACGGCGGCCACGACGAGCTCGACGAGCGGCTTGCGGTCCGCCCGACGAGCGAGTCCATCATCGCGCCGTTCGTGTCCCAGTGGGTCCGCAGTTACCGGGACCTGCCGCTCCGCCTGAACCAGTGGTGTTCGGTCGTCCGATGGGAGGCAACCGAGACGAAGCCGTTCTTCCGCACCAAAGAGTTCCTCTGGCAGGAGGGCCACACCGCCCACGCCACCGAAGCGAACGCCTGGGAGGAAACGATGACCCGGCTTGGCCAGTACGAGCGGCTGTACGAGGACGTGATGGCCATCCCCGGGATGACCGGGCGCAAGCCCGAACACGACAAGTTCCCCGGCGCCGACACGACGACGACCATCGAGGCACTGATGCCCGACGGCAAGTCCGTCCAGGCCTGCACCTCCCACTACCTGGGCACGTCCTTCGCGGACGCCTTCGACATCACCTACACCAATGACGACGAGGAAGAGCAGGTCTCCCACACCACCTCGTGGGGACTGTCCTGGCGGGCGATGGGCGCGCTCATCATGACCCACTCCGACGACCAGGGGCTGGTGCTACCGCCCGCGCTTGCGCCCACGCAGGTCGTCGTCGTCCCCATCTGGCAGGCCGACAACGAGGCGGCCGTCAGGGAGTACGCTGCCGACCTCGCGGCCGAACTCGACGAACGGTTCCGCGTGGAGCTGGACGACCGCGACGAGCGCAACCCCGGCTTCAAGTTCAACGAACACGAGCTGAACGGCGTCCCCCTGCGCATCGAAATCGGCCCCAACCCAATGAGGTCGAAGACGGCGAGGCGACGCTCGTTCACCGGCCGGACGGCGAAAGCGAGGTCGCCGACCGGAAGTCCATCGTCGAGGGGGTCGACGACGCCCTCGAGTCGGTGTACGCCAAGCTGTACGCCGCCGCGGAGGAGAATCTCGAGAACAACGTCCGCGAGGCACACGGTCGCAACGAGATACTCGGCACGCTCGGCCGCCACGGCGGCTACGTCAAGACCGGCTGGTGCGGCGACGAGGCCTGCGACGACGAGATCAAAGACGAGATCGCCGCCGAAATCGTCATGCTGCCGCTCGACGAGGACGAGGACCCGGTCCACGACACCTGTGGCGTCTGCGGCGAGGAGGCCGTCGAGACGGCTTACTTCGCTAAGAGCTACTGAGACTTGCGTTCCCGGCGGCGCCTCTTTCTCTCGACCCGGTACCGCTATCGGAGAACGTTGCGGCGGCCGGAACACGGGTGAGGTGAGGGATCGATTCACCGGTATGGCCGACTCGCTGACCCTCCGGCGCTACCGAGCCGCCGACTGCGACCGCGTCCTCGAACTCCACGAGCGAGCGATGCGTGACGTTGGCGCCTATGTCGAGGGAGTTCCCGAACCTGACCTCGCGGATGTCGAGGCGGCGTACCTCGAGTCGGGCGGCGAGTTCCTCGTGGGAACAGTCGACAGCGAGGTGGTCGCAGTGGGCGCGTTCCGGCCGGCTGAGGGCTACGTCACGGAACTGCTGGACGACCTCGAGAACGCGGCGGAAATCAAGCGGATGCGGGTGGCGCCCGCCCGGCAGGGTCGGGGATACGGCTGGCAAATCTACGATGGACTGGAGCGGCGAGCGAGAGAGAGCGGTTTCGACGAACTCGTCTTGGATACGACGCCGCCGCAGACTGCCGCACAGGCGCTCTACGAGTCGGTCGGCTTCGAACTGGCCCGCCGCGAACGCCTCGAACACGACGGCGAGTCAGTTACGCTCCTGCTCTACCGGAAATTCCTCGACGGAGAATGACTTTCCGTCGCGTGCGGCTGGGTCCCCCGGAAACAGGTGGCACCGACGGCGCTCCTCCCCTTATATTCCCTTGTATGGGGTAAACCGACCATTAGTGTTTGAGGGGAAGCCTCTTGAGTGGGTGTCGGTGACATATAAGCAATGCCTGAGCGAACACACTTTTCTGCGGGTTCGGCCGGACTCGTAGACCCCGACGACTTCCGCGCCAACTGCGGGGTCGGGGTCGTCATGGACCTCGACGGCGACCGGACCCACCGGCCGGTCGCGGACGGTATCGAACTGCTCGAGAACCTCGAACACCGCGGCACGACCGGCGCCGAGGAGAACACCGGTGACGGCGCCGGGGTCCTGCTGCAGACGCCCCACAGGTTCTTCACCGACGAGGTCGAGAACTTACCGGAGCGCGGCGAGTACGCCGTCGCTTCTCTGTTCATGCCGGAGGACCGCGAGGCGGCCGCGGGCCTCCAGGACTTCATCGAGTCGGTGCTCGCGGACCACGACCTCGACGTTTTCGCGTGGCGGGAGGTGCCGACGAACAACGAGTCGCTCGGCCAGACGGCCCTCGATTCGGAGCCGCTCGTCGCTCAGTGTTTCGTCCGCTCCCCCCTCGACGACGAGGCCTTCGACCGCGCGCTGTACGTCGCCCGCCGCGACCTCGAGACGACCGTTGAGGAGCGCCGCCCTAACGGCTACGGTCGGTTCTACGTCTGCTCGCTGGACCGCGAGACGATCGTCTATAAGGGACTGTTGACCGCCGAACAGCTCCCGGAGTACTACCCCGAAATCACCGACGAGCGGGTGCGTTCGACCTTCGCGATGGTCCACGCCCGCTTCTCGACGAACACGCTCGGTGCGTGGCACCTCGCCCACCCCTACCGCAACATCATCCACAACGGCGAGTTCAACACCATCCAGGGCAACATCAACTGGATGCGGGCCCGCGAGGACAACCTCGACCATCTAGCGCTGGGCGACGACATCGAGACGCTGCGGCCCATCATCAACGACCCCGAGCAGTCCGACACCGCGTCCGTCGACAACGCCCTCGAACTCCTGATGCAGGGCGGCCGCGACATGCCCCACGCTCTCCGGATGCTCATCCCCGAGGCCTGGCGCGGCGAGGCCAACCGCGTTCCCGAGGAGCGCCGGGAATGGTACGACTACCACGCCTCGTTGGTGGAGCCGTGGGACGGGCCCGCGCTGGTCGCCGCCACCGACGGCGAACGAGTCGGTGCGGTGCTGGACCGCAACGGCCTCCGCCCGTGCCGGTACGACGTCACGACGGACAACCGCCTCATCATGGCCAGCGAGGCCGGCGCGCTCGAACCCGACTTCGGCGACATCGAGCGCCGCGACCGCCTCCAGCCCGGCCAGCTGTTCCTCGCTGACCCCGGAGAGGGACGGGTCGTGCCGGACGAGGAGATATTCGACGAACTAATCGACGAGAAGTACGCCGAGTGGGTCGACGGAGAGCAGGTCCACCTCGGCGACGTGGCAGGCAAGGAGTCAGACCCCCGCGGCGACGTCGGCGGCGTTCGGAGCCAGCAGGCGCTGTACGGCTACACCCACGACGAGATGAACCACCTCATCGAGCCGATGGCCCGCGACGGAAAGGACCCCGTCGGGTCGATGGGCGACGACACGCCGCTCAGCGTGCTCTCGCAGTTCAACCGGCCGCTTTTCACCTACTTCAAACAGCTGTTCGCGCAGGTGACCAACCCGCCGCTTGACTACATCCGCGAGGAACTCGTGACGTCGCTCGAGACCCGTCTCGGCCACCAGCGCAACCTGCTGGACGAGACGCCCGAACACGCCCGGCAACTGGTCTGTGACTCGCCGGTGCTCCGAGACGCCGAGACGGCCGCAATCAAGGACCTCGACGGCGCCGAGGGGCTGTCGTCGTACGTGCTGGACATCACGTTCGACCCGACGACGGACCTGGAGTCCGCCGTCGAGGCCGCTCGACAGGAGGCCACAGAGGCCGCCCGCGACCATGACATCGTCGTGCTGTCGGACCGGGAGGCGGGCCCCGACGCCGTCCCCATCCCCGCACTGCTGGCGACCGGTGGCATCCACCACCACCTCGTCCGGAACGGCCTCCGGAGCCACGTCGGCCTCGTCCTCGAATCGGCGGACCCGCGTGCGGTCCACCACGTTGCCACCTGCATCGGCTACGGCGCCGGCGCGGTCAACCCCTACCTCGCGTACCGGTCCATCTCGGACCTCGTGGCCGGGCCGGACGGCGCCGACGAGGCGGCCGCCGTCGAGGCGTACATTGAGGCCGTCGAGGACGGCCTACTGAAGACGATGGCAAAGATGGGTATCTCGACGGTCGAGAGCTACCAGGGCGCCCAGATATTCGAGGCCGTCGGCCTCGACTCGAAGTTCGTCGCCGAGTACTTCGAGGGCACCGCCGCCCGTACCGAGGGCATCGACATCAACGACGTCGAGGACGACCTCCGGCGGCGCCACGAGGTGGCCTTCGGCGAGGAGCCCGACCTCGAGCGGCAGGGCGAGTACGAGCACCGCTCGGACGGGATGTACCACGAGTGGAACCCCGAGTCGGTCGGCGCCCTCCAGAAGGCCGTCCGACAGGGCGACTACGAGCAGTACCGGGAGTTCGCCGAGCTGATGAACGACCAGACAGAGCGGTTGCAGTCGCTGCGCGGCCTGCTGGAGTTCGATTCGGACCGCGACCCGGTCGATGTCGAGGCGGTCGAACCAGTCGAGTCCGTCGTCGAGCGGTTCTCGACGGCCGCGATGAGTCTCGGGTCGCTGTCGCCGGAGGCCCACGAGAACAACTCCATCGCGATGAACCGCCTGGGCGCCAAGTCCAACACCGGCGAGGGTGGGGAACCGCCCGAGCGGTTCGGCACCGAAAAGGAGTGCAGCATCAAGCAGGTCGCCTCCGGGCGCTTCGGCGTCACCTCGGACTACCTGACGAACGCCGAGGAGATACAGATCAAGATGGCCCAGGGCTCCAAACCCGGCGAGGGCGGCCACCTGCCCGGCGAGAAAGTCAACGAGATGATCGCCCACGTTCGGTACTCGACGCCCGGGGTGGGTCTCATCTCGCCGCCCCCGCTGCACGACATCTACTCCATCGAGGACCTCAAGCAGCTCATCCACGACCTGAAGGCCGCGAACCCCGATGCCGACATCAACGTGAAGCTGGTCTCGGAGGCCGGCATCGGCACCATCGCCGCCGGCGTCGCCAAGGCCAACGCCGACGTGGTCCACATCTCCGGCCACTCCGGCGGCACCGGCGCCTCGCCGAAGACGTCCATCAAGAACGCCGGCCTGCCGTGGGAACTCGGCCTCGCGGAGGCCAACCAGATGCTCCGCTCGACGGACCTCCGCTCGCGCATCAAGATCACCGTCGACGGCGGCATGAAGACCGGTTACGACGTGGCCGTCGGCGCCCTGCTCGGCGCCGAGGAGTACGTCTTCGGCACCGCCTCGCTCGTCACCTCCGGCTGTGTGATGGCCAGGCAGTGCCACGAGAACACCTGCCCGGTCGGCGTCGCCACCCAGGACGAGGACCTCCGCCAGCGGTTCCCCGGCGAACCGCAGCACGTCATCAACTACATGACGTTCATCGCCCAGGAACTGCGGGAAATCATGGCCGAACTCGGGTTCACATCGGTCGACGAGATGGTCGGCCGCGTGGACGCACTGAAGCAACGCGACGACGTCGAAGGGGAGAAGGCGCGGAAACTGGACCTCTCGGCGGTGCTGGCGGAACCGCAGGGCGGCGGCCGCCGCAAGACGGAGCCACAGACCCACGAGTTCGGCGAGTCGCTGGACTGGGACCTCATCGACGCCGCCGAGGAGGCGATAGCGCGCGGCGACCCGGTCCACCTCGACCGCGAAATCTCGAACGCCGACCGCGCGGTGGGGGCGACGCTGTCGAACCGCATCTCGAAGGCCCACGGCTC
>PXSE01000072.1 GCA_003022905.1 Halobacteriales archaeon QS_9_68_42
CGCCGGCGCGACGACGAACCGGGTCCAGCTAACCGTCGAGTTCCCGGCCACGGGCGTGAAGCTCCGCGACCGGCTCCCCGACGGCTGGAACGTCGTCGGCGGCGACGACCACACCACCTACGAGCGCGGCGGCTCGACGTTCGTCGAGTTCGACGCGACCGCCGGCGCCGGCGAGCGGACGACGTTCACCTACTTCGCCCGACGGGAGGCGGACGCCCCCGACACCGCGGCCTTCGGGCCGCCGGAGGTCAGCGACGCGACCCACCCCGCCCGGACCGAGAATATCGAGGACGACCCCTCCTTTGCGAACGACCTGTGGGCCGTCGCAAGCGGCGAGATCGACCGCGGGCTGGAGGTCGGCCTCGGGTCGGCCCTGTCGTCCGAGGCGACGCTCGGCGTCGCCGCCGGGGCGCTCGGCACCGCGGCCTTCCAGCGCGACCGCATCCTCGAGCGGGCCCGGGACCTGCTGGACCGCGAGGAGTAGCGCCGGTCCACCGACCGCTCGGACGCGGGCGGCGTGCGGTGACGACAGCCGTTCTCGCGGCGAGCGGTGACGGCGAGGGATTCCGGCCGGCCGCTTCGGCCGGGAGACGTCCGCTTCAAGGAGGAGGAGGAGGCACGGGCGTACTACAGCGCCCACCTCGAGGTGCCATAGGGGACAAAGACCGACGACGTCTCGCCGAATTCTGGTCGGCGCGGAGCCTCAACGGCGTTACAACGGCGCGAAGAACGTTGCAGACCGATACTGCGGGTATATCCATCGCGGGCAGAAGTCTCGCGGTGGATGGGCTATCAGTCAACTGGCCCTCAAGTCAGGGGCATTGAACGTGAACGGCGAATACACGCCTGCCGAGTTACTCGGGTTAGAACGGGAGTCCACTGACAAGCCTCGAGGTCGTACCAAAACCTTCGATTTCCGCGATGATGAGACGCCCCGCGTCTCGAACCACTTGACCCCGAGGTTGTTGACACGCCTCAAACCGAGTTTATGTGTTCTCGATTGCAACAGCACGACGTATGAGCGACCTCAGTCGGCGATGGTTCCTCCGGGGTACAAGTGCGGCACTCGCGGTCGGCACCCTGGCCGGGTGTACCGGCAACGGCAACGGGCCCTCCGAGGCCGTCGAGAACCACCTCTCGGACGCGAAGAACTACGAGGGCTCGCTCGAGGACATGACCGGCGAGAACGACGTCACCATCGATGTCGGGGCCGGGCCTAACGGCTACGCTTTCGACCCCGCGGCGGTCCGCATCAGCTCCGGCACGACCGTCATCTGGGAGTGGACCGGTAAGGGCGGCGCCCACAACGTCGCCAGCGTCGAGGGCTCCGAAACCGAATTCGACAGCGGTGAGTCCGTCGAGGGGGAGGACAACGAGTACGAACAGTCCTTCGACAGCGCCGGCAGCCAGCTGTACATCTGTGAGCCCCACAAGGCCCAGGGCATGAAAGGTGCAATCGAGGTCGTCGAGGAGTAACGCTCGGCTTTTCTACCGCGGTTTCGTACCCGGTCGCGTGAAGCGAGTGACGAACCGGGTGTCGAACCCGTTCGGCATGCGGGCGCCGGGCGAGCCCGCGGTGTACGGTTATGGCGACGCCAACGCCGACTTCCACGTCGTCGGCGCCGACGCCGAAACCCACGGCGGGGCCGAGACCGGCGTGCCGTTCACCGACTCCCTCGTCGGCCGTCGCATCCAGGCGGTCCTGCACGCGGTCGGCTTCGCCGCCGAGCCGTACAGCAACGCACCCGGCCTCTCGAACTGCTACCTGTCCTATCTGCGGCTCTCACCGGGCGACCCGGCGGACCTCGAGCGGTACGTCGACGCCGAGATACGCGCCATCAACGCCCATATCTTGCTCCCGGTCGGCGACGACGCGCTGTCGTACGTCCTCGAGGAGTTCACGACGCGGGCCCGGAAACTCCCCCACGACGCCGCCCGACTGCACGCCGACGAGGTCCGGGGCCGGGGCTTTCTGGTCGTCCCGGTCGCCGACCCGGCCGACTGGACGGACGACGACGAGGCGGCGCTTCTCGACCGCCTGGAGTCGATTCTTGACGGCGACTACCGGCAGACGAAGGGCGTGGCGACGCGGATCGGCTAATAGCCCTCGACCGCCACGTCGAACCGCTCGAAGTTCTCGCGGTTGTTCGTGACGACCGTCGCGTCCGTCGCCCGTGCGACGGCCGCAATCAGCAGGTCGCCGGCAACGGCGTCGATATAGTCCCAGTTCACCGACTTGTCGGCGTGTAGTTCGGCCTCCATCTCGCCCGCCACGATCGCGTGGTCGGTTCGGAACGGTACCACCTCCAGCCAACCGTACGGCGCGAGCACGTCGGCGCCGGTCGGGTCGCCGGCGACGTGCTTGCCGACGGCCAGCTCCTCGATGCAGAGCGTCGACGTGACGAACTCGGCCGCCTCGTTCTCTTCGAGGTACTCGGCGACGGCGTCCTCGCCACGCTCGTAATCGACGAGGAACGTGGTGTCGAGCAGTTTCATTCCTCGTCGGTCATCGCCTCGAGCGCCCGCTGCTGTCTGTCGGCGAGGCCCCGGCCGGTCGACTCACGGCTCTCGGCGACGGCGGCGGCAATCCCGTCTGCGGTCCCGTCGTCGAGTCGGCCGAACCCCTCCCGCCAGTCGCTCGCCACCGCCTCGGTGATGCGCTTTACCGTATCGCTGAAGCTCTCTCCCTCTCGCTTCTGGGCCTCGAGCCGCTCGTATGCCTCGTCGTCGAGCCCGATTGTCTTCGTTCCCATGTTTATGCTTGTGTACACAAACACAAAAGCGTCCGCTACGTTCGGCCGACGAGGGCGACGACTGCCTCGGCAGTCCTCTCGCTCGAGTCCTTCTGGAAGAAGTGCATCGCGCCCTCGACCCAGGTGTCGGGCTGGTCACTCGCGGTGGTAGTCGTAGTCCGGCACGTCCTCGAAATATTCCCCGGGATAGTGACGATGGGCACGCCAGCCCTTCCACTTTGGGCGTTGTGACCGTTCGGCGGGCGTGCGAGGACGGCTACGTTCAGAAAAGCCTACTTGTCGCGCCGGGACGTACGGGACGTATGGAGCACACTCCCGAACACGACGTCACCGCAGAGCGGCCCGACAGCCCGGTCCACCTGGCCGGGACCGACCACATGACGGTGATGGGCGGCGACGCCGCCAGCACCATCGCCTTCTATCGCGACCTGCTGGGGATGCCGCTCGTTCTGGAGCAGCCCAACCTCGACGCGCCAGAGCTGACCCACCTGTTCTTCGACACCGGGGACGGCCGGGTTCTCACCTTCTTCGTCGGCGGGGACCGCCCGACCCGGCCCCACCGCGGCCCCGGCAACGTCCACCACCTTGCGTTCTCCATCGCGTCCGGCGAGTTCGACGACACGAAGGCGGCGCTGGAGGCGGCCGGCTACGGCTACAACGAGTTCGACCGCGGGGCCTTCCACTCGCTGTACACCCAGGACCCCTCCGGACTCGTCGTCGAACTGGTCGTCGAGAAGTACGAGATTCCCGACGAGCGCCGCGGCGAGGTGCTGGCGCTGGCCCACGAGCGGCGCGTCGAGGCCGGCGCCGGGTTCGTCGACGACGAGCACATGCAGACGGCCCTCGAGGAACTCGGCCTCGACCCGACGCCCGCCTTCGAGGGCGACGCGCCGACCGGTACCGGGGTCTAACTGGCCCGGGGACCGACCCGACCGACGCTCGGCTGGGCGAGCAACGATGACACGGCGCGTGCGCCGCCTCGCTCTGACGTGAGCGGCGAACCGCCGGGGCCCGAGCCGCATGTGAGCCCTCTCGGACGACGGAAACACTGATTGGGCGCGTCGGCGTAGCCCCGCCGTCCCCCGATGAGCGACCCCCGACGAGAGAACCGGGAGCTGTGGAACGAGTGGAGCGACGCGTTCCAGGCGCTGTGGAACGCCGACACCGCCGAGGGCGGCCTGCCGCCCGCGCCCTCGGCGTTCGACCCGGACGCCCCCGGCGGCCGGCAGTCGGAGGTGCTCGAGTCCGTCGAGGGCAAAGCGTACGTCGAATTGGGCTGTGGCGGCGGCCAGGGCAGCGTCGGCACCGCCAAACTCGGCGCCGACCCGGTCGTCGGCGTCGACTTCTCCGGCGAACAGCTCCGGCACGCCCGGCGACTGGGCGACCTGTACGGCGTCGACGCCCGGTTCCTCCAGGGCGACGTGACGAGCCTGCCGTTCGCCGACGGGGCGTTCGAGGTGGCCTCCTCGGAGGCCGTCTACCAGATGGTCGCGGACCTCGAGGGGGCGTTCCGGGAGGCCCACCGGGTGCTCCAGGAGGGCGGCGTGTTCGTCCTCAGCGTGCCGCACCCACTCCACGAGGTTCTCGACGTCGAGACGGGGACCTTCGAGAAGGACTACCTCGGCGACGACCGCCGCCGCATCACCATCGACGAGGCCTACGACGCCGAGATGGTCGTGTTCGACCGGACGGTCGCGGACCTGCACAACGCGCTGGTCAACGCCGGCTTCGAGGTCCGGCGCCTGCTGGAGACCAGACACCACCGCGCCGAAAGCGAGGACCCCGAAGAGGGCGACCTGCCCGAACTGCTGTGGAAGGTGCCAGGGAGCGTCCGGTTCTGGGCGGTCGCCGCCTGATACTGTAACGAATCACCGGCGAACGACCGCCTCCGGCCGCTCGAACGAAAGGCTTTGCTTCTCGGGGCTCCCACGCCCGATATGCACGACGAGCTGCAGTCGGGCGGCCGGTATCGGCCCGCCCGCGACGAGCGTTCGGACCGACGCGAACGCGGGGACCCCCGGCGGAAGGCCGTGGAGGTGGCCCGGTGACCGACCCCGCGCTCCCGTTCGAACTGGGTGTCGTCTCGCTGGATAACCGGGCCTTCGAGGGCAACAACAACAGCTACCTGCTCGGAACGGAAGCGGGAGCGACCACGACGCTCGTCGACACCGGCGTCGCCGTCCCGGAAACCCGCGACCAGCTACGAGCGGGCCTCCAGCGGCACGGCCTCGGGTTCGCGGACGTCGAGCAGGTGCTTCTGACCCACCACCACGCCGACCAC
>PXSE01000073.1 GCA_003022905.1 Halobacteriales archaeon QS_9_68_42
TCGGCGGCCGACGACGGCCCGGTAGTCTCGCCGGCCACGAGCGCGACGCGGTAGGTGTCGCCGGGGGCGACGGCGCCGTTCTCGATTTCTCTGCGCGGGACCTCGACGACGAACCGGTCCTCGGTCTCCTCGACCTCGGCGCTGAACAGACACAGGAGCTCATCTGAGATTTCCATAGACCCTCGCGTTCGACATGCGAGGGCACCCTATAGAAGCTACCGACTGTCGAGGAGGGTCCCGTCGGGGCGCTTTGCGCCCTCCGAATCGTGGACGACCACGCCGTCGGCGTCGGGGCGGGGCTCGTAGCGCTCCCGGACATCGATGGCCTCCTCGAGTTCCCGCACCGCGCGTTGCTTGAGCGCCGCGGCCAGTTCCTCGGCGTCCTCGCGGTCGATGTCCCGCCCGAGGCCCTCGCACTCGTGGGCCCGGACCGCGCCCTCGCGGTCGACGGCCGCGCCCATCGGCTGGGCCAGCGGCGCCCCCTCGCCGCCCTCGAGGACGACGCTGAACGGGTAGGTCCGGCAGATGAGCGGCCGGTTGCCGTGGACGGTGCAGGCCCCGGTGCCGTCGTCGTCCTCTCGGTAGAAGGTGCAGTCGCCGCAGGCGTCGGTCCCGAGCGCCCACTCGAACGTCTCGCCCTCGGGGCCGTCGTCGCCCTCGGTGACGCCGTACGGCATCGGGCGGGCGACGTCCCGCCAGTCGTAGTCGCCGGCCTCCTGCAGGTCGCGGACCTCGTCGGGGAAGACGGTCGCGGTGTGGTCCTCGCGGCCGTCGTCGCCCTCGACGGCCTTGCAGCAGGCGCCACAACGGGTGCACTCGAAGCCGATGGACTCGATTGCGTCCGCGAGGCCGGCGACGGACAGCTCCCGCGCCTGCCGGAGTTCAGCCTCGAGGCTCATGCCCGTGGGTTCGGCTCCGCGGGTTTAAGTGTCGCGGCCTACGCCGGGTCGGCCCGGGAGCCGTTCCACCGGACCTGGCCCTCGTGGCGGAGTTTCTCGAGGTGTGCGCGGACGGTGGCGCCGGCGAGGTCCTCGACGCCGGTGAGGTCCTTGTCGTAGGCGGCTTCCAGTAGGTCGGCGACGGTCCGGTTGCCGGCCTCGACGGCCGCGCGGACCCGGCGCTCGCGGTCCAGTCGGTGGGCGATGAGACGCTCGCAGGTCGCGCGTACGTCCTCGATCTCGGGCCCGTGGGCCGGCAGGAGCCGGTCCGGCGCCAGCCCGAGGACCCGGCGAAGGGAGGTGAGGTAGGCGCGGACGTCGCCCTCGGGGTCGCCGACGACGACGCTGCCCTCGGCGACGGCGAGGTCGCCCGACACGAGCGCCTCCGGCGTCTCGAAGGCGACGTGTTCGGGGGCGTGGCCCGGCGTGTCCCGGACGACGACGCTACCCTCATCGGTCGGAATCTCGGTGCCCTCGGCGAAGGCGCGGTCGGGGTCGATGCTGGTCGCGGCGGTGAAGGCCTCGAGCCGGCCCCGTCGACACCAGACGGTCGCGTCGGCGGCCTCGGCGTACTCGGCGACCGCGCCCACGTGGTCGGGGTGGTGGTGGGTGACGGCGACGCTCTCGACCCGGTCGAGTTCGGCTTCGACGCGCTCGTCGGGCGCCGGCGGGTCGACTAACAGCGCCTCCTCGCGGCCGAGGACGTAGCAGGCGGTCCGGCCCGTCGGCGCCCGGGTCGGGACGGAGACGGGAATCCGCTCGACGTGCATACCGGCGGGAGGGACGGCGACGGCTTAAGTGGTGGGCGGCAGGAAACGAAATCACGCCGCTTCGACCGAAACGAGCGTTTCGTGGCAACGGGCAGGAACCGGAGACACCGTCTGCACCCGCGAGGGCGGCTCTGCCGGCTCGTGCAAAAAGGTCGCTAGTTGACGAGAAAGTAGACCTGCTTGCGGGCGTCGTGGAAGGAGTACCGCGAGTCGGCGAGGTCTTCCTCCTCGAGGCGGTTCAGCGCGTAGCGGACGGTCCGGTCGGGCAGTAGTGACTCCTCGGCCAGCTGGCCCTGCGAGAGCGGCGAGGCACCCTCCAAAACCTTGGCGACGAGTTTCGCGCTCGGGGGGAGTTTGCGGAGGCGGTCCCGGAACTCGGGGTCCGCCAACGGCGAGTCGGCCTGGCGTGAGCGTTCCTCCGTGGTCGTGCTCATGTACGTCCCTCCGAGAAACCGACTGGTAAAGGTTCGCTACATGTGTGACAAAACAATATCCACACTCAAGTGTGTATAATGACCCCTTATACTCCGAGAACTTACATGCTGATCGATGGCAACGTTTGCGGGAGCCGACGGCGGAACGACCGGCTCTCCACGGACATTCGACGTTCCCCGGCGTGACGGCTGGGGCCGCTCGACAGTTCCTCTCAGCTCCCGGAGAGTTCCGGCGTCGTCGCGGAGCGTCACGGGGCGTCGCGGGCGCGGGTCGGCGCCCGGCGGGGTTCGGGGCGAGACGGGGCCGATTCCCTCATCTGCGCCTCGCGCGCGGTACCAGTATAACCCGTAGCGCGTGAGGCGGATACGGGTGGCCGCGGACTTCGGGACATGGCCTCGATTCCCGAGGAGTTCCACGATCTCTTCGAGAAGCGAACGTTCGCCCACCTGTTGACGCTCGCCCCGCACTCGACGCCGGTGTGGGCGGACTACGACGAGGGGGCCGACCAGGTTCCGGTCAACACGGCCCGTGGCCGCCGCAAGGAGCGCAACGTCCGGGCGAACTCGAAGGTCGGCGTCAGCATGTGCGACCCCGATGACCCCTACCGGTACGTCTCCGTCCAGGGGGAAGTGGCCACGCTGACAGAGGACGGCGCCGTCGAGCACATCGACGCGCTGGTCCGTCGGTACACGGGCCTCGAGGAGTACCCGAACCACGGCGAGGGGTCGGGGCCACGGGTGATACTCGAGATACGACCGAACAACGTCGTCACCGACGAGCAGTGACGCGCACTCGGGCGGTTCCGGCGTATCCAGCATTCTTTTATGCTGCCGGCGGGTCGGTTCAGCCAGCGTGAAGGGACAGGAGTGGTACCAGGAACACGACATCGCGGAGGCGTACGACGACAAGCGCTTCTCGCGGGGCGGGCGTGTCATCGACCGCCGAGAGAAGGAGGCCGTCGTCGATGCGCTGTCGCCCATTGACGACAGCCGGATTCTGGAGGTGGCCTGCGGAACGGGCCGGTTCACGACCGTGCTCGCGAACCGCGGGGCGGACGTCGTGGGAGTGGACATCTCGGAGGCGATGCTCGAACAGGGCCGCCGGAAGGCCCGGGCGGCGGGCGTCGACGGCGCCATCGAGTTCATGCAGGCGGACGCGGGTCGGCTTCCCTTCCCCGACGATTACTTCGATTCGGTGCTCGCGATGCGGTTCTTCCACCTCGCGCCCGACCCCCAGGAGTTCATGGCCGAACTGCGGCGAGTCTCCCGCGAACAGGTGTTCTTCGACACGTTCAAGCGGTACTCGGCGCGCTCCATCTACAACTGGGCACTCCCGATGGGGTCGCGGCTTCACTCCGAGCGTGAGGTGCGGGAACTGCTGATCGGCGCCGGCCTTGAGTTGGCCGGCGCCAACCACGACTTCTTCGTTCCCTACGGCTTCTACCGGCAGGTCCCCGGGTGGGTCGCCGGCCCGTTCCGGGCGCTGGACGCCGCCGTCGTCCGGAGCCCCGTCGGCCCAAGACTTGCCTCCGTCTCCTACTGGGAAGCCCACGTCCGGGAGTGAGCACTGGCGGCCGGCGGTGTTCAGATAACTGATGGCAAGCCGAACACACCTCATCGGGAGGGACTGAGAATCCGGGAGCTTTCGAAATCCTCGCTACCCCCACGCCAACTCCACGCCTCTCGTTTAAACACTAACCCGCCGGCTGGACGCAGAGTTTTTTAACTCTCGAGTGTCCGTACCGTAGGTATGGAACTCTCGGTGGTCATCCCGACGCTGAACGAGCGCAACCACCTGGAGGGCTGTCTCAACGCTCTTGCCGAGGAGACCCCCGCAGAGGTCGTCGTGGTCAACGGTCCCTCGACGGACGGGACCAGCGGGATGGTGCTGGACCGCACGGACGTCGACGTCCTGGTCGAGGTGGGCGACCGAAACGTCAATGCCGCCCGGAACGCGGGACTGGACCGGGCGGCCGGCGATGTCGTCGCCTTCCTCTCGCCGGTCGTCCGCGTCGAGGAGGGATGGCGGTCGGCCGTCACCGAGGCGCTCGCCGACGCCGACGTCGCCACCGGGCCGACCCACGAGCAGTTGCGGGCCGGCGTCGCGGCCGACACCGTCGAAACGCGCGCCATCCGGGGGCGGTCGGTGACCTACTTCAGCGGCGGCAACGCGGCCTTCTCCCGGGAGGTGCTGAGGGCGCTGGACGGCTTCGACGAGAACCTCCGGACCGGCGGCGCCCGCGACGCCGCCCACCGGATCGCGGGGCTGGACTACAGCGTCGCGTGGACCGCCGAGATGTCCGTCGCCCGGGAAGCGGCGGCCGACGGCGGCACCGCCGAGCGCGACTGGCGGGACCGCTACCGGTCTCTGGCCTACCGGCTGGCGAAGAACTACGGCCTCCACCCGACGGTCCCCTACCGGACGGCCAGACACGCCGTCGCCGACGCCGCCTCAACACTCCGGGATGTTGTCGGCGGGGAAGCCCGGCCGACGACCTGGCTGGGCAACGGCCGCAACATCGTCGTCGGGGCCACGGGGGGGTACGCCGACGGCATTCGGGCCCGCTATGCCGACCGCTCGCCGAAGCGGAACCCCTCCGGCTGGAGCACCCGCGCCGACCGCGCGGTCGCCGTCTATGACAAGCGCTAAAAACTGCCCCGGCACGCGCGACAAACCCACCCACGCGGCGGGCCCGTTACGGAACGTTTATATAGAACCGCTGACGACATATTAGACGACTATGTCACAGCAGATGGGTCAGCGGCGCGGACAGCCGCTCTTCATTCTCGACGAGGACGCCGAGCGGACGCAAGGCAAGGACGCTCAATCGTCAAACATCACCGCCGGCAAGGCCGTAAGCGAGTCCGTCCGGACCACGCTCGGCCCCCGAGGGATGGACAAGATGCTCGTCTCCGACTCCGGGGACGTCGTCATCACCAACGACGGCGCCACCATTCTCCAGGAGATGGACATCGAACACCCGGCGGCCCAGATGATCGTCGAGGTCGCCGAGACACAGGAGGAGGAGGTCGGTGACGGCACCACGACCGCCTCCGTGCTGGCCGGGCGGCTACTCGCGCAGGCCGAGGACCTGCTCGACGACGACGTCCACCCGACGACCATCGTCGAGGGCTACCAGCAGGCCGCCGAGTTCGCCCTAGAGGCCATCGAGGAGCAGGCGCTGGCCGACGACGTCGACGACGAAGAACTGGCCGCGGTCGCCGAGTCCTCGATGACCGGCAAGGGCACCGGCGACATCGACGCCGCGGCGCTGGCGGAGACCATCGTCGAGGCCATCCGGCAGGTCCAGGCCGACGCGGGCGTCGACCGCGACGCCATCACCATCCGGACCCAGACCGGTCCCGGCGCCTCCGCGACCGAGCTGGTCCAGGGCGTCATCAGCGAGGAGGAACCCCTCCACGAGGAGATGCCGCGCGACCTCACCGACGCGACAATCGCGGTGCTGGACCTCGACCTGGAGGTCCGGGAGGCCGAGATCGACGCCGAGTACG
>PXSE01000074.1 GCA_003022905.1 Halobacteriales archaeon QS_9_68_42
TTCTCGCCGCGGTCCCGGAGGTGGATCGCCGTCTGGCCGACGACGCCCTCGACCGGGCCGTCGTCGGTGTGGACCGTCACGCCCTGCCCGCGGGTGACGGTCCTGTCCGACCCGCCGATTCGCGTCAGCTTCAGGAACCCGTCGTCGTCGATGTCGCGGACCATCAGCCCGATTTCGTCGCCGTGACCGGCCAGCGCTATCGAGGGCCCGTTGTCGCGACCCTCGTGGACCGCGACGGCGTTGCCATAGTCGTCGACCCGCGTCTCGTCGGCGTACGGTTTCAGGTACTCTAGCCAGCGCCGCTGTCCGCTCGTCTCGAACCCAGACGGCGTGGCGGTCGCCAGCAGGGACTCGAGGAACTCCCGGTGGTCGCCCTCCATACCGGACCCGCGAGCGGCAACACAATGAACGTCCCGGCGGCCTCACCTGCCGGAACCGACCGACCATCGTTTATAAATCCCCGAGGCGCGAAGCGTCGTGCATGGCCGAGTTCACGTTCCTAGAGATTCACTTCGAAGACCCCGATTTCACCGCCAACGCGCCGTACAGTCGCGGCGAGAAGGACGTCGAGGCCGGCGAGGGGCCGCCGCCGGAGTCCGACGAGTCCCGGAAAGGGACGGCACTCGCGGCCGTCGTCGGACTGGTCTTCCTCGCAGTCGTCGCCTTCCTCGCCAAGCGGCGGTACCTCGACGGCGAGGCCGATAATGAGTTCGAGTTCAACGAGTAGGCGGCCGCCCGGCGCGCCCGAAGCGGGCGTCCCGGCGGGTTCCGAACGGCCGAAACGTCGCGTCGCCCCGGTCGCACCCGGAAGTCCTATGTCTCGCGGTGGGGTATCACAGGTGTGAACCTCTATCGCGCCGTCCGCGCCGTCGCCGACTCGGGGGGCGACGGCCCGGTCGACTGGACTGCCGCGGGCACCGCCGCACGCGCGGGGACGGACCCGGGCGAGTTGACCCTCTCGGCGGCCGACCGGCGAGGCTACGCCGACGACATCGGCGACGCGCGGGACGCCATCCGCTCGGTCGCCGGCCTCGAGTTCGGCCTTCCCGAGGGCGTTCAGGTCCAGAACCGCCACCACTGGATAGACGCCAACGTCGTCACCTTCGAGCGCCTGCTGGCGCCGCTCGAGGACCGGACGGCGCTGGCGCCGTCGCTCGCCCGGTCGGCCAACACCGGGTCGATGGCCATCACGCTGGGCTTCCTGGCCAACAACGTGCTCGGCCAGTACGACCCGCTTCTGATGGGCAGCGGCGACCACGAACTGTACTTCGTGCACCCGAACATCGAGGCGGCCGCGACCAACCTGGACGTCGACCGCGACCGGTTCCGACGGTGGATAGCCTTCCACGAGGTGGCCCACGCCGCCGAGTTCGGCGCCGCGCCGTGGCTGTCGGGTCGCCTCGAGACGGCCACCGAGAACGCCGTCTCGACACTGGCGGACGGCGGCTTCGACCGGTCGGCGCTGGCCGAACTCAACCGCACAATGACGGCCGTCGAGGGGTACGCCGAACTGGTGATGGACCGGGCCTTCGACCGGGAGTACGCCGACCTCCGGGAGAAACTGGAGGAGCGCCGCTCGGACATCGGGCCGGTTTCGGCGGTCATACGACGACTCCTCGGCCTCGGCATGAAGCGCCGGCAGTACGAGCGCGGCAGGAAGTTCTTCGACGCCGTCGCCGACGCCCGCGGCGTCGAGGCCGCCGGCGCCGTCTGGGACTCGCCCGACAACCTCCCCACCGACGAGGAGCTGGACGACCCGGACCGATGGCTGGCGCGGGTCGACTGACACTGCCGGGTGTAGTTCTTTCGAGATTCCGCGGCGACGCCCGGTTCGATACTGTCCAGAACCCCATCTTCCGGACGTGCTTCACGTAGTTACAGCTGGCAGTCTGAGCCTCGGGGTCGTCGTATTTAGTCAAGCGATAGCCGGCCAGCCAGCCGACATCGGGTGGGAAATCGAAAGGGGCCGACCGCTCGCGGAGCGAGCCGACGCAAGCACGGCCGCAGGCCGCGCGCAGCGAGGCGCAGCCCGCGAGCGGGAGGGTGTCGTCGGTACGTACGTTCACGTTGCACATGGAGAGGCTACTCGTGCTTGCGGGGGCGGCGGCGCTGCTCGTGTTGATCCACGTCGCGGTCGCGGCGTACCTCTACCGGGCGACCTCGACGAAGCAGGAGGCGCCCGCCTCGGAGTACATCCCGGACCCGGACCGCGACCGGACGGCAGGGGACACCGACGACCGGGTCGCCTGTCCCGCCTGCGGCGCGCCGAACGACCCCAGTTACCGGTTCTGCCGGCGCTGTATCTCGGATCTCTCCAGCGGCGTCGCCGCCTCGTCGGCGGCCACCGGCGGGGAACAACTCGGTAGCTGACCCGCCTCAGACGGCCTCGAACAGCGGCGCCGCGTAGCCCTCCTCGTCCTCGACGTGCCCCGAGAGGGCCACCTCGTCGCCGATGGCGAGGCCGTCGCCCGCCAGCCGACCGAGCACCCGTGCGTCGCCCACCTCAACGATGCCGACCTGGTAGCCGCGTTTCTCGGTGCCCTCCGGCGGCACGTTGACCGTTGTCTCGGTGTAGACGACGCCCTCCGTCGAGAGTTCGACGGTCTCCAGGTTCCGGGAGCCACAGTCGGGACAGGCGGCCTTCGGGGTGCCCTGGGTGGCCTCACAGTTCTCGCAGTGCAGGCCGAGCAGTCGGCCGTCGCGGAGTGCCGTGCTCCACTCGGCGTGGGTCAGCCCGTCGCTCATCGTCGGGCCTCCATGACGCTGACGACGGTCGTAGCGGCGTCCCCGCCGAGGTTGTGCGCGACGGCGCGGTCGGCGTCCGGGAGCTGGCGTTCGCCGGCCTCGCCCCGCAACTGCTCGGTCAACTCGACGATTTGGGCGGTGCCGGTCGCGCCGATAGGGTGGCCCTTAGCCTTCAGGCCGCCCGACGGGTTGATAGGTAGGTCGCCGTCGCGGGCGGTCCGGCCCGCCGCGGCGGCGGGACCGCCCTCGCCGTCCTCGACGAGGCCGAGCGCCTCGCTGGCGAGTATCTCGGCACCCGTGAAGCAGTCGTGGACCTCCGCGAAGTCGACGTCGTCGGCCGAGACGCCGGCCTGCTCGTAAGCCTCGCCCGCGGCGTCGCGGGCCGCCCGCGTGTCGTGCGGCGTCTCCTTGTCCGCGATGGGGACGACGTCGGTGGCGTGGCCGACGCCGGTCACGTCCACCGGCGCGTCGTAGGAGTCGGCCAGTTCGTCGCCCACCACGACGACGGCGCTGGCGCCGTCGGAGAACGGACAGCAGTCCATCAGCCGGAACGGGTCGGCGACGACCGGGCCCTCCAGGGCCTCCTCGACGGTGGTCTCCTTGCCGAAGTGCGCCCGCGGGTTCAGCGCGCCGTGTCCGTGGTTCTTGACCGCGACGTGGGCGAGTTGCTCCTCGGTGGTGCCGTGCTCGTGCATGTGCCGCTTCGTGAGAAGCGCGAACACGCCGGGGAACGTCAAGCCGGCCGGTTGCTCGTACTGCCGGTGGGAGGCCGACGCGAACACGCGGGTCATTGCGGCGGTGTCCTTGCCCGTCTCGGGGGTGCAGCGCTCGACGCCGCCCACGAGGACGACATCGTGGACGCCGGCCTCGACGGCCGCGACGGCGTTCTTGAACGCGTTGGCGGAGGTGGCGCAGGCGTCCTCGAAGCGCTGGACCGGGACGCCCGCCAGCCCGACGTGGGAGGCGACCGTCGGTCCGAGGTGGGTGTCGTTCTCGGCCTGGCCGCTCATCGCGTTGCCAAAGTACAGCGCCTCGATATCGTCCGGGCCGACCCCGGCGTCGTCCAGCGCCTCGAAGGCGGCCTCGCCGAACAGTTCCTGCAGCGGGGTGTCGTGGACGCCGAACGTCGTCATGCCGGCGCCGACGGCTGCAGCACGTGCCATGTTCGGGTGTGTGACGGGCTAGCGTATAATCCAACCGATACGGGCACGCCGACCGGGCGCGCCTACCGCCGGTACTCGCGGTTCGACGCGGGCGCCAGTTGCTCGATGGAGGGGAACAGAAAGCGGACGAGCGCCGCGCCGACGAGCAGGCCCGAAAGCACCGCCGCGGCGACGACGGCAGGTGAGGCGTCGCCCTGGGAGGTGATGAGCCCCGCCGACAGGCCCACGAGGAGAACGGTCACCATCTTCAGCCCGGTCATCGTCCGCTCGCGCTCCTCGTTGGAGACGGGTCCGGTCATCCGCTGGTTGCTCCCTCGGTGCTGACGTGCATCCCGACGAACCGCCACGGCGTCCCGAGGTCGGCGTCGTCGCCGCGGCGCTGGAGCGCCCCGCTCCAGCGGGTGTCGTACTCGTGACGGTAGTCGCGTTCGGTGTCCGTCCAAGCCATGAAGACGTCGTCGGAGAACCACGCGTGGTCGTCAGCCGCAGAGACGACGAGTCGCCGGGACTCGACGGTCCAGTCGTCGGTCGTTTCGGTCTGCTCGGCGAGGCCGGCGCGTACCGCCTCGTAGCCCGTCAGCCGCTCGCCGATGCCGAACTTGACTGTCGTCGCCTCGCTTGCGAAGTACGGGTACAGCGGGTCGCCCTCTCGGAGGGCGTCGTAGTAAGCCCGCACCGTCGACGCTGCGTCCATGCGCTCCCTTCGAGACGGGGGGACTTACCGCTGCTGGAAGGTGCCGGTCATACTGCCGGCTGTAACTACGTGAGTCAGTTCCGTCCGGAAGATGGGGTTCCGGACGGTATCCAACCCGATACCACCGAGGAATCTTGAAGCGATTACAGCCGGCAGTATCAGTCGTCGGCCGGTGCCCGCTCGACGAGGGCGTCCGGTTCGACGCTCGCGTAGTGGGCGACCGCGGCGAAGACGTCGTCCTCCATGGCGGACCGGTCGCCCGAGACGACCCCGTAGGCCTCCTCATCGGCGAACCGCGTCTCGACGAACCGCTGGGCCACCAGCGCCTCCCGGCCCTCACCCGCGTTCAGCTGTTCTTGGGCCTCCGAGAGCAGAAGCGCCCCTGAGACGACGTCGAAGATGAGGTCTGTCAGCCGCTTGGCGTGGTACTGGGCGTACTTGCCGTCCTCCGTCGCGAGCGTCGCCAGCGCGGTCTGTAGTTCGTGAAACGCCGTCTCGACGCTTTCGGCCGGGTCATCGAGAGCGGGATGGGCAAGGCCGTCGAGTAGCTCTTGGACGTACGGAACCAGCGCCTCGTGGGCGTCCTCGCGGTTCAGCGCCCGCAGGGTGTCCAGTGCTAGGACGTTCGACGGGCCCTCCCAGATGGGGAGCACCTGCGCGTCCCGGAGCAGACGCTCGGTCGTGTACTCGCGGACGTAGCCGTTGCCGCCCAGCACCTCCATTGCGTAGGAGGCGGTGTCGACGGCCATCCGGGCGGTCTTGTACTTGGCAACGGGGATGAACAGCCGCATCAGCTGGTAGGCCGCAGAGTCGTCGTCCGTGTCGCCGCGCGAGGCCTGCCGCTCCCGCTCGTCCAGCAGTCGCGCGGCCTCGAAGGAGAACGCGGCGGCGGCCTCGTAGTCGACGGTCATGTCCACGAGGTCCCGCCGCATCAGGGGGTACTCGTCGATGGCCTCGCCGAAGGCCTCCCGGCCTGCGGCGTGGACCCTCGCCTCCAGAAGCGCCCGGCCCATCACGCCGACCGCGCCTGTGGCGTTCGTTAGTCGCTCGAAGTTCATCATCTCGGCCATGTACCTGAACCCCTCGCCCTCCTCGCCGACGAGGTAGGCCTCGGCGCCCTCGTACTCGATTTCGCCCGTCGGGACCGAGATGGTGCCGAGTTTGTCCTTCAGGCGCCGGAAGTGCGCCTCGTTGACCTCGCCGTCCGGCTTGGTCCGCGGCACGAGAAACAGGCTGAGCCCCTTGACGCCGTCCGGCGCGTCCGGCGTCCGGGCCAGCGCGAGTGCGCCCTCGGCGTCGATGTTCGAGCAGAACCACTTCTCGCCGTACAATTCGTAGACGCGCTCGGCGGGTACCCCGCCTCCCCTCCGAGGCGTCTCCGACGCCTCGCTCTCTCCGCCAGTCGGTTCGGCCCGCACCTCGTTGGCGCCGACGTCCGAACCGCCCTGCTCCTCGGTGAGGAACATCGCGCCCTCGATGTGGTCCTCGAGGTCGCGCGCGGTCAGCGCCTCGAAGTACGCCTCCAGCGACCCATCGTCGAACTTATCGAGGACGATGGCGGCGCCGGTGGTCATCGAGACGGGACAGCAGAAGCCCCCGTCGACGTACGACAGCAGCGCCTGCATCATCAGGACGTGGGTCAGACCGAGCGGGTCCTCCCGGCCCGGCGGCGCGTGGAAGGCGTCATGGGTGAGGCCGAACTCCTCGTAGACGAGTCGCTCCTGCTCGCGGACGAGCGGGTGGTACTCCACCTCGTTCAGGCGGTCGCCGTGCTTGTCGAATGACCGTAGTTCGTGACCCTCCCTGTCGATGCGGTCGGCCGTGTCCGCCATCCGACCGCCGAGCACCTCGCCGAACTCCTCGAGGACCGGTTCGGCCCACTCGAACTCGTCGTCGGGGTAGACGCGGCGGGCCTCCCGCCGCAGCGTCGGGTCCAGGTCCCAATAGTTGCAGTCCCGTCCCTCCTCGTAGTCGTCGTACGGTATCGGGTCCGTGGCCATGTTGAGTCCAACGTAGCGACCGAGATAAAGTCCCGCGTCGACGCGGGCGAGTGAACTGCGCTTCCGAATTTTACAGTTGAACCAGTTGTTCGTTTACTTTCGTCCGAAATGATGATAGGGCGGCCCCCGCATCCCTCCTACAATGGTCACGAGCGACGAACTCGGCAACGAGGACCTGGCGGTGTCGGTGGCCGACGACGAGTTGGTCGTCCGCGCCACCATCGACCGCGAGGCGGAC
>PXSE01000075.1 GCA_003022905.1 Halobacteriales archaeon QS_9_68_42
GTCCGTCGGCGGCGACATCCACCCCGACGACTTCCGGCTCGGGCCGTTCCACACGCCGTTCCCCGGGATGGTCCGGAAGGCGGC
The DNA here is from genome assembly GCA_003022905.1 of Halobacteriales archaeon QS_9_68_42. The sequence goes on from PXSE01000075.1 coordinate 85, forward strand.
CGTGCTCGCGTACCGCCACATCACCCGCGACACCGAAATCGAGGCGGAACTGGCCGAGGAGATCGGCCGCCAGCCCCGCCCGGAGGCGTTCGACGACGACGGCGCCTATATGGACGCGCTGGGCGAGTACACGGACGCGCTGAAGGAGACCGACCACTACCGGGAGTGGTACGAGCGGACCATCGACCCGACGCTCGACGTCTCCCGGGAGGTGGGCAACTGGTACACCGGCTCGGTCCACGTCGCCCGCGTCTCCGGCATCAAGCGGCTCGTCGAGGCCGGCGAGAGCGCCGTCGGCGAGAAGTTGCTCGTCGGCTCCTACGGCTCCGGCGCGCAGGCCGAAATCCACGTCGAAACCATCCAGGAGAACTACCGCGAGGAAATCGAGGCCCTGAACATCGACGAGCAGCTCCGGTCCCGGTACGACCTTGACTTCGAGGAGTACGAGGACGTCCACGATGCCCACAACTTCGACGAGGAGTCGGCCGTCGAGGAGTTCACCGCCCCCGACGGCGAGTTCGTCTTCGACGGCTGGGGCCGGATGGGCGAGCGGAAGTACCGGTACGTGGAGTAACCGAACGCCGCATCTTCTGACCGGTGTGGTCTCGTCGGTATCGACTGGTCGGTAGAGGGTAAGTATTGACCACCGACGTGTGCCACCTATCAGAACTTTATCATAATTACCGTGCAAGATGTAAAGCGTGAATTCATTATCAGGTTTCCATGTTAGATGGGGTTCGATTTTCGAATAGTTGTTCTGGGTTTTTTCCCCATGCTTTGAGGATTTTGTCCCGGTACTCACGAGCCATTTCTGCTTCACCTTGAATTATATTTGCGAGGTTATCTGGCTTGTTTTGGAATTCATCTTTTGGTGTTCGATACAATACAACTGCGTTTTTCATCCGCTTAGCGCTGTTATGATAACTGATTAGATGTTCGATGTCTTGGCTGCGAAAGTATCCGAGCCTATCAAGATTTGGCTCAAGTACCTCTGTTCGGAGGAAGTCATTTACAGGCGTTTCTTTTGTTTCAACGGCTTGATCAAGGAATTCTGTTTGGCTTAGTTCGGTAACTATGGCTCGTCGTAGGCGTCGTTTTTGTATCCACTGGCGTATATAAAAAATACCAATCCCAATTATGAACGATCCAACTATGGTTATAATTGCATCAGCGGTTACGGTTAGATCAATCGATATCATATTCATGCGCTGAGTTGGTTACGGCATATACATTATGAATTCGAGCGTTCCATCTTGCACGACGCTTTGAGATTTGTCCCCAATTGATAGAAGAACCAATGGTCATTTCGCAGTTCAGCGAACCGGGTCATGAACTAAGTAAACCTCGGGAGTCTACCCTACCGGCCGACACGGGTCACCACTCGAAGTCGGCGTCGTACTCGCCGTCGGTCGCCTCCTGCCACTCCTCGCTCGTAACGGAGTAGCGAACCGTGTCCCTCGGCTCACCGCCGATAACGACGCCGTTGCGGACGCGGCCCTCCCTGCGGCCGCCCAGCGACTCGACGTACTTCTCGATGGCCCGGCCGGACTTCTCGTTGTCCGGGATGTGGGTGACGCAGACGACTTCGAGGTCGAGGACGTCGAACGCCAGCGCCGCCAGCGTCCGGGCGCGCTCGCCGGAGTAGCCGCGGCCCCAGAACGGCTTGCGGAACCAGACACCCAACTCCGCGCGCCGCAGGTCCCAGTCGACGGAGAGCCCGCAGGTCCCGGCGAACTCGCCGGCGCCGTCCTCGCCGTCCCGCAGGTAAACTGCGAACGTGACGCCCGTCTCGTCGTCGAACTGCTCGCCGACGAACTCGACGAACTCGGCGGTCTCCTTCGGGTGGGCGTGTGGATCCCAGGTCATCCACGTGGTTACCTCGTCGATGTCGGGGGCACCCGAGCGAGCGTGTTCGTACATCTCGTAGGGGTCGAACGAATCCGGGTGGACGAGTTCGTACCGGAGGCGAGGGCTCCGGGCGGCGGTCGGGAACAGCGCCATGCCGGAGGGGTGCGGTCGGGGCGTCAAAAGCGTTGTTCGGGAGTGTGAGCCGGTGGCATGGGCTCATCGGCGACCAGCCGCGGATGACCGTGGAGGTCCGTCGGGGACCGGCCGAGGCTGCGGTACGGGCGAGTCGCTTGATACCGCGGTGAGTCGGCGGCGACCTCGTTCGCCTACCGCTTCGCCGCGAGTGGCGCCTCGACCATCCCGACCACGTCGTCGAAGAAGCCGAGCGTGTCGTGGGGGCCGGGGTTGGCCTCGGGGTGGTACTGACGGGTGATGACGTCGAGTTCGTCGCTCTCGAGGCCCTCGGGGGTGTCGTCGTTGACGTTTATCTGGGTGACCTCGAGTTCGCCGGGGTCGGCGACCGTGGGCGTTGGCGATAACCTGTTGACCGAGACAGATGCCCGCCATCGGCAGGTCGCCGACGTACTCCTCGACGAGCGCGGCGGCGGCCTCGAAGTTCTTCGGGTCGCCGGGACCGTTGGAGATGAACAGCACGTTAGGGTCGACGGCCTCGACGTCGGCGACCGTCGCGTCGTAGGGGAGAATCTCGACGACCGCGTCCCGCTCGAGCAGGGAGTCGACGATGGAGCCCTTGGCGCCGCAGTCGACCAAGCCCACGGTGGGGCCGTCGCCGTCAGCGTTGTGGGTGAGACGGTCGTCGACGCTGACCTGCGAGCCGATGTCGGTGTGGTCGCTCATCGGGGCGCAGGCGTCGAGCTCGGCCTCGGCGTCCTCGGGGGTGGCGTCGGGGCCGGCGGCGATGCCGCACTGCATGGCGCCCTGCTCGCGGATGCCGGTCACCAGGTCGCGGGTGTCGAGGTGATCGACGGCGGGGACGCCCTCGCTCTCGAGCCACCCGGCGACGTCGTCGGTGAACTCCCGGGCGACGGCGGCCCGCGGGTGGACCCGCTCGGACTCGAAGCGCTCCTCCCGAACGCCGTAGTTGCCGATGAGCGGGTACGAGAAGGTGAGCACCTGCTCCTCGTAACTGGGGTCGGTCAGCGACTCCTCGTAGCCGGTGTAGGCGGTGGTGAACACGAGTTCCCCGCGACTGCGGCCGGGGGCACGGGCGCGCGCCTCGACGGTGCGGCCGTCCTCCAGCGCGACGTAGGCGTCCGTCATTACGAGATGCGTACGATGCACCCCCAAATAACGCTTGTGTTCGAAGAAACGTTACGAAATTCGTAATCGGTAAGTAAGGGCGGCCGGAACGTACGCACCTCGATGGACGACCTGGACCGCGAGATACTCGCCATCCTCCGACGGGACTCGAGGACCCCCTACACCGAGATAGCGGACCGGGTCGGCACCTCGGAGGGAACGGTGCGCAACCGCGTCGAACGGCTCATCGAGGAGGGGATAATCGAGCGGTTCACGGTCGCCACCCGGACGGGCAACGTCAAGGCGATGGTCGAAATCGGCGTCGCCGTCGACGTCGACACGGGCGAGATTTCCGAGCGGATGGCCGACTGGACGGAGGTGGACTTCGTCTGGCAGGTCTCCGGCGAGGAGGACGTCGTCGCCGTCGCCGACACGGCCGACACCGGCACGCTCAACGAGATGATTACCCGCGCCCGGGAACTCGACGAGGTCGTCAGCACGAAGACGCGGCTCATCCTCGACGAGAAGCTGGGCTAGTCGGACTCCTCGCCCGGCGGGTCGCCGACCCCCGGCGTGGGTCCCTCCGGGCTGTCGAGGTGCCGTTTGTGTTCGTGAATCCGCCGGTAGAAGCCCCGGAGTAGTCGGTGTGGGAGCCAGTCGTCGACCCGTGCGGCGACCCGACCGTCGCGGATGGCGTCGACGACGGCGGCCGGCGTCAGCTCCTCGGCGTCGACCGCCGTGTAGGCACGGCCGACCTCGGGCGGGTAGTGGGCGTCGCTGCCGCCGACCAGCGGCAGGCCCCGGTGGTCGGCCAACCGCTCGACCCAGCTTCGGGTCCGCGGGTGCTTGCCGTTGACCTCGATGGCATCCAGGTCCAGTTTGTCGAGCTCGCGGATGGTGCTGTTCCGGTAGGGGTGTGCGAGAATCGCCGCACAGCCGCGGTCGTGGGCCACCTCGACGGCCGCTTCGGGGGTCAGCTCCCCGGGGTCGGTCTCGGCGGGCGGGTCCGGGCCGACGACGAGCAGGTGCCCCCGGGTCGTCGTTATTTCGGTGCCCGGCAGCGCCGTCGCCCCGAGGACGTCGGGGAACGCGGTGTAGTAGTCGTGGTTGGTCGTGGCGACGCCGTCAAGGCCGCGGAGTCGCGCGGCCGTCGCCAGAAGGCGGTAGCCGACGGGGTCGAAGCGGTCCCCCAGCTCGCGACGGCCGTGGAAGAACCGCGTGTGGGTGTGCAGGTCGACGGCGTACACGTGGAGAACCGGGACCGGAACACCTTTCTATTTTTCGACACGACTACGGGACATGCAGGAGTCCGGAAGCGGTGGTCCGCGGCGGGTGGTGGTCTGCAACCCCGTCAGCGGGAGCGAGGACCACGCCGACCGCGTTCGCGAACTCGCCGACGACCACGGCTTCCAGTTCAGGGAGATTGCCGAGGCGGGCGACGCCCCCCAAATGGCGGCCGAGGCCGCCGCCGGAGGCGCCGAGTTCGTAGCGGCGGCGGGCGGGGACGGCACACTCAACGAGGTGGTCAACGGCCTCCACGGCGCCGAGGCGCTCGGGGAGGTGACCGTCGGCGTCGTGCCCGCCGGCACCGGCAACAACTTCGCCTCGAAACTCGGCGTCGAGGGCATCGACCACGCCTTCGAGGTGTTCGAGAACGGCGAGCGCCGGGACATCGACCTCGGGGTGGCGGCGGGGCGGGCGTTCGTCAACTCCTGTGTCGGCGGCATCACTGCCGAGGCAAGCGCCGAGACCACCCCCGAGAGCAAGCGGAACCTCGGCGTGATGGCCTACGTGCTGAACACGGTCAAGCAGGCCGTCGCCTACGAGGGAATCGCCCTCTCGGTGGAGACCCACGGCGCCGACTCCCGGACCTGGAGCGGCGAGGCGGCGTTCGTCCTCGTGGCCAACGGCCGGCGGTTCCCCGTCGAGGGCGACGCCCAAGCCGACATGGAGGACGGCCTGCTCGAGGTGACCATCATCGAGGACGCGCCGGCCGTCGACGTCGTCGGCGAGGCGGCCCGCGAGCGGCTCTTCGGCGACTCCGGCGACTCCGGCGACTCCGGCGACCATATCCACCGGCTCGTAACGCCGGAGTTAACCGTCCGGTCGGCCGACGACGACCCCGTCTCGTTCAGCCTCGACGGCGAGATGATAACGAGCCACGAGGCGGTCATCGAGGCACTGCCCGGGCGGCTGAGGATGCCGGTCGGGTCGGGCTACGACCCGGACCCCGACGCCGGCGCGTAGCGCTCCGCCGGAGTCGAAGGTGCCTTAACAGCGGTCGTCGTCTTGACCCCCATGAGCACTGACGACATCGACCCGGTCGGGTCGGGGACGGCAGAGCACGAGAACGCCCTCCAGGACGTCGTCGCGGTCGACGGGAACGACGACCCCGAGGGGACGGTCAACCGGTTCGACGCCCACACCGGCGACGGCGTCCGCCACCGGGCGTTCACGGTGCTCGTCTTCGACGGCGGCGACAACGTCCTCCTGGCCCAGCGAGCGCCGAACAAGCGCCTCTGGGACACCTACTGGGACGGCACCGTCGCCTCCCACCCCGCGGAGGGCCAGACTCAGACCGAGGCCACCCGCCAGCGCCTCGAGGAGGAACTCGGCGTCACGCCCGAGCAGTACAGCGACCTCCGGGTGACGGACAAGTTCGAGTACAAGCGCTACTACATGGACGAGGGCCTCGAGTGGGAGGTCTGTTCGGTCCTGCAGTGCACGACAACCCCCGCTGGTACCGGCAGTTGCGCCTCTGTCCGTGGTTCGAGATCGCGATGCGCCGGGACTTCGAGAAGTAGCCGATTCGGGAAGGTTTTTGTTCCGAGGCGTGCGGGCCGAATTATGGAACCTATAGACGCAGAGGAGGCACTCACGTATGCCGTCAGCCGCGAGATAGTCCTGATATACCTGGTCATCCTGGTCGGAGGGCTCCTCCAGCTGTTCGGGTCCGGGCTGTTCCTGCCGCGCCTGCTCCCGTTCCAGGTTCAACGGCTGCTCGCGTTCGTCCTCTCGGTCGTCGGCTTCGTCGCCGCGTTCATCGGCTCTGTCGCGCTGCTGTACAAGCTCGTCGCCGACGGCGTCGCGCGAGCCTGAAGCAACGGGTCGGCGAATACGGCGACCCGGGAGCACCCGTTCCGGCTTCCTGGGAGGCGAGCTGTCCTGGTCGAACGTAGAGGCAGACGGAGGATTTTCCGCAAATCGTCCGCTCGCGCTTGCCGACCGAGTTGGACCGCCGGGGACGTGTCCGTCGCTCGGAGAAAAATTTAGGTGGTTGTCCGTAGAAGCAAATATTACACCGATGTCTGGAAGGGAGATCCGGACTGCCGTGGCACTGTACCTGAACGGCGACATGAACGAGGCCGAGGCGGCCCGGTGTGCCGGCCTCTCGCGCGCCCAACTTCGACAGTACGTACGGACCTGCGGGTCGGTCGTGCCCATCCCCTCGGAGGGGACTGACGTCGAGTGCGCCGACCCGACTTAGTCGAGCAGTCTCGGTAGCTCCGCGACGGTCTCCGCCTCCAGCCACCGGACGGTGTCGAGCATCTTCGTCCGCCACTCGGCGCTGTACCGGTCGCCGACGAGCGCATGAAACTTCTCCTCGACGGTGCCCCGGGCGGGCGGCCGGGCTGGCCGATGGACCGCGCCGGCTCGGCCTCGTGGACGGCACCGTCGCGCGTCTCGACGACCACCCAGATGGGCACCTCGCCGCGCGGTCGCCGGCCGATCAGGGCCGCGTGGTCGCCCACACGGCCAGCACACCCAGCACGATGGCCGGCACCATCGGCAGAGCGAGGTAGGTGTCCCAGAAGGTCAGCCCGAGTGCGGGGCCGACGTAGGGGTACGCGTAGATGATGCCGGGGACGACCACGAGGCAGACGAAGACGGCGACGACGAGCGTCCACCCGCGCCAGTCGAACTCCCGGTCGGCCGTCTCAGGGTGCTCGCGGTCCTCGTCGGTCGGTTCCGCCGGGTCGGCGTACTCGTCGTCCTCGTCGAACGCCTCCGGGTCGTGGGTGTAGCCGTCAGCCATCGGTCGTTGCCTGCTCGTACGCGTCGGGGTCGTAGCGGTCGTCCGGGACGACGACGACCGACCCGAAGCCCTCGCGGTTCTCCAGCATCTCGTGGGCGCGGGCCGCCTCGCTCATCGGCAACACCGCCCGGACCCGCGGCTCGAAGGTGCCGTCGAACACCTTTGCCATCACGTCGTCCATCTCGCCGGGCGTGCCCATCGTCGACCCGAGGATGTTCAACTGCTTCCAGAACACCGTCGGGATGTTGGTTTCCGGGGCGATACCGGAGGTGGCCCCGCAGGTGACAACGGTGCCGCCGCGGGCCGCGACCGACAGGGAGTCCTCCCAGGTGGCCTCGCCGACGTGGTCGACCACGACGTCGACACCTCGGCCGTCCGTTTCCGATTTGATGGCGTCGGCAAAACTCCGCTCGGTGTAGTCGACGGTGTGGTCGGCGCCGCACGCCTCGGCGTAGGTGAGTTTCTCCCCGCTGGAGGCGGTCGCCCACACCTCACAGCCCTCGTTGGCGGCGATCTGGACGCAAGCGTGGCCGACGCCGCCGGATGCGCCCAGCACGAGCACGCTGTCGGACTGTTGTATCTCCGCGCGGGTCATCAACATCCGCCAGGCGGTCTGGAACACGAGTGGCGCGGAGGCGGCGGTCACGAAGTCGATGCCCTCCGGCAAACGGAGCAGGTTCGTCTCCGGGACGGCGGCGTACTCGCTGTGGACGCCGCGGACGTGCTCGCCCATCATCTCGTAGTCGACGCACAGCGACTGCTCGCCGTGCCGGCAGAACTCGCAGTTCCCGCAGTAGAGGCCGGGGTCAACAACCACGCGGTCGCCGGGCTCGAAGCGGGTGATGTCGGCGCCAACCTCGCTTACGACGCCCGCCGCGTCGCTGCCCTGAACGTGCGGCAGCTCCTCGGGGCTGGGCATTCCCTTGCGCGTCCAGACGTCGAGGTGGTTGAGGCCGCCGGCCCGCACCTCAATGAGGGCCTCGTCGTCGTCGATTTCGGGGTCCGGGAACCCGCCGTACTCCAGAACGTCCGTCGAGCCGTGTTCCTCGTAGAAAATCGCCTTCATGACCCGATTTTGGGCCGCGGGAGGCAAAACAGTAGCGGAGACGGCCCGCACAGCGGCGATGCCCTTTAGCGGGGCGCCGCCAGTAGATGTGAACATGAGCGACCATGATGACGGACACAAGGGTCACGACCACGAGGAGGACCACGACCATCACCACCACGACGTCGCGGAACTCGGCGTCGCGGTCCTGACGGTTTCCTCGAGCCGGAGCCTCGACGACGACCCTGCCGGCGACGCCATCGCGGACATCGTCGAGGGAGCGGGCCACGGGGTGTCGATGCGGGAACTGGTCCGGGACGAGTACGACGGCGTCCAGAACGCCGTCGACCGGTTCGTCGACCGCGACGACACCGACTGCGTGGTATCGACCGGCGGCACCGGCGTCACGCCCGACGACGTGACCGTCGAGGCCGTCGACCCGCTGTTCGACAAGCGACTGCCCGGGTTCGGCGAACTGTTCCGGACGCTGTCGTACGAGGAAATCGGGACGAAGGTCGTCGGTACCCGCGCGGTGGCGGGAATCGCCAGCGGCGTACCCGTCTTCTGTCTGCCCGGCAGCGAGAACGCCGCCCGACTGGGTGCCGGCGAGATCATCGTCGAGGAGGCGCCGCATCTCGCGGGGCTGGCGGGGCGCGAGGAGGAAGCGGAGTAGGCGAAACGAAGCGGAGGCCGAGCCCTCACCCGTCGGAGGGCTTATTCATTTCCCACCTGAAGTGGGAACATGCCCAAGGTGGACTCGAAGGGACGACTCGTCCTCCCCCAGTCGGTCAGGGAGCAACTCGAAATAACTCCGGGAACCGAGGTGACAGTCCGCGAGGAGGACGGCAGGGTCATCGTCGAGCCCGCCGAGGACCCCGACGCGGTCATCGAACAAATGGAGCGGCTCATAGAAGAAACGGCGGCAGACGGCGAGACGAGATCGCTCGGCGACGCCGCCCCTGTCGCAGAAAAGCACAGGGAGGCCGTGCGTCGTGGTGCGGAGGACGCTTCGGATGAGTGAGGGGCCGTACCTGTTCGATGTCGGGGTCATCGCACTCGCACACACCGATGCCCCGGTCCGTGGCGCCGCGCTCTCGTACGTCAGGCGGGCGATAGCGGGCAAAATCGAGGCGGTCGTTCCCTATCCCGCCCTGATCGGCGCACACACCGTCCTCACAGCGGTAACAGCGCGGAAGCCCACCCCTTTAGGGGTAGGAGGAAGCGCGGAAGCTTGATGTGACTCCGAATCGAACGCAAAGATACGTCCCACAGGCCCAGAAGTGGTCGGTGGGACGGGCTGTCCGTCAGCCAGCCCCGGAGTCAGGGGACGCTGATTGAGTCCCTCCGACTCCTGACGCGGAAGCCACCTGAGAAAGCCCCGTGTTAGAAAGCACAGCGGCGTGGGGCTTTCGGGCCGGGAGCGCGACACTCGGGAGTCCCACTGACAAGCCCACGAGTTTACTCGTGGGCAGCTGACGACCTACTACGGGCGGTCGAACGCCGACGCCTCGCGGCTACTTAAGAACTTCACCGACGCGAGACGCGTCAACTGGTGCGACCGACTGTCGGAGGCGGCCGTCCGCGGCGGCTTCGAGCGTGCCGGTGCCGCGAACGTCGACGGGTGGGACGGCTACTACGCCGAGGTGGCGAGCGCGGAGGGCGTGAACACGGTGGTGACTCTCGACGATGACTTCGAGCGATTCGAGGAGTTCGCCACCGAAATCCTGCTCTCGCCGGCGGAGTTCGAAGAACTGAACGCTTATCTCGAGGGTTAAGGCAACGGACAGAGGCTCGCGGTCAACAGCGCCCGCTCGTCGCTCTCGTTTCTGGCGCCGTGCTCGACGCCGCGGGCGTTGTGGACGACGGCGGGCGCCGAGACGGTCTCCTCATTGCCGTCCTGTGTCACGACGAGTTCGCCCTCCAGCAGGTGGAAGACGTTGGTCGAGTCGTCGTGGACGTGGGGGTCGAAGGCGCCGCCGGGACCGAGCGCGAACAGCTTCACCAGCACATCGTCGTGGACCACGAGCTCGGCGGTTTCGACCTCGCCGGCCGCGGGCTCCACGTCGGGAAGTTCGTTGAGCGTCATGCCCGGAGGTGGGCGGGCCAGACCCAAAGAACCCCCTGCCGCGGGCGTGGCGAGCGGAACCACGGAGTTCAAGTGCGCGGCCGGGCACCTCTGTGGTATGAACCACGCTCGATCCGAGAAGAAGCGGACCGGCGGGCGACGGCGCAACGTGCGGAAAAAGCAGAAACACGAGCAGGGGTCGGCGCCAACCGAGACCACCGTCGGCGAGGAGAAGCTGAAGATCGCCGAGACCCGCGGCGGCAACACGAAGGTCCGGGCGGTCGCCCGCAGCGTCGCCAGCGTCGCCACCGACGACGGCGTCGAACGCGCCGACATCGAGGACGTCGTCGAGAACCCCTCGGACCCCAACTAC
>PXSE01000076.1 GCA_003022905.1 Halobacteriales archaeon QS_9_68_42
CTTCGACCCGGTGACCGTCGAGTCGTTCACCGGCGCGCTGGTCGACGAGGAGACGTTCGTCGTCTGCGACGAGGCCCACATGCTGGAGCCGCGGGTCCGGGACCTGGTCGGCGACAGCGTCTCCGACCGGGCGCTGTCGGACGCCGGCGCCGAGCTCTCGCGGGTCATCCAGCCGCTCGCGGCGCTGGAGGAGGCGGGCGCCGACGCCCGCCACGGCCCGGAGGCCAAAGAGCGGGCCACGACGGTCCGCGGGGAACTCGAGGAGTCCGACGTGACGCTGGGGGAACTGCGGGACACCCGGCGGTTCCTGGAGGCGCTGGCCGAGGAACTGGACCGCCGTGTGACCGAGCACCTCGACGCCGAACGGCAGGGCTGGCGGCGGAACCTCCCCGACCTCGAGGACGACGAGATACCGCTACGGGACCCCGAGGAGCCGCACGTCGACGAGGTGACGGCGTGGGCCGAGCGCAACGGCTTCGACTCCCGCGTGTGGACCCGCGCGGAGACGGTCTGTGCCGTCGCCGGGCGGGTGCTGGACACCCTCGAGGAGGAGGACAAGCGGCGGGCGGCCCCCGCGGTCGGCCGGACGCTCGGGCGGTGGTACCGGGCCGACCACACCGACTTCTTCCGGGCCATCGAGCTCGAGCGCACCTGGGACGAGACGCGCCCGGAGCCGGACTGGCGGCGGGCCTACACCGCCAGCTACGCGCTGCACAACTGCCTGCCGGCCGGCGCCATCGGCGAGCGACTGGGCGAGTTCGGCGGCGGCGTCCTGATGAGCGCGACTTCCCCGAGGACAACCGCGCATCGTTCGCGCTCGCGGCGCCGAAGTTCACCTACGCCGACCGCGGCCCGCCCGACGAAACGACGGACGTCCGACGCGCTCACGCCCGGGCCATCCAGCAGGTGGCGGCCGCGCCCGGCAACGTCCTCATCGGGATGCCCTCCTACCGGGAGGCCGAGTGGGCCGCCTCGACGCTCGCCGACTGCGACAAGGAGGTGCTGGTCGACGAGGCGACCGACGACGTGGCCACCGAGCGACTCAAGCAGGAGTTCTTCGATGGCGACCCGAAGGTGCTGGTCACCAGCCTGCGTGGCACCCTGACGGAGGGTGTCGACTACCGCGGCGACCGGCTTGCGGCGGCTATTGTCTGCGGCGTCCCCATCATCAACACGGCCAGCCCGCGGACGCGGGCGGTCCGGACGGCCTACGACCGGGCGTTCGGGGACGGGTTCCGGTACGCGCTCGCGGTGCCGGCCGTCAGGAAGGCCCGACAGGCAGTCGGCCGCGTCATCCGCGGCCCCGACGAGCGCGGCGTCCGGGTGCTGTGTGACGAGCGGTACGCCCGCGAGTCGTGGGACAGCGTCCGCGGCCTGCTCGGGGAGGCCGAACGCGGGGAGTTCGGCCCCGTCAGCCCCGACATGCTCGAGTTCGCCCTGGAGCGGTTCTGGCCGGACAGCTGACCTACAGCACCCAGGCGTCTTCGGGGTCGAAGCCGACGGTCACCTCGTCGGCGTCGGGCGGGTCGTCGACGGCGACGACCACGCGCCGGCCCTCCCACTCGAGGTGGACGCGGGTGGTCCCGCCGAGGAACTCGGTGTCGGCGACGGTCGCGGTGAGGCGGTTCTCGCCGGCGTTGACCTCGAAGGCCGCCGGGCGGACGCAGAACGTCACGTTCGCGGCCCCGACCGGCGGGAGCCGGAACTCACGGCCCGCCACCCGGACGGTCGACCCCCCGGTTTCGTCTGCAGGTCCCGAGACGTCGACGACCGACCCCTCGAAGATATTGTTCTCGCCGAGGAACTCCGCGACGAACCGGCTCTCGGGGCGGCGGTACAGCTCCCGGGGCCGGCCGACCTGCTCAAGGCGACCGTTCGAGAGGACGGCCACGCGGTCGGAGATGGCGAGCGCCTCCGCCTGGTCGTGGGTGACGTACACCGTCGTGACGCCGAGTTCGCGCTGTATCTCCCGGACATCCCGACGGAGCCGTTCGCGGAGGCGGGCGTCAAGCGCGCTCATCGGCTCGTCGAGGAGCAGCAGGTCGGGGCCGGGCGCCAGCGCCCGCGCTAGCGCGACCCGCTGTTGCTGGCCGCCCGACAGCTCCGTGGGGTCACGGTCGCCCATCTCTGGGAGGTCGACCAGTTCCAGTAGCTCCGCAACGCGCTCGTCAACGCCGGCGCCGCCCGGCACCTCGGCGAACCGGAGGCCGTAGCCGACGTTCTCGGCGACAGTCATGTGCGGGAACAGCGCGTAGCTCTGGAAGACGAGCCCGACGCCTCGCGCCTCGGGCGGGGCGCCCGCCATCGACTCGCCGTCGAAGCGAACCTCGCCGGCGGTCGGCTCCTCAAAGCCTGCCAGCAGCCGCAGGGTGGTCGTCTTGCCGCAGCCGGATGGGCCGACCAGCGTGAAGAACTCGCCGTCGCCGACAGTCGCAGAGAGGTCCGCCAGAGCCGTCGTCTCGCCGTAGCGCTTCGAGACGCCGTCCAGCGTCAGTTTCACGGCGGCCCTCCGGTCATTCAGCGAACCCTCCGTAGCCGCCGACGCGCTCGATGACGACGAAACTGACGCCGGTGACCACGAGTAGCACCGTCCCCATCGCTGCCGGGGGCCCGAGCGGACGCCCGGAGAGGTACCGCTCGACGGCGACCGGCATCGTGTAGGCGTCGCTGCCTTCCACGAGGACGACGGTGGCGTTGAACTCGCCAATGCTGACCGCGAAGGCGAAGGCGGCGCCAGCGGCCACTGCGGGCGCCACCAGCGGCAACTCGACGTTGAGGAGCGCGCGGGTCCGGGAGGCGCCAAGCGCCCGGGCGGACTCGACCAGCCGGTCGTCCATCGACGACAGCGCCGGCGCAACCGTGCGGACGACGAACGGGTAGGCGCCGACAGCGTGGGCGGCGACCACGGCCAGCGCGCCGATCACCTGCACGCGCCGGCCGAGCAGCTCGACGCCGAAGACGACGGTCTGCAGCAGGCCGAAGCCGACGACGATGCCGGAGACGGCGAACGGTAACATCGCCAGCGTTCCGACCAGCCGCGCGGACACCGTGTCCCGAGCCGTCGTCAGGCTCACGACGACCCCCATCGGCACGGCGACCGCGAGCGTCCCGACCGCGTACAGCAACGAGTTCCGGATGGCGACGTCCGGCTGTACCCCGACCGTGACGTCCCGGCGGGCCAGGAGGAACTCGTACCAGCGGAGCGTGAGTTCGCCGTTGAGGTCGGTCACGCTGGCGACGAGCATCGAGGCGATGGGGCCGAGAAAGACGACGACGAGGAGGAGGCCGTAGACGACCACGCCGAGCCGTTCGGGAACGGAGACGGCCGACAGCCGCTTGCGGGCCTGCGGTGCGACCCCGCGGCTCGTCGCCTGCCGCGTCTCGTAGGAGAGGTACGCGTAGGTCAACCCGAGCGTGACGACGGCCTCCAGCACCGCCAGCGCCGCCGCCTCCTGTAGCTGCAGTCGGGTGATGCGGTCGTAGACCCACACCTCCACGGTCGCCAGTTCCAGCCCGCCCAGCGCCAGCACGATGGGGAACGAGGTGAACGTGAAGATGAACACGAGTAGCGCGCTGGTGAGAACGGCCGGCGCGAGTTGCGGCGCTACCACGTCCCGGAAGGCCCGCAGCGGACTGGCGCCGAGGCTGCGTGCGGTCTCGACGGCCCGACTGTCGATTCCCTCCCAGGCGGCGGCGACGACCCGCGCCACCAGCGGCGCGTTGTAGAAGGCGTGGGCGAGGACGATGATGCGCAGGGTGAACATGAGCTCGAGGGTTGGCATTCCCAGCGCCGCGAGCGCCCGGTTCAGCGGGCCGTTGCTCCCGAACATCGTTGCGAACCCGATGGCGACCATGATGGAGGGCAGCACGAACGGGACGAGCGTCACCGACCGGAGGGTCTTCCGCCCGGGGAACTCGAAGCGTGCCAGCAGGTACGCACCCGGCCGTCGACCAGAACCGCCTCGGCGAGGACGCTCGCAACCGGGTAGTACAGCATCACGACCAGCAGGGCCGCCGTCGCCACCCCGACGAGAAACAGCGGCGGTTCGACGCGCCGTGAGCGGGCGGCCATCCCCTATCCGGCGACCTGCCGGGCCCACTCGTCGACCCACTCGTCGACGTTGCCGGCGAGTTCGTCGTACGTGAACGTCACCGGCTCGGGCGGGACCTTCGCGGCCTGCTCGAACTCCTCGTCGAGTTCGGCGTCCTCGACCGCCGGGAACTGGACGTTCCGCATGGCGATTTCGCCCTGTGCCTCGGCGGTGAGCATGAACTCCATGAACGCGGCGGCGGCCGCCGGGTCGTCGGCGTCAGCGAAGCGGGCCATCCCCTCCGGGTTGGCGTACCCCTGCCCGTCGAGGAAGCCGACCTGGTGGCGGGTCGTGTCCCCGTAGTACACCTGGTCGGTCGAGTACGACACCACCATTGGCGCCTCCTCGTTCCGGTAGGCGCCGTTGTAGGCGGCGTCCCAGCTTCCGAGGACCCGGACGTCGTTGTCCTGCAGGTCCGCCCAGTAGTCGAGGTAGCCGTCCTCGCCGAACTCGTGGACCGTCCACAGCAGGAACGCACGCCCCGGGTCCGACTGCTGGGCGTTCTGCGTGATGAGGTTCCCGCGGTTGCGCTCGGCGGTCAGGTCGTCGAAGCTGTCGGGGTCGACCTCGCTTTCGTCGTAGACGAGGCTGATGTAGCCGGTGTCGTACGGCACCGCACGGCCGTCCGGGTCGAACTGGAGTTCGTCGAGAACCCGGTCGGTGCCCGACAGCTCCCCGTCGAAGCTGTCGAACAGCGCCTCGTCGAGCTGCTCGTCGAGCCGGATGAGCTCGTCGACGTTCAGCCCGACGTAGAGGTCGGCCTCGATGTCGGCACCCTGCTGGGCGCGCTGGATGTACTGGTTGACGCCGTTGCTCGGCACCCGGTACTCGATAGTCGCGTCGTGGTCTGCCTCGAAGGCATCCTTCAGCCACGGGCCGGCGGGGTCGTTCCCGTCGACGAACGACTCGTAGGTGGCTACCACGACAGTCGACGGTTCCGGCGAACTCGTCGTCGTCGGGGTTGTCGCGGCCGTCGTCTCGCCGTCGCCGTTGCCGCCGTCGCCGTTGCCGCCGTCACCGACGCATCCGGAGAGTGTGGCCACCCCGGCCCCCACGCCGCCGATGAACGTTCGTCGTCTCATTATCCGGTGGTACCCCCCGCGTGTATTTAAGTAGCTGGATACGACAGCGAAAACGGGTTGGTCGCCCGGCCGCGACGGGACCGCACGGCGGCGCTCCGGATCAGTAGACGGTCACCTCGTCGGTTCCGATTTCGACATTAACGCTCTCGTCGTTATTCTCGACGGTTTCCTGACGGACACTAACGGACTCCGTCACCGGGGTTCGTCCCTCCGGTTCAACGCGTATCTCGTAGGCACCGTCCTCGGGGAAGACGTCCTCGACCTGGACGCCGTCGGCGAGGTCGTCACAGGAGTTTGCGGGCACGGCATACGTCTCGTCCAGCACGGCCTCCGAGTCGCCGTCGCGACGCACCTGGACCTCCGCGGACGCCTCCTCCCCCATGCAGTTCATGACAACGAGGTCGTACGTCCCCACCGACGCGCTACACCCCGCAATCACCGGAAACCCTCCACACGCAAGGAGTACGTCCGGCCTCCGTATATTCCATATCTGTCTGATTGAGACTGTAAGCTAAATTTTCCGGAAGTCGCTCCGTCGGCCAACCCGTGATGTTCGCCTCCTTTGTTACCATCGCGTACGTGCTCTACCCGCTCCGCCAGCGCGTGACGGTCAGGCGGCCGTCTCCATCTCCCGCTCCAGTTCCCGCAACTTCTCGATTCGCTTCTCGGTCGGCGGGTGGGTCCGGGCCAGGCGGCCGACGAACCCCTTCGAGACGGGGATGATAAAGAAGGCGTTCATCTCGGCCTGCTCGCGGAGGTCCTCCTCGGGGACGCGGTCCATCCGCCCGGAGATGGTCACGAGCGCGGAGGCCAGCGCCGACGGCCGGCCGGTGATGGTCGCCGCGCCGCGGTCGGCGGCGAACTCCCGGTAGCGCGACAGCGCCCGGATGAGGACGAAGGAGACGACCCACACGAGAAGCGAGATGAGAATGGCGACGATGACCGGCGCCCCGTTGCGGTTGCGACCGCCGAACAGCCACCCGAACCGGACGATAATGAACGCGACGGTCGAGAGGAATGACGCGACCGTCATCACCGCCACGTCGCGGTTCTTGACGTGGGCGAGTTCGTGGGCGATGACTCCTCCCAGTTCCTCGTCGTCGAGGGCGTCCAGCAGCCCCGTCGTCAGGCAGACGACGGCGCTGTCGGGTGACCGACCCGTCGCAAAGGCGTTCGGCGTCCGGCTGTCAGCGACGGCCACGTCGGGCTCCGGCAGGTCCGCCTGCTGTGCCAGCCGACCCACCCGATCGTGGAGCTGGGGGTACTCGTCGGGGTCGACCCGGCGGGCGCCCATCGACCGCAGCGCGAGTCTGTCGCTGAGGAAGTACTGCACCAGCGAGAACGACCCCAGCAGGACGACCGGTATCAGCAGGGTCTCGAAGTAGGCCGTCAGCACCCCCACGAAGACGACGTACAGCCCGAACAGGAGGAACATCGTCAGCGCCATCCGGGCCCGGAGCCCCCAGTCGGTCTGCCACTCCATGTCCGGGCGTTCGGGCCGGACGGATTTAATATGTACGCGGCTGCTGCTCAGGTGCTGGGTCAGGCGCGGCTCCCACGCCGCTCCGGCCCCTTCCTCGCGGCTACCAGACCGCTACGGTGCCGTCCTTCCGCGGCTCGGTCGCGCCCGACAGCGCCCCGTCGCGGTTGCGAACCACCTGTGCGCCGCCGAACATCCCCGGCAACAGTACCTCGACGTCATGGCCGCGGCGCCGGAGGCCGTTCTGGACGGCGGCGGGCATCCGGGCCTCGACGGCCAGCCGGCCGTCCTCGCGGTAGCGCCACCGGGGTCGGTCCAGCGCCGCCTGTAGCGAGAGGCCGTCGTCGAGCATCCCGACGAGTGCCTGGAGGTGGCCCTGCGGCTGCATGTAGCCGCCCATCACGCCGAACGCCGACCAGTCGTCGGGCGCACGCTCAAGCACCCCCGGGATGAGCGTGTGGAAGGGTCGCTTCCCTGGCTCCAGGCGGTTCGGGTGGTCGTCGGCCAGCGAGAAGGAGGCCCCGCGGTTCTGCAGTGCGATGCCGGTGTCGCCGGCGACCAGCCCGCTGCCGAACCCTGCAAAGCGGGAATTGATGTAGGAGACCACGTTGCCCTCGTCGTCGGCGGCGCACAGGAGGACGGTGTCAGCGTCCTCGGGGACATTCGGGTCCCGAGGGTCAGCGGGATCACGTTCCGCGCTATCGTCGGCGCCGGCGTCCGGCACGCCGAAACTCACGTCCGACGCCTCGGGGCCGATTCCGGCGGCCCGCTCTCGGGCCCACTCCTTCGACCCGAGCGGCGGCACCTCCTCGAACTCGGGGTCGGTGATGTAGCGGTGACCGTCGTGGAAGGCGCGCTTCATCGCTTCGGCGAGGTAGTGGACGCGGGCGGCCGACCCAGGTTCGTGGTCGCGGGCGCCGACGGCCTCGGCGACGTTCAGCGCCTCCAGCGCGATGAGCCCCTGGTTGTTCGGCGGCAGCTCGTACACCGTCGCGTCGCCGTAGGTCGTCGAAACGGGGTCGGGGAACTCGGCCTCGAAGTCGGCCAGATCGTCAACGGTCAGGAAGCCGCCGGCGGCCTGCACCTCCTCGGCGATGGCCTCGGCGATGTGGCCCTCGTAGACGACGTCGGCGCCCTCCGCCGCGATGGCCCGTAGCGACTCGCCGAGGTTCTCCAGGCGGACGATCTCACCCGGCTCGGGCGCGCGCTCGCCGCCAACGAGGAACGCCTCGCGGGCGTGCTCGGCGTCGAACAGCGCTTCGCCGTGGCGCCACTGGTCGGCGACCACCTCCGTGACGGGGTAGCCGTCGGTGGCGTACCCGATCGCGGGTTCGAGGACATCCGCGAGGGACCGCCGGCCGAACTCCCGGACGGTGGCCTCCCAGCCGCGGGCGGTGCCCGGGACGGTGACGGCGTGAGGGCCGGTCTCGGGCATCGTCGCCTCGGCGGGGTCGACCCCTCGATCGTCGGCGACGGCCTCGCGGACGCGTTCCCGGGTGGCGCCCTCCGACGCCGGCCCGCAGGCCCGCATCGCGCCGACCTCGCCGTCGGCGTCGCGGTACAGCATGAAGACGTCGCCGCCCAGCCCCGTCGAGGTGGGTTCGACGACGTTCAGCGCGGCGGCGGTGGCGACGGCGGCGTCGAAGGCGTTGCCCCCATCCCGGAGGGTCCGGAGGCCGGCCTGGGCCGCCAGCGGCTGGCTGGTCGCGACGGCGCCGTTCGGCGCGCGGACGGTCGACCGCCGGGATCCGAACTCGTCGACGGTGGGGTTCTCCATACCGGCGCGTGGGCCGGCGGGGACATAGGAGCGGCGACGACGGCGGTCGAGCCCAGTTTCACTTTCACCGCTATGTTGACGGCGTTCCGACGGTACGGATTCGGACGGCTCGGCCCCGCTCGACGGCCGCAGGCGCTGTCGGAAGCCCCCCGGCGGACGGGCACGGTACGGTCGCCATCCGGCAGTTCCGCGGAACGGGTCAGTTTCACCCCGGCCTCGAAACCGATTGATTACGCTCCCCCGACTGGTGAGGAGTATGCGCCTCGNNNNCGCCCGGCGGGTGGTCGTCGACGCCGACGACCCGACCGCCCGGTGGCGGTGGCGCTGCCCGAACCGTCACTGCGACTGGGAGCCGACGAACAGCCACATTTGGTGTGCGACCTGCGCCTCAATGCACGGTGTCGATCCGGAGTACTGGGAGCTCCTGGACACGAAAACGGGCGAGCACGTCCCGTGGGGGGCCATCGAGTTCCGATGAGCCTCCGGGAGGCCCTGTGGGTCCGGGTCGGGGCGGTGCTCGTGGCCGCCGCCGTCCCGCTGTCAACGCTCGCCGTCGTCGGCCTCGTGGAGGCGCTCGTGGCGGTGCCGTCCGTCGCCGTCGGCGAGACCGCCGTGCGACCGACCGAGGCCGTCGCCGCCGTCGCAGTTTGGCGGCTGGCGACCCGGCTGTACCGGCTCAACGCCGTCAAAAACGCCCCTGAAGGGTGAAACGGCCGTTTGACCTTACGCAAGGTCGATAGCCCACGATGGCCTGCTTCCCGCACATGAATCTGTCACGGCGAACCCTGCTCGCGGCCGCCGCGGCCGGCACTGCCGGGACGGCCGGCTGTCTCGACGGCGCGTTCGGCGGGACCAGCGGCGAAGAGTCACCGACGGACGACGAGGCATCCCCGACGCCGACGGACCGGGAACTGCCGGCGGGGTGCCCGACCACGCAAGACCTCGACATCGAGTGGCCCACGGAACTGACCGACGGGTCCATCGAACGGTTCGTCGAGGCCTACGAGAACGCCTACTACCGCGAGGCCGTCGTTGAATACGAGCCGGCCACCGTGGTCGACGAGTATGGGCTGGCGGCGTCCGTCAGCGACGGCCCGGTCGCGGTCGACGGTGGCTACCGAGTGGTGCTCTCGGGCAGCGGCGGCGTCTACGAGCCGGGACTCCACCTTCGGGCGGAGCGCGCCGACCCGCCGGCCGACGCCGACGTGGCCGCCGAGGGCGAGGCCGAGACCCGCGTCCGGCGGCCGCGCGAACGGGTCGACGAACTGATCGAGCAGGTCGCGTCGCTCTCTGCGGACGCCAGCCCGCTGGAGGGTCCCGGCGATTCGACCACTGCGTATTTCGAGGTGAACGACGCCACGGTCGAACTCGCTGTCCAAGCGGACAACTTCCACGGCGACTACTGGTGGAAGGCCCGGTACTACGTCGACGAGCACGTCGTCCGACGACTCGAGGACGAGGAGGGCGACCCCCGTGACGGCGAACTGCTGGAGTGTCGGAAGCAGTCCTGACCGGGCCGGGTCCCGAATGTGCGCCGCCGCGACCGCGGACGGCGTCGCGTGACGCGCCGTTTAACCGCCTCGACCGAGTAGGACCGCCAATGAGTGCCGGTTCCGGTTCGGGAGAGTTCTGCCCGCGGTGCGGCGACGCCATCGAGCGGCCGCCGGAGGTCGACCTGCCGGCGGGCCGCGAGGGGCGCGACGGCGGTCCCACCGACCCTGACGCCGTGCTGTGCGACGGGTGCTACTTCGAGTCGTTCGACCTCGTGGACGCGCCCGAGCGCGTCGAGGTCCAGGTCTGCAGCCAGTGCGGCGCCGTCCACCGGGGCAACCGCTGGGTCGACGTCGGCGCCCGCGACTACACCGACATCGCCGTCGAGGAGACGGCCGACCGTGGTACCGCCGTCTCCGAGGAGGTGACCGTCCCCGTCTACATCGCCCGGCAGACCTGCGACCGCTGCGGCCGTATCGCCGGCGACTACTACTCCGCCATCGTCCAGATTCGGGGAACCGACCGGACGCCGACCGCCGAGGAGAGCGACCGGGCCGTCGAAATCGCCGAGGCGTACATCGCCGACCGGGAGTCGAAGGGCGACCGCAACGCCTTCATCACTGAGACGACCCGCACCGACGACGGCGTCGACATGAAGATATCGGCCACCCAAATGGGCCAGGGCATCGCCCAGCGGGTCGTCCGCGAACTCGGCGGGTCCGTCTCGGAGGCGCCAACCCTCGTCACCGAGGACGAGGACGGCAACGAGGTCTACCGCGTGACGTTCACCGTCCGACTGCCGCCGTACACCCCCGGCGATGTCATCGACCTTGACGACGGCGACGGGCCGGTGCTGGTCACGAGCGCCCACGGCAACCTGAAGGGCCGGCGACTGGCGACCGGCGACCGCTACGAGGCGGAGTTCGAAGAGGGCATCGACCCCGACGCCCGGAAGCTCGGCGAGCGCGACGACGCCGAACCGACGACGCTCGTCGCCGTCGAGGACGACCACGCCGTCCAGGTGCTGGACCCCAAAACGTACGAGTCGGTGACCGTCCCGCGGCCGGACTACCTCGACCCCAACGCCGAGGCGGTGCCGGTCCTCAGACACCGCAACGGATTGCACATCCTGCCGGCGGAATGACGGGCGCCGACCCCGCCGACGCCGCGACGGCCGACCTTGCGGCCGTCGTCGAGAAGGCCCGGACGGAGGCGGTCATCGACGCGCTGCGCGCCGAGGGTGTGTACGACCCGACCCGTAGCGTCGAGGCCCTCGACGACGGCCGGGTCGGGGTTCCGGTCGTCGAACCGCCCGCGGAGACCGATGTCGCCGTCGAAGTCGTCGACCTGCCGCTCCGGGAGCGCGGCCTCGAGGACCTGCTGGCCAAGCGGGGATTCTCGACCGCGGAAATCGAGGCCGCCCCCTCGTCGTGGGCCGTCATCGGCAGCGTGGTCCTGGCGGACTTTGGCGACGTATCGGCCGAGGATAGCCTCCCCAAGGAGCGCCGCGAGGTGGTCGGCGAGGCACTCCTCGCGTTGCACGGCAATGCCGATACCGTCCTCGCCCGCGGCGGTATCTCCGGCACCCGTCGCAACCCGGCGACGGAGGTCGTCGCTGGGACCGGCGAGACCGAGACCGTCCACGTCGAGCACGGCACGCAGTACGCCCTGGATTTCTCGTCAGTGATGTTCTCGCCGGGCAACAAAGCCGAGCGCGCCCGGATGGGCGAGGTCGTCGAGTCCGACGAGCGGGTGTTCGACACCTTCGCCGGCGTAGGCTACTTCGCGCTGCCGATGGCTCGGGCCGGCGCCGAGGTGACCGCCGCCGAAATCAACCCTGAGGCGTACCGCCTACTCGTCGAGAACGCCCGCCTGAACGGCGCTTCGGACCGCCTGCACCCGGTGCTGGGCGACTGCCGGGATATCGAGACGACCGCCGACCGGGTCGTGATGGGCCACTACGAGGCCCACAAGTTCCTCGATACGGCGCTCGATGCCCTCGTTTCGGGTGGAACGCTCCACCTCCACGAGGCGACGCCAGAGTCGCTGTTCCCCGAGCGGCCGGTGGAGCGCCTCCGGTCGGCGGCCGACGACGCGGGCCGGAGCATCGAGGTCCTCGGGACACGGGTCGTCAAGGACCACAGCGCCGGCGTCGTCCACGGCGTCGTCGACGCGCGGGTCGAGTAGCGGTCGTTAGGCGCCGACGATGCCCGTCAGCGACCCGTCGCCGTTGCTCCCGAGCAGTGGCCGGAGCGACCCTGCGAGCAGGAGGACGGCGCCGACGGTCTGTGCCCACAGCAACGGACTGACCAGCGGCCCGTAGGGCACGGGCTCCGGCGGCAGGAATGTCCCGGCGAGTGACGGCGACCCAGCCCGCGAGGACGGCGAACCACAGCGCAACCGCGCCAGCCGGGAACTCAAGGGTCCACCGGAGGTAGCCTGCGACGGACTCCGGCGGCGCTCCGACGGTGTTGACGAGGACTGCGGCGGCGTAGAGGGCGGCGCCGGCACGTACGACGCGTCCAGTTCGAGCGTGTGCCACGCCATCGAACTACAAGCTGTCAGGGATTAAATTTTCCCGTTCCTCTCATGGCGGTGTTCAGATAAGAAACTTAGGAATCCAGAAAGCCCTCGGCGCTCTCGACTCCCGGGACTCGCTGTCGTTCGAGAGAGCGGAGCTCTCTCGTGATGACGAAAGACGCGTCGCGTCTTTCGAACCACGCTCCTCGGTCGCGTTGCTCCC
>PXSE01000077.1 GCA_003022905.1 Halobacteriales archaeon QS_9_68_42
CGACAGCGCCCCGAAGACCATCGCGGCGGCGAACGACCACCCCGACGCCACCTGGTCGCCGGTGATGCCGAAGGCCGTCATCCCGACGGCACCCAGGAACGCGAAGGCGGCAAACATCATTGGGAGGGCGACGTGCTTGTCCGTCGGCGCGTTCGTTTCCATGCCCGACCGTACGGCACGGCGAATATAAATCCCGGCGGTTCCGACGGACCGCGGCCGGTACAACAGTTATTTCAGCCGCGGGAGCGTGCAATCACGCGATGAGTCGACTCGGCGGCGTCGTCAGCGCGCGGCGGCTCAAGATTGCCGGCGCGGCCGTTGGCGTGCTCGTGGTCTCGATAGTCGGAGCCTTCACGTTCGGCGTTCTCGGGGCGCCGACCGTCGAGGAGGTGGACAACCGCTTCGGCGAGGCGAACAACGAAACGACGGTCGTCTACACCGACCTGGTCGTCGACACCCCCAACCCCATCGGCGTCCAGCTCGGCGACACGACGATAAACTACACCGTCCGGATGAACGACGTCCCCATAGCCGTCGGCGGCCGGGAGGGACTGAACATCGAGGAGGGCAACTCCACACAGGAGTTCACGACCCGGATGGACAACACGCAGATTCCGCCGTGGTGGGCGACCCACGTCAACAACGGCGAGCGGACCGTCGTCACCATCAACGCGACGGTCCGGACCTCGATTCTCGGCCAGCGACAGTACGACCTCACCCAGGAGAAGGAGGTCGAGACCGACATCATCGGCCAGTTCAACTCTAACGAGACGCGGCCGGTGCGGTCCGAGGACTCCCCGCCGGTGTTCTCCGATCCCATTCTGTACGTCAACCGGACCGGCGCCGAGTGGGGCAACGCGACCGAGGCGGAGACGCCGATCAACATGGAGTTCCTCCTGTACAACCCTCAGACGACCCCCTTTACCGTCACCGAGCTGGGCTATGAGATAACGATGAACGGGGTCCTGGTCGGCGAGGGGGCGACCGACGACCTCGCGGCAATCCCGCCGGGGCAGACCGAGGCGGTGGAGACGGAGGCCCGCATCCTCAACCCCAACCTCGACGACTGGTGGGTGACCCACCTGCAGAACGACCAGGTGACCGACCTTCGCATCGAGTTCTACGCGAAGGTGTCGACCGACGGACTCGCCCAAGACGTCCGGGTCCCGCTGGACGAACTCACCTACGAGAAGACCATCGAGACGGACATCTTCGGCAACAAGAACGCCTCTGACGACGAGGCGCCGTCGGGGACGCCGACGCCCACCGACGGGGGACCGGCGCCCTCGCCGACGCCGACCGACGTCCTTGAGGAACCGGAACCGGACCCCGACACCCCGACCGACGACGACCTGCTGGAGTAGCCGGCGGTAACGTTTTGTTGCCGGTCCGTCTTCGGAGTCGTATGGAACGGAGTGACCACTCTCCGGGTCGAGTTCTCCGACAGTAGCATCGACGCCGAGGCCGACGGCGGGACCGTTCTGCTCTCCGTCGACGGGACCACTCACGAGCTGTCCCGCGGGGCCGCGCGCGAACTGGCTGAGGAGGTAGGCGAGGCGCTGGTCTCCCGCGAGGAATTCCTCCGGACCGCGGGCGAACACCGGCCGGACGGCTCCTACGTGGTCTCGCGGCGCGGAGCCGACTCCGCGGGCAATGAGAAGGTGTTCAACTCCTTCCGGCGGCTCGAACGGCTCTACGAGCGACTGCCGGGCACGTTCGACGCCGACGACGTCGGCCGAACCGGCATCACCGGGTCGCGGCGCCACATGGTAGTCAGACACCTCGCGGAACATCCGGGCTTCGAGTGTGGGACCGTCTCACGGAACCCCCTGCGGGTGAGCAAGGCGGGTGACGGCGGAACGAAGGAGGGCGCGACGGCCGACTGAGCGGGAGCCTACTCGATTGTGACGTGGTTGCTGTCCTCATTGAGAGCGAGATTCGTCGCTATCTCGGCGTTTCGGACGGCGTACTGTGCGGTCTGCCCGAGGCTGACGAGCACCTCTCGCACCCGGAGCAGGTCCTCATTGGGCATCTCCTCAAGATCGTCCAGTATCTCCATCTCCCGGTTGCGCACCTGGCCGAACTTCTCTCGGGTTTCGATAGCGAGGTCGTAGTCGCGCTCGACGGCCGCCCGGACGCCGAGCTCGGTTATTTCGTTGACGGCGTCGGTGAACTCCCGGACGCGCCGCGTCGTCGCGTCGTCGACGTCGAGGGTGTGGCCCTCCGTCTCGAGGACGATCTCGGCGATGTCTTCGGCGTTGTCCGCCGTGAGTTCGAGGTTCTTGGCGATGGAGCGGTAGCCGATGAGCGGGGGTTGCCGTGGGCCAGCGACTTGATGGCCTCGTTGCGCATCGTCGACCCCGTCGACTCCAGCCGTTCCAGCAGGTTGTCGAGGTCGAAGTCCTCGGGGTCGACCGAACACCGGATGGCGATGCGCTCGGGCGTCTCCTCGACGACGCCCAGCCCCATCAGTTGCGTCTCGGCATTGTAGACGGCGTTTATCTGAGCGGAGTCCAGGGTGCCGCCCTCCTCGACTTCGACGTGGATGACGCGGCGCCCCAGCACGTACTGGGCGACGATGGCGCGCTCGACGGCCTCGGCGTTGAGGTTCTGTGCGCGGATGACCGCCTCGCTTTCCTCCTGCTGGACGGACTCGGGCATAACGGTCAGCGTGCCCTTCGAGCCCAACCGCAGGGACACTTCGTCGCCCTTTTCGACGTCCTGTTCGCCGGCCCATTCGGCCGGGAGCGTCATTGCCAGCGTCGACGGCCCGAGCCGCTGCACCTTGCGGGTTTCCATACCGATGAGTCATCGGCGTGGACCTTAAGGTTCACTATACACCGGACAACATGCCGGCCGATAATTATATGCGCCGGCGAACGGTTCCGCCGGAGGAACGCTTACCGGGCGGGGTGCCGAGGGGTCGGCATGGAAACGACCGACGCGTTCCAGGGGTTGACGTGCTTCGACTGTGGCGAGCGGTTCGACACGATGGCGACCGGCCGGTGTCCCGAGTGCGGGGGGATTCTCGACCCGACGTACGATTACAACGCCGTCTCGCTGTCGACGGGCAGGCCCGTCGAGTCGATGTGGGACTACGAGGCCGTGCTGCCGTTCCCGGCCGAGCGGGCCGACCGAATGGGCGCCGGCGGGACGCCGCTGGTCGCCTGTCCCGGCCTGGCCGACCGGATGGGCGTCGACCGCGTGTTCCTGAAGGACGAGGGCCGGAACCCGACAGGCACATTCAAGGACCGCGGGGCGGCCGTCTCGGTCGCCGCCGCCGCGGCCGCCGGCGCCGACGACGTCGCCCTGTCGTCGGCGGGCAACGCCGGCCACGCCGCCGCGGCCTACGCCAACGCCGCCGGCCTCGACGCCCACGTCTTCCTCCCGGAGCGGGCCGGGTTCACGCAGAAGGCGATGGTCGAGGTCCACGACGGCGACCTCCACGTCGCTGGCGGCGAGGAGGCACAGATCGGCGACGCCGGCCGCGCCTACGAGCGGGCGATGGCCGACCACGACGACTGGCAGTCGGTGAAAACGTTCGTCACGCCGTACCGCCATGACGGCAAGAAGACGATGGCCTACGAGATCATCGACCAGCTCGGCGGCGAGGTGCCGGACGGGGTCGTCTACCCCACCGGTGGCGGCGTCGGCCTCGTCGGGATGCACAAGGCCGCAACGGAACTGCGGGCGATGGGCCACATCGACGAACTCCCCGGCATGTATGTCGCTCAGTCCAGCGGCTGTGCACCCATCGTCGACGCCTACGAGGCGGGGCTGGAGCGCCATGAGCCGTGGACCGACGTCGAAACCGTCTGTGGCGGCATCGCCATCCCGGACCCCGGCGCCAGCGACCTCGTGCTCGAGGCGGTGTACGAGAGCGACGGCGGGGCCGTCGCCACCGACGACGGGGCCATCCTCGACGCGGCCGTCGACGTCGCACGCCACACCGGCCTCGAGATGGCGCCGGCGTGTGCCGCCGCCGCCAGCGGCGCCTTCGAGTTGGCCGACCGCGGCGAGTTCGGCCCCGATGACACGGTCGTCCTGCTGAACACCGGTGCCGGGAGCAAGGACGCCGACGCGCTGCGGGCGCACGTCGGCGAGCAGAACGCCGGATAGGGCGGTCATACTGCCGGCTGTACCTGCCCGGACCGGTCTCCGGAACGACGGAACGCCCGGAAGAATCGGGCCGATACCGCGAGGCCACGGGATTACAGCCGGCAGTATCAGTCGTCGTCAGACGCCGCCGCCGGCTCCTCGCGGCCGGGATGGCCCTCGTGGGCCAGTGCGCGCTCCCGGAGGCGCTCGGAGATGGCGGGCACCTCGCTCTCGGCGACGGCGCCCTCGGCCTCAATCTCCTCGACGGAGCGCGGGAACGCCCGCAGGTCGTAGTGGTTGCCGATGCCACAGCGGGCGCCCTCGCCCATCGCGGTGGGAATCTGATTGTGGCCGGGCGTGACGTCGCCGACGGCGTAGACGCCGTCGACGTTCGTGCGGCCGTGGTCGTCGACGGCGACGGTGCCGTCGTCGTTCAGCTCGACGCCCAGCGATTCGGCGAGGTCGGTGTTGTAGTCGGAGCCGTACATCGGGAAGCCGCCGCGGTACTCCCGGCGGGTTCCATCTTCGAACTCGAAGGCCTCCAGCCAGCCATCGTCGCGCTTCTTGAGGCCGACTATCTCCTCGTGGACGACGTTGACGGGGTGGGCCTCGAGCATTGCTCTCGTCTCGGCGGACCACTCCGGATCCTCGCCGCGGGTCAGCAGGTCGACCTCCGGCGTGAAGTTGAGCATGATCATCGCTACGTGGGCCGCCGATTCGCCGGTGCCCATCACGTAGACGGGCTCGTCGACGAACATGTAGGCGTCGCAGTGGAGACACCAGTGGAGCCCCCGGCCGGTCCGGGGCAGTGGCGGGTCGGGCCGCTCGTCTGAGAAGCCGGTCGCCAGGACGACGTGGTCCGTCGTCACCTCGATGTCGCCGGCGGTGACGCGGTAGCCCGCCTCGACTGGTTCGACGTCCGTGGCGAAGTCCTGGAAGTAATCGGCGCCGTACTTCTGTATCTGCTCGGTCGCGGTGGCGAGAAACTCGTTGCCGGAGACGTCCTCGGTGACGCCGATGACGTTGTGCGTGTCGAGCATCATCGCCGCTCGGCCGCCGCCGCGGTTGATGACGGCCGTGTCGTGGCCGAGTCGCGTCGTGTACAGCGCCGCCGTCAGACCGGCCGGACCCCCGCCAATCACCGTTACCTGGTAGTGCTCCGTCATTGGATAGTCGTACTGCTCCCACCGGCTTAACTTCCCGGCTGCTGTGGTGGACAGACGCACCCGCCCTGAGGCCAAGCGCCCCGGCGGCCTCCGAATGGGTTCGCGTTAATCGGCCGACAGCGCCCGAAAACCGCTGGATTCGGCTCCCGTGTCAACGTGACTCACCCTGGAGGACAGATGATATAAGTGTGGAACTCCTATATTAATTCGGACCACCCGTGTCAGAGGGAACAGCCCTCGTGGGACAGGGAAACCATGACCAGTCGCGTTTACAGACTTCACTCGACGCTGGAACTGCAACTCGGCGACGTCCACGAGTTCTTCGACGGGTACGAGCTACCCATCGAGATTGACGACGTCGAAGTAACACGGCGAAACAACACGCTCATCGTCAGCGCCGTCGCCGCGGAGAACAACATATCCAAGTACACGCCGACGGCACAACTGAAGGCGAGCGTCACGGAGAACCGCATCTACGAGACGGAGGACGGCTGGCAGGAGACGCCGCCGGAACCGCAGGAGGGCGCCGCCTCCAGCGGCGGCGACGACGGCCCGCAGTGGGGGAGCTTCGGGGAGGGCGGACAGATGCAGGCCGAGGAGGTCGAGGTCAACTCGAAGCTCGTCGAGTACGCCTGCTTCAAGGGCGACCGCGAAACGGTGCTGCAGAACACTGCGCTGCAGTACCCGATGTTCGAGGTGCTGTGTGATCTAGCGCTGTTCGCCGACAAGGGCACACTGACGGCCATCGCCGCCGTCGACGACCAGCTCGAGGCCACTCGCATCGTCGACGGCGAGGAGCGCTCCACGAGCATCGAAGTCATCGACGACCCCACAGAGCGGGACTCCGAGAACAGCGTGAACTGGCGCGACAACAAGTTCATCTCCGACTGACCCGTTCTGTACTGCCGGCTGTACCTATCTCGGATTTCGGTGCCGTGAGACAGCGTTTGTCGAACGGTCACTATCGAATGCCTCGAATCGGATTTCCATGCAACTACAGCCGGCAGTATCAGGAGGATGTCGATGCGCTCGAAGGCGGTCGCGCGCGACGTCGTCGCGCACGAAGTGCCGACGACGGTCGCCGACGAGTCCCCGTAAACCGCTCGACCCATGTCGGCGCGAAGTTGCCGGAGAGCCCGACAACCCGGAGGCCGTCGACGGCGGCGGGGTGCTTGAATATGCTACGGCTACTTTTTTCCCACCCGTCGACCGTTGTACATTACATGACAGCCGAGAAGCCGCGAGCGGAGCCACCGTCGGACGAACGACCCCCCGAGTCGCTGTGGCTGGCGACGACGCCGGAGACCGACTACGAACCGCTGGCGGACGGCCTCGAGGTGAACACGGTCGTGGTCGGCGGCGGCATCACCGGCCTGACGACCGCCGACCGACTGACGGACGCCGGACAGGAGGTGGCGGTGCTGGAGGCCGACCGGATCGCCGAGAGCACCACCGGTCACACGACCGCGAAACTCACCTCCCAACACGGCCTCGTCTACGACTTCCTCACCTCGAAGTTCGACGACGAGCGGGCCCGCCAGTACGCCCGGGCCAACGAGGCCGCCATCGACGCCGTCGAGTCCCGTATCGACGACCTCGGCGTCGACTGCGGGTTCGAGCGCCTGCCAGCTTATGTGTACGCGGCGTCGGCGGACGACGTCGAGACGGTCCGCTCGGAGGCGGCCGCCGCCGCGGACCTCGGCCTGCCGGCATCGTTCACCGAGACGACGGACCTCCCATACGACGTCCCCGGGGCCGTCCGCTTCGACGACCAGGCGCAGTTCCACCCCCGAAAGTACCTGCTCGCGGTGGCGGAGTCGGTCCACGGCGACGGGAGCCACGTCTTCGAGGGGACGCGGGCCCTCGACGTCGACCCCGGAGACCCCTGCGAGGTGGAGACCGA
>PXSE01000078.1 GCA_003022905.1 Halobacteriales archaeon QS_9_68_42
ACGACCGCGACGGGTCGGTGCTGCTGCTCGGCGTCGGCCACGCCGTCGACACCTCCCTGCACCTCGCGGAGTACCGCGCGGCGTTCCCGAAGGAGCGGGCCAGCCACCGCGCGCCGGTCCTGCAGGACGGCGAACGGACGATGGTCGAACTCGAGGACATCGAGATAAGCAGCGACGACTTCGAGGCGCTGGGCGCGGCGTTCGAGCGCGAGGTTGGCCTCACCACGGGCGACGTCGGCGCGGCGACGGCGAGGCTGACGCCGCAGCGGCCGCTGGTCGAGTTCGCCGTCGAGTGGTTCGAGGCCAACCGGTAGCGCGCCGCGAGTCGGGAGTTATTTCGGTCCGGGCCTCCCCGTACCGGTATGAATCGGGCGCTCGTCGAGTTGCTGGCGGGTAACGCCGACCACGCCGCGGCGTTCGAGGGTCGGTTCGACGACCTGCAGAACGGCCAGCGGCCCGACGCGGTCACCGTCTGCTGTTCCGACTCCCGCGTCCTGCAGGACCGCATGTGGGACAACGACCGCCCCGGACGGCTGTTCACCTGCGGCAACATCGGCAACCGGGTCGTCCAGCGGACCGTCGAGGGAACCAGCGTCTCCGGGGACGTGCTCTACCCGCTGGTCCACGCCGGCACCGAAACGGCCGTCGTCGTCGGTCACACCGGGTGCGGCGCCGTGACCGCCACCTACGACTCCCTGACCGGCGAGGTGTCCGACGCCCCCGGCATCGAGCACTGCATCGGGCTCCTGGCGCCGCACCTGGAGGACGGCGTCCGGGCGCTGCCGGCGGACGCCGGCCGCGTCGAGTCGATAAACCGCCTCGTCGAGTACAACGTCGACAGACAGGTCGAGTTCCTGCTCGAGGCCGACGACGTGCCCGATACCGTTGACGTCGCGGGCGTCGTCTACGACTTCCAGGACGTCTACGGCGGCCGCCGCGGCGAGGTCTACGTCGTCAACCTCGACGGCGAGACGGACCCCGAGACGCTGCGGGCGTCACACCCGGAGACCGCCGACCGGGTTGACCGCCTGTGGACGTACTGAGGATAGGGCGCTGTCGCGTCTCCGAGGCCGCCGGGAGCCGTCGAGGGTGGTCTTCGCCGGGGCGTTTCGAGCCTGGGCCCCCGACAGCGGGGTGGTCAGCGCGATTCGCGCTGTTCGACCCTGTTCGGTTCTCGAACTAATGTTGCGGATTTCGCCTGCCTTGCCGCTCTCTCCGGAGTGGCATCAGTCATCGTTGGCGGTGTACGCGCCACCACGGCGCTTGATTCGGGCAACCGACATTCGCTGTTCTTTTTGCCGGAACGTCACGGCGAGACGGAACTCTCCAACACGGACTTTCTTTCGGGGACTGTTCCGAAGTGGTTCGCCGTATTCGGGCGGGTCGCGCCACGGAGAATCGACGATTTCGTCGAGTTTGTCGAGAATACGGTCCTGTTCGTGCGGGTCGAGCGCGGCGAGGTCGTCCCGTGCCTTCGAGGCGAGTTCCCACGTCCAGTCGCCATCACTCATCGCCGTCCGTGCCGAACCGCTCGCGGGCCTCCTCGGCACTCGTCGTCCGCCCCTCGCGGATATCCTCTTCCGCTTCGAGAAGCGCCACGAGTTCGTCGCGGTCGAACGTCGGGAACTCGATTGCATCGCGCAGCGTATATCGGATGAACTCGCTCCGACTGTTGAAGCCGCGCCCCTGCCAGGTCCCGTCTATCTCGTCGAGAAACGACTGTGTGACTTTGAAATTCACCGTGACTATCTCGTCGTCGCCGTCGTTTTCTGTGGTCGCTCTAGACATACGTCTGTATTACCTTCGTCTTACCATATTTATTTCGCTGGTAAATACGCTCCTCGTTGGAGGAACACACCAGGGGCAGAGTCACCGGTTCGACTGGACTGACCCCGTATTAGCCGCCGCGAATGGGGGGCGACAGGACATCATGCGATTCAACGAGGAAGGGTAGGTGATGCAGGCCGGGGCAGTCGGCCTACAGCTGTTGTGACGCTAATTCCACCATCGCGTAGTCTCCTAATAATGCTACCGCGACTCCCGCTGTTCGACCTTGTTCAGCTCGATAAGCAGCCGGAAGATGGCCTTCACGAGGTTGGCGTCAACGTCGAACTGTTCGGCGTTCTCGCCGGCCCGCTCCATGACCGCGGCCTCCTGTGACTCGTCGGTGGTCGGCATCCCCTGCTGTCGTTTGACCTCCGCGATGCTCTCGGCGACGTACGTTCGCTGGGCTATCAGCTCGACTATCTCGCGGTCGATGGTGCGTATCTCGGTGCGGAGTTCGTCGAGGTCCATCCCCTCGGTGCCGCGGTCGTCGGTCATCGGGTCGTCGCTCCGTCGGTCCGTGTCGTTGTCAGCCATGTGTGTCCCTCGCGTTGCTCCCAGGCGTCGGCCAGGTCGGCCAGCGTTCCCCGTTCGCCCACCGCGGTGTAGCTCGGACCCGTCCCCGACAGCGACGCCGCCGCCTCGGGCATCGCCTCGAGCACCGGGCCGGTCGGGTACTCTAGCGCCGCACAGAAGGCGAAGGCGTTGACGCACATCGCCTGCCGGTAAGCGCCGTCGAGCGCCAACTCGCGGGCGACGTCGGCCACGGGCGCGACCCGCTCGCACCGCGAGACGTCAGCGTCCGCCGAGAGGGCTTGCTCGTCGGGCGTGTAGACTAGCACGTCCCACTCGGGGGCGTCCCGCCGAAGCAGTTCGTCCTCGGTGTTGTCAGTGACGGTGACGCCGCCGAGCATCGACGCCGAGGCGTCGTCGAAGGCGCCGGTGACGGTGACGCCGGCGTCGCGGGCGGCCTCGACCCCGATTCGGCAGGCGTCCTCGCGGTCGACGTCCTCGACCGACAGCGCCGACAGCGTCGCCAGCACCGTCGCATTGGCGGCGGCGCTCGAGGACTTCAGCCCGGCGGCCATCGGTACCTCGCTCTCGGTGCGGACGTGGCCGCCCTCGCCGTCGCCGAACCGCGCGGTGACCCGCTCGACGCACCGCTCGACGAGGCGCGTGTCGGCCTCGGGCGCGCCGGCAACCTCGCCGGTCACCTCCCCGGAGCCGTCCAACTCGACGGTCGCCTCCGTGTAGGCGTCGATGGCGAACGCCGAGCCGTAGCCGTTCGCCAGGGCGTTCAGCACGGTGCCCGCCGCGGGTGCGGCCGCGCGACCTTCCATCACGCACACCTCGCCGTGGCGGCTACTAAGCGGTGGCGGTTAGCACAACAGCGGAGACTGGAGAACACCCACCACTTCACACACAACATCCACCTCCCCGGGGCCGACCGCCCCTTCGAGATCGACGGGTCCGGGTCAGCGACGGCGGCGACGGCGGCGCCGACCACTGACCCCTGGGTGCAACCGCCTTCCTTTTGCCGACGCCGGCGCAACGACGACGTATGCCCCAGCGAAGCGACATCGCCCCGGAGACCCTCCGCATCTCGCTCGATCCGGAGGGCGTCGAGGTGGAGTACCTTGACGGCCGGTCGGTGTTCTACCACGGCGTGCCGACCAAGCGCGGGGGGTCGGTCGTCTGTGGCCCCGGCAAGGACGTCCACGTGTTGGTCACCTCGCCCGACGGGCGGGAGGGCGTGATGGTGTACGTCAACGACCGGAACACCCACGACGAGATACTGGAGTCGACCGGCGTCGGTCGGGTCCTGCTCGACGGCGGCGAGGAGACGTCGCTGTTTCCGGGCGTCGAGGCCGAAAACCACGGCTACCGAATCGAGGTGACCGCGGACCCCGAGGGCGCCCGAGGCCGCGTGTTCGTCTTCGCCGAGGACGAGATGGGCGAGGCCGCCTACGAAATCGTCGCGAAGGGAGCGGGCGACGCCGGGGACAGCGGCGCCAACGGGTCGACGAACGATGGGGGCCGGTGATGCCGCTGGAGAAGCCCTGGAAGCCGCTGGAGCGGGCGACCATCGGGTCGGT
Organism: Halobacteriales archaeon QS_9_68_42; assembly: GCA_003022905.1. The sequence continues at coordinate 3,921 of PXSE01000078.1, forward strand.
GCCGGACAGCTACGGCGTCTACGAACTCGGCGACGGGGACGGCAACGTGCTGGCCGTCGAGGCTGGCGTCCTCCGGGACGAGCTCAAGGAGGCGCTCGCGTACGGCGACGGCTCGCGGATCCGCTGGACGGCCACGCAGAACCGCGCGGAGGCCGAACGGCTCCTCGAGGAACACCGGGACCGGCTTTAGGTGCCGGTCGCGGAGCGGGCGCCGCAGGCCTCACACCGCAGGACCTTCGCGCCGTTCTCGGTCTCCAGGCGCGTGTCCGGTAGCCCACACTCCGAGCAGAGGACGTACCCCTCGGCGTACTCCTCGACGGCCTCGCGGACGCGACTGGGCCGGAACTCGCCGGTCAGCCGCAGCCGGCCCCGCTCGTCGATGTTGGCGCTGGTGCCCATCTCGTTTTGGAGGTACTTCATGAGGCGCGTGTCCTCGCGGTCGAGGACGTCGAGCGTCGACTGGAAGTTTTCGTAGACGGTGACGTTGCCCTCCTGTCTGACCTCGGGGTCCGGCAACGAGAACCGGCTCCCGGAGCCCTCGATGTTGGGCGTCTCCTCGAGCGCGCGGTCGAGTTGGTCCTCGTAGTCCATGAACGGGGGTTGGCGGGCTGCCAGCAAAAAGCTTTCAGCCACCCCCGGCCGGGGGCGGCGAATCCCGAAACGTATGATGCTCTGTCGCACGGGGCTTCTACCGGGGATACGTGTTAACCCGTGTCAGGATAGTTCTATATGTCCCGAGTTTTTATTCAAAGGTGACCATGAAAAAGCAGGAGCTCATCCATCTCCACGGCCTGCTTGCAGAGGTTTGCGAGCACTACGAACAGATGGCAGAGTGTAACGTAGAGCACACCAAGTACACCGAACTCGGTATCCGACCGACATCGATCCACAAATCGAAGACCGACCACAAAGCGGCCGTTTCTGCGCTAGCTGACGGAATCACCGAAGAGATGGAGCGCGAGGTCGAGGCTCCCGTCTCGGCCGCCGCCGACTGACCGCGGACGAAACGCCGTTCTCTCCCTCGTCGTCATCTGGGGCGGACGTCTCCGACTCCTCGGCCGCCTCGGCAGTCCCCTCGTTTTCTTCCCCGTCGTCCGCCTCGACGACCTCGACCTCGACGACTTCGAGTGGGATGTTCTCGAGCCGCTGGCCGATCTCCTTGCGGGCCACGCGGGAGGCGTGCTCGTCGCGCTCGACGTTGAACACGGTCATCTCCAGTTCGAGGGCGACGAGGCCCTCGTCGGCGGCGATGAACGCCGACTCGAGTTCGTCATCGCAGTGCGGACACCGTCGCTTGCCCATGTCTATCTCGACGTAGTTGAGGTCGGGATTGAGCATCTCGCCGGTCTTCGAGATGGCTATCCGCACCGCCTCGTCGGCCGTCTCCACGTCGTAGACCGGAACGGCCGCCTCGACGACGACTCGGCAATCCATGTGAATGTGTTGCGTGGCCACCGACATGAACCTTCGCCCGGGGGCCGTGTCGTGGCGATTGCCGAACTCGAAAGCCCAAAACCCGCGGCCGTCGTGGAGCAATCCATGGACACTGGTAGCCGTCCGGTCGAGCGGTTCGACGGCGGCTTCGACCTGCAGGCGACCGTCGAGAGCGGCCAGTCGTACCTCTGGCGACGGGCGGACGGCCGGATGTACGAGCGGACCGACGCCGCCGGCGGCGACGCCCGGTACCGACTCGCGCTCCCGTCGACGGCCACCGAGACCAACGAACCCGAGGCCATCCGGGTCCGACAGGCCGACGGACTCCTCGAGTGGGAGGCCTCGACCCCCAACGCCTACGACCGCCTCGTCGAGTTGCTCAGGCTGGACGACGACCTCGACTCCATCGTCGCGGCGACCCCCGACGACGACCTGCTCGAGACCGCCTACGACGCCTTCCGGGGGATGCGACTGGTTCGGGACCCGCCGTTCCCGTCGTTGGTCTCGTTCATCTGCTCGGCGCAGATGCGGGTCGGCCGTATCCACGGGATGCAGGTGTCGCTGGCCGAGCGGTACGGCGAGACGGTCACCTTCGACGGCGAGACGTACCACGCGTTCCCGACCCCCGACCGGCTGGCGGCGGCCTCCGAGGCCGACCTCCGGGAGCTGTCGCTCGGGTACCGCGCGCCCTACGTCCAGCGGACCGCCGAGATGGTCGCGGGAGGCGAGGCGCATCCGGCGGAGGCCCGCGGCCGCGAGTACGAGGGCGCCCGTGAGTACCTGACGCGGTTCGTCGGCGTCGGACAGAAAGTGGCCGACTGCGTGCTCCTGTTCTCACTGGGCTACCTGCAGGCCGTCCCGCTTGACACCTGGATCCGGACCGCCATCGAGGAGCACTACCCCGACTGCGAGCGCGGCAACTACGAGGAGACTTCCCGGGCCATCCGCGAGCGGTTCGGCGGCGAGTACGCCGGGTACACACAGACCTACGTGTTCCACTACCTCCGCGGGTCCTAATACTGATTGCTATGAGTCATTAGCGGATGACCGCCCGACTGCGAGCGGTCCTACCGACAAACAGTCACAGCAATCAGTATGACCCGGCGCCCCGCGAGCCGGGACCGATATTTTTGTTCTTCAGGACGAACGTCCGGCCATGGACGAGAGAACCCGCGCACACGTGTTCGTCTCCGGGACGGTACAGGGCGTCTACTACCGGGCGAACACCCGCGATACCGCCCGCGAACGCGGCGTCGACGGGTGGGTCAGGAACCTCGATGACGGCCGCGTCGAGGCCGTCTTCGAGGGCGACGAGGCGAGCGTCGAGGCGATGGTCGAGTGGTGCCACATAGGCAGTCCGCGCGCCGAGGTCGACGGCGTCGAGGTGGAGTACGAACCGCCCGAGGGCGAGTCCGGCTTCGAGATACGGTACTGAGGCGGCCGGTCGCTACCGGGGTCGCGCGACGAGGACGACGTGCTCCGTGCCGGTTTCCAGGCGCTCGACCGTCTCGAATGGCGCGAGATGCGCAGAGAGGTCGAGCGCCCGATGGTGGACGAGACGGAGTTCGCCGTCGCCAGCGAGGATGTCGTGAGTGCCGGCGAAAAGCGTCGAGAGGACGCCGTCGCCGGCGTGAGTCGGCGGGTTGCACAGAACGCGGTCGAAGGTCCGGTCGGAGACGCCGTGCGTGCAGTCGGCGGTGACGACGGTGCCATCGACGTCGGTAGCCCCGAGGCTCCGCTCGGCACAGGCCGTCGCGACCCGGTCGTCGTCGCTGAGGTGGACCTCGCAGTCGGCGATGCCCGCCGCGTACGCGCCGATAGCACCGTAACCGCAGCAGAGGTCCAGCACTCGCTCGCCGTTGGTCACGCCCGCGCTCTCGAGCAGGAGGCGCGTTCCGGCATCGAGACCCCCGGCGGCGAACAGGCCGGGAACCGTCCGGAGCGACAGATCGACGCCGTCGACGGTCGGTTTGAGGCGGCGGCAGGTGACGTACGCCGGCGAGGAGAGCGATTCTCCCCTGGTCGCCCGGAGCAGCCGACAGCCGTCGCGTTCGGCGACCGTCTCGACGGACGCGGCGACATTCCGCAGGCAATTCTCGTATCTCCCGGCACCGGCCCGCGCTGTCGCGGCGACGTAGATGTCGCCGCCCGGTCGGAGCGCGGCCAGCGAGTCGGCGATGCGTTGCTTGCCTACCGCGAGCGGCGTGTACGGCTTCGGCGCGTAGGCGGCCGCGTCGTATACTCTCGATAGCTCGCGGAGGTCGGCCAGCAGGCTAACGGCGGCACTGGCGTCGTTCGCGGCGGCGTTCCGGCGACAGAGCCGGGCGGCACGGGCGCTCGATTCGGTCATTTCGACGACGGCGGTGGCGCCTGCCAGTATGGTGCCGACGACGCCGTAGTTGGCCTCCGGGCACAGTAGCCGGCCCGTCGGGGCGTCCCACAGCTCCTCGAGGAGGAGGAGTTCGCTGTCGCGGAACGACGACTTCGAGTGGACGCCGTCGGCGGTCCGGAACCGGTAGGTCCGTCGGCCGTCGTCGACCCGCGATTCCAGCGCGAGGTCGTACTCCCCGCTCCGGGTCATCGCGACACCATCCGTACGAGGAACGGTCGGTGCCGACAACCGGCCACCCGTCGGCGGTGCGGGCGCGGCTGTCGGTGGCGGTGCGGTCGAATCGTGGTGTGCGGTTGCATTGACGTGGGTTCGGCGGCTCCTGGCAGTCGAGAAACTGGACGAGCCACGCCCTGCCGGACGGCGGAGCGTCGCGAGGAACGAGCCGACGGCTACGGCAGGGCGCAAACCGGTCGCCAAACAGCGCGACCGACCGGCGGAAGAAACCGGACGCGAGTCCGTCCGGGCCGCCGAACGGCCCACAGTTGGCGAGCCGGCCGACCCACGGGCCGCGTCAGTGGTGTCGACGCGGGCGGGACGACCTGGAGCCGCTGTTCAACGTGGCTCGACGATGTAGCGGCGCCGCAAAAAGCGTGTCCCTCCCGTCTCCGGGTGTCTGGAAGATTCGACTATCCCAGCAGGAATTATTAACCGCTCGCCGGCCGAACCCTCATCCATGATAACCAGCGAGGAGATGGCCGTCGTGGACGCCAACGCGGCGGCGCTGGGCGTGCCCCACAAGCAGCTGATGGAGTCGTCGGGCAGCGCCGTCGCCCGGGCCGTCCGCGAGGCCGCCGACCCGGACGACTCCGTGGCGCTGGTCTGTGGCCGGGGTAACAATGGCGGCGACGCCTTCGTCGCCGCGCGCTTCCTCTCGGAGTACGACGTGACGGTCCACCTGCTGGGCCGCGAGGCGACCATCTCGACGACGATTGCCCGCGAGAACTGGGACGCGCTCGGGGCGGCGGAGATAGACGCCCGCGAGGTACGGGACTCCGCGTCGCTGTCGCTGGAGGAACCCGACGTCGTGGTCGACGCGATGCTGGGCACAGGCGTGACGGGCGCGCTGCGGGAGCCGGAGGCCACCGCCGCACGTCGCATCAACGACAGCGAGGCGACGGTCGTGGCGGTCGACGTTCCCTCCGGCGTGAACGCGGACACCGGCGAGGCGGCCGGCGTCAGCGTCGAGGCAGACCACGTCGTCACCTTCCACGACACGAAGCCCGGTCTGGAGGCGGTGGACGCGACCGTGACCGTCGCCGACATTGGCATCCCCGAGGCTGCAGAGCGGTTCGTCGAACAGGGCGACCTACTACGCCTCTCGCGGGACCCCTCCGCCCACAAAGGCGAGTTCGGCGAGGTGCTCGTCGTCGGCGGGGGACCCTACACCGGAGCGCCGGCCCTGGCCGCACGGTCAGCGTTGCGGGCCGGCGCGGACCTCGCCTCCGTCGCCTGTCCCGAGGCCGTCGCCCGCGAGGTACAGGGCTACAGCGAGAACCTCATCGTCGAGCCGCTGTCCGGCGACCGCCTCGCGCCCGAGATCGTCGCGGACCTGACCGAGCGTGCGGCCGACGCCGACTGCGTCGTCCTCGGGCCGGGCCTCGGCGCCCACGAACGGACGCTCGCGGCCGTCAAGGGGTTCCTCGAGGGATTCGGGGGGACCGCCGTCGTCGACGCCGACGCCCTCCGGGTCGTTCCCGACATCGAGACGGACGCGACCCTCCTCTGTACCCCACACCGGGGCGAACTCCGGCGGATGGGCGGGGAGACGGCCGACGACCCCGCCGAGCGGGCTGACCTCGTTCAGTCGTTCGCCGCCGACCTCGGCGCGACGCTCCTGGTGAAGGGCGCCCAAGACGTAATATCGGACGGCGAGCGGACCCGGCGCAACCGGACCGGCAACCCCGGGATGACGGTCGGCGGCACCGGTGACGTGCTGGCGGGGGTCTGTGGCGCAATGGCCTGCGCGCTCGACCCGCCGGAGGCGGCCGCCGTCGCCGCCTACGCCAACGGCCGGGCGGGCGACATCGCCGCCGAGGAACGCGGCTACGGCCTGACCGCGACGGACCTGCTGGAGGCTGTCCCGCGGGTGCTGTGGCCCGACGAGTAACCCGGTCGGAGGTTTCTTCGCCGTCCGGTCGGAAGCTAACCCCATGAGCGAGGAGTCCGATCTCACGCACGTCACCGAGGAGGGTGACGCCCGGATGGTTGACGTCGGCGACAAGCCCGACACGGCCCGCCGTGCGGTCGCCCGCGGGGAGATACGCCTCCAGCCCTCGACGGCCGCGGCGATACGCGACGACGAGGTCGGCAAGGGCGACGTGCTCGCGGTCGCGCGGGTGGGCGCCATCCGGGCCGTCAAGCACACCTGGGAGACGGTGCCGATGTGCCACCAGATTCCCGTCACGAACGTTGACGTCAAGTTCGCCGTCGAGGACGACCGGGTCGCGGTCGAGGTGGCCGTCGAGACCACCGGCAAGACGGGCTGTGAGATGGAGGCCCTGGAGGGCGCCACTACCGGCCTGAACGTCGTCTGGGACATGGTCAAGGCCGCCGAGAAGGACGACGACGGCGGCTACCCGGCGACGGAGATATCGGACGTCCGGGTCGTAGCGAAGGACAAAC
>PXSE01000079.1 GCA_003022905.1 Halobacteriales archaeon QS_9_68_42
AGTTGAACTGGCCGATGATGTCGGTCTCGACTTCCTTCTCCTGGGTGAGGTCGTACCGTCGCTGACCGAGAATCGAGGTCCGGACCGTCGCGTTGATGGTGACGACGGTCCGCTCGCCGTTGTTGACGTGGGTGGTCCACCACGGCGGTATCTGTTCGTTGTCCATCCGGGTCGTGAACTCCTGTGTGGAGCTGCCCTCCTTGATGTTCAGCCCCTCCCGGCCGCCGACGGCCATGGGGACGTCGTTCATCCGGACGGTGTAGTTTATGGTCGTGTCGCCGAGCTGGACGCCGATGGGGTTGGGGTTGTCGACGACTAAGTCGGTGTAGACGACCGTCGTTTCGTTGCTCGCCTCGCCGAAGCGGTTGTCCACCTCCTCGACGGCCGGCGCCCCGAGGACGCCGAACGCGAAGGCTCCGATTATCGAGACCACCAGCACGCCGGCCACCGCGCCGGCAATCTTGAGCCGCCGCGCACTGACGACGTCATCGAGTCGACTCATCGCGTGATTGCACACCCCCGCGGCTCAAATAACTGTTGTACCAGCCACGGTCCGCCCGAACCGCCGGGATTTATGCCCGCCGCGTCATACGGTGGAACATGGAAACGAGCGCGCCGACGGACAAACACATTGCTCTTCCGATGACGTTCGCCGCCTTCGCGTTCTTGGGCGCCGTCGGGATGACAGCCTTCGGCATCACCGGCGACCAGGTGGCATCGGGGTGGTCGTTCGCCGCCGCGATGGTCTTCGGGGCGCTATCGGTCGCCGCCTATCACGCGTACGCCTGATGACGGGCGCAGATCATTCCCGGCGCGGCCGCATGGGTACACTCACACCGACGAACGCGAACAGCCGTACCGATGGCCGTGAATCGGCGCGGGCCGCCCGCCGCGGGACCATCCCCTTCCCCTGAGCTAGCCCCGTTCCCCATGTGTTTCCTCCCGACGGGGCGACGACCGCCGGCCCGAAGGACGGGCTTAAGCCGCTCGCGGACCAACGGGGGGTATGAGCGAACTGAGCGAGGAGGACGAGCGGATACTCTCGTACCTGCGGGACCGGGCAGCGGGGGGCAAGCGGTACTTCCGTTCGAAGGGCATCGCCGACGCCATCGACCTCACCGCAAAGCAGGTCGGCTCCAGGCTCCCCCGGCTCGCCGAACACTCCGAGGACGTCGACATCGAAAAGTGGTCCCGGGCCCGCTCGACGACCTGGCGCGTCACCCCGGAGTAGCACCACAAGGGCTGGCCTTTTAATTCCTTCCTCCCCTCCACCCGCCAATGACGGTTCGCGTCGAGCGGGTGTTCGAACTCCCCGCGCCGCCGGCGGAGGTCTGGTCGTTCATCGCCGACGACGAGAAGGGTGGACGAGCCGCGCTTCGTGAAGTTCGTCGGGCGCTCGCGGGCGATGAACGTCCAGGGCGAACACACCCTCGAGGAGACCGACGGGGAAACGCGGCTGACCAACCAGTTCGTCGTCGACGGCCGACTGCCGGGCGTCGAGACCTACTTCAAGCGGAAACTCGACGGCGAACTCGAGAACCTCGAGGACGCCATCCGGGAGGAACTGGCGCTGTGAGGCTCGCCCTGGCACAGCAGGAAATCGAGGGCGCCGACATCGGGGACAATGTCGACCGCGCCGTCGAGGCCGTCGCGTCGGCTGCGGCCGACGGCGCCGACTGCGTCGCGCTCCCGGAGGTGTTCAACATCGGCTACTTCGCCTTCGACGCCTACGCCCGCGAGGCCGAACCGCTCGGCGGCCCGACCCACCAGCGGCTTCGGGCGGCCGCAATCGAGCACGGCGTAGCCGTCCTGGCCGGCACCGTCGTCGAGGACCTGGCGGCCTCGGCGGCGGCCGGCGAGGCCGTCCCCGAACCCGAGGGGCTGGCCAACACCGCCGTTCTCTTCGGCGCCGACGGCGAACGCCGACTGGTCTACCGGAAGCACCACCTCTTCGGCTACGACTCCGCGGAGGCCGAGATGCTCGTCCCCGGCGAGCGACTGCCGACGACCGACCTCGGCGGCCACACCGTCGGCGTGACAACCTGCTACGACCTCCGATTTCCCGAACTGTACCGCCAGCTCGTCGACGACGATGTCACGCTCGTGCTGGTTCCCAGCGCCTGGCCGTACCCCCGCGTCGAGCACTGGAGGCTACTGCCCCGTGCCCGGGCCGTCGAAAACCTGCTGTACGTCGGCGCGGTCAACGGCTCGGCGACCTTCGACGACGCCGCCCTCGTCGGCCGCTCTGCGGTGTACGACCCCTGGGGGACCCCCGTGGCGGCCGCCGGCGAGGAGCCGACCGTCGTCACCACCGACTGCGACCCCGGCCGCGTGGCGGCGGTCCGCGAGGAGTTCCCGGCTCTCGAGGACCGGCGATAACCGCTGGCCGGGAAACGAGGGTTTATAACACAGGACGGCGTACAATCGCACGCCCGAACGACGCTTTTCTCGTCGTGACGGCACAACACGACGCCCGCCGCGAGCACCCGTCCACCCACCCACGTCGGCCCGCCCGGACCCGGCGCCTCCCACTCACCCCGTCTTCGTTTCACGCCCGCGAGCGGCCGGTGTCTGCGTACGACGGGAGCAGTCCGACATATAATGAACGGACTCCGTGACCACCTCGAAAGCCCTCGGCCGGCTCGCGGCCGTTGTGCGGGATACCCTCGCTACGCTCGGATAGAGCCCGCCGCAGGCGGCCGCCACCCGTGCGGTCGGCGACGCCGACCGCCTATACCGTGGTCGTTCGAAAGGCGCGAAGCGCCTTTCGTGAGTGAGCAGGACCTTCGGTCCCGCGAGCTACGAGGGAACTCCGTTCCCTCGGGATGACGAGAGAGCGTCGCTCTCTCGAACCACGGCAAAGGCGCCACGCAGGCCTCGCCCTTTCAGTCCACCAGGTCGTCGGATGACCCCCCGGCCGTCCTAATGGACTGATAGTGACTGCTGTACGTCATTTCGGTATCGACCGCACGGGGGCGTGCGGTCTCATCGGTAAAACAGGTACAGCAATCACTACGAAAGAAGGGTCGTTCACTCGTCTTCGAGTGCTGCGTAGATATCCGCGTGGCGGCGTCCGTCGAGTTCCCCCATCTCGAGGGCGATCTCGCGACGTTCGGCGTTGCTCTCGGCCGCCTGATACCGCTCGTACAGCTGGCGGACTTCGTCGTCGACCGCCGTCGAGGAATCGGTGCTGGACGCCACTATTCTGATGAACATACCCGGTGTGGCTTTTTATCAGTTGCGACGAGCGCACGCTCGGAAGTAGATGACCGCGGTATCTGTGTCGACCGCGGCCTCGTCGGTTGCGAAGTGGTGTAAGAGAGCCCGAATCTCATCACCGTAGTCGAACGTGTACCCGTTCAGCATGTAGAAAACGACCACCGTTCGGAGCGCTGTTCGTTTGTTCCCGTCGACGAACGGATGCTCTGCAACGAGCAGTCGCATCGCGTTCTCTGAGCGAACCCCGGGTTCCGTGGCGTCGCCCTCCGCCACAATCTGTTCGTGGAGATTTAGAATGAGTTCGACAGAGGGATACGCGAGGTCGTCGGTCACGAATTCGATTTTCTCACGCCGCCCGTTAACCGTTTCTCACCCGTCGCGGTCAGGGCCTCGTCATAGACAGCTCGGGCGGCCCAATTATTTTGCCGCGGTGAACGAGCGGGTCCGACGGGCTACTTCTCGGTCTTGATGTCCGCCGACAGCCCCTGGGCCATCTCGATGTCCGGGGAGTTGTTCAGCGTCCAGGCGGTTCGCTCGGTGACGGCCTCGATGACGCCGCGGGCCGACGGCGCCCCCTGGCCGGACTTCTTGACGCCGCCGAACGGCAACTGGACCTCCGCGCCGATACAGGGCAGGTTACCGTACGCGAGGCCGACCTCGCCGCGGTCGCGGTAGCGGTTGATCTGCCGATAGTCCTCGCTGATGACCGCGCCGGCCAGCCCGTAGTCGACGTCATTGTGGATATCGATTGCGCGGTCGATGTCGCCCTCGTACTCGATGAGCGCGACGTGCGGACCGAACACCTCCTCCTTCAAACATCGGAGGTCGGTGTCGTACTCTATCTCATAGACGAACGGGCCGACCCAGTGGCCCGCCTCGTGGCCGTCGGGAATCTCCTCGTCGTCGAGTTCCGCGCGGTCGACGAGCACGTTCGCCCCCTCGGTCCGCGCGAGGTCGTTGTACCGGTGGAACTTCTCGACCTGGCTCTCGTCGACGACCGGGCCCATGAATGTGTCCGCATCAAGCGGGTCCCCAACGGAGACGGACTCGGCCAGTTCAACGAACCGCCGTTTGAACTCGTCGTAAACGTCGGTGTGGACGACCAGCCGTTCCGAGGAGACACACCGCTGGCCGGTGGTCTTGAACGACGACATCACCGCCGAGTGGACCGCGACGTCGAGATCGGCCTCTTCGGTGATTACGACGGCGTTCTTGCCGCCCATCTCGCAGGAGGTGTTCTTGTCGGGATGCTCGGCAACCTGCTGTGCGATGCCGTGGCCGACCTCGGCACTGCCGGTAAAGAGGACGGTGTCAACGTCGCCCTTGACGATTTCGGCGCCGGCGTCGCCGAAGCCCTGGACCATGTTGAAAACGCCGTCCGGGATGCCCGCATCGTCGAACATCTCGGCGATGACCTGGCCGCACCACGGTGTCTGCTCGGCGGGCTTCCAGACGACCGTGTTGCCCTCCACGAGCGACACTGCCATGTGCCAGAACGGGATGGCGACGGGGAAGTTCCACGGCGTGATACAGCCGACGACGCCGCGGGGTTTGCGGCGCATGTAGGCGTCCTTGCTGGCGATTTCCGAGGGGACGATGTCGCCGTGGGGGTGGCGGGCGTCGCCGGCGGCCCACTCGACCATGTGCCAGGCCTCCGTCACGTCGGCCTTCCCCTCGCTTATCTCCTTGCCGCACTCCTTGGTGACGATCTCGCCCAACTCCTCGTGGCGGTCGCGGAGTTCGTGGTATATCTCCCAGAGGTACTCCGCGCGGTCGATGTAGGACAGCTCTCGCCACCTCTCGTAGGCGTCGTTCGCGGCCTCGATTGCCGCCCCGACCTCCGATTCGGTGCTCCGCGGGAACGTCCCGAGTGTCTCGCCGGTCGCGGGGTTCTCGCTTGCGAAGTCCTCGCCCTCGCCGGCGACCCACTCGCCGTCGATGTAGTGGTGGTATTCCGCCATGGGCAATTCTTGCGTGCGGGGGGTGAAAAATGTAGCCGACCGCGACCGCAGGCGAACCGCTTACGGCCACGCCGCTCCCACCGGCGAGCGTGAAGGAGTTCGGCTTCGAGTTGCGGGTCTGCGCCTGGGCCGAACGGAACTGGCCGCCAGACGGCGAGGGTGACGCGGGCGACATCGTCCCGCTGGTCGCCCGGCAACTCGGCACCCGTCGCCGGCGGTGGGACACCGTCGTCATCGAGACCACCGAGGATGCGCTACAGCGGCGGGCGCCGTTCGGCGAGGAACGCCTCGACTCAGACCTGTTGCACGTCGCGCGCAACGCGCCCGCCTCGTGGACCTACTACCGGGAGGCGTTGCCGGACCCGGGCTACCCGTGGCGGTACGTCCGGGAGGCCGCCCACCGCGCCGCGGACAGGGGGTTCGTCAAGACACGGAAGCGCGGTAACCGAATCGAGTTGCGCCGCCGCTACCGGTACCCCGAGTGGGTCGACCGGGTCGTCGCAATCGAGAACAAGCCGGACCTCGACGCCTCGGCGGCCCGGGCGCTCTCCGGCCAACTCGAACACGACGTGGCGCTGGAACTGGCCGACGAGGTGTGGCTGGCGACGGCGGCCGACGGCGACGTCGAGCGGGCGCTGCTTGAGGCCGTCCCCGTCGAGGTCGGCATTCTAGCAGTCGAGGCGGACGGTCCCCGGGCCGACCCGGTGTGGAACCCGCGGACGCTCGACGCTACGGCGCCGGGCACGCGCATCCTCGAGCGCCCCGACGACGGGGCCTCGGCGGCCCGCTTCGAGTACGCCGACCCCGACTGGAAGCGGCACAAGCGGCTGGAGGTCGCCGAGCGCGCCTACGAACAGGGGTGGCGCGCATACGCCGAGACGATGCGGCCCGACTGCCGGCAGTTTCGGATGCGGGACCCGTCGGGCCCGTTCCCGTGGTGTGCCGCCAAGGGCCGCGAGCAGACGGCTGCCGAGTGTTCAGCGGACTGTCCGTCGTTCGAGCCGGAGCCGCCGGCCTGGCGGCGAAAGAGCTGGCCCATCGAGGGCGGCCCTGGCAGAGCGACGAAACGGCTACTGGAGCGGAAGCGCGAGCGGCGCCGCTAAGCCGGGCGGTCGTCGTCGAGGACCTCGACGGTGAACTCGTCCCGGTCGACGGCCAGCCGGAACGTCGGCACCGTCTTCTCGACGACGGCGACAAGGCCCTTGTCCTCGAGGCTCCGGAGTCCCGATCGGACCGCGTCGGTGTCGGTTTCCAGCCCCGTCTCCCGGAGGTCCTGCAGCACGGAGACGACACTCTGCGGGTCGGCGTCCGGGCCGGGCAGCACCTCGAGAATCCGGACCTGTAGCTCCGGGACGCGGACGGCCTCGTCGTCGGGGTCGACGCCTAGTTCCTCGGCGGCCGCCGGCGTCGCACAGATGAGGCTGTCCTCGTTGCGGTAGTAGTACTCCTCCAGTTCGGACTCCAGGTATTGGTGGACCTCGCTGCCGCTGTCCATGTCCCAGCGGTCCTGTAACTCGCCGTTCTTGGTCGGCTGCAGGGCGACCAGGTCCGCGATGCGGGTGCGGGCCTCCTCCGAGAGGGTCATTGGTCGTCGGTAGGCGGGGTCGCCTCGAAAAAGGGCCGATTTCCGGTCGGCCGGTACTGTTCAGATAAGGGATCAGGCAGTGACGATTCGACTGGGCCCACCTCGGAAGCCCCCTCTCGCTCGGCGGCTCTGACTCGCTGTCTCCGGAAATCAGCGATTTCCGGGATGACGAACGACGGCTCGCGGAGCCGTCTTTCGAACCATGATCCCCGGAGTTCGTCCTGCGGTTTTCTCGCGCGGCTCCGCCGTGCGGGTTGCCGGCAGTGCCGGCAACCTCTTTCGTGGTCGTTCGAAAGGCGCTTCGCGCCTTTTGTGAGTGAGCGGGACCTTCGGTCCCGCGAGCTACGAGGGAACTCCGTTCCCTCAGTATGACAAGAGAGCGTCGCTCTTTCGAACCACGGCGTCGCCGCCACGCCAGCGGCCCGAGGGACCGCCGGTCCCTCGCTGTCGTCGGCGCACAGCGCCGACTGCTTGCGGGAGCCGCAGGCTCCCTCTCTGCTAGCGTCACCGGGAGAGCTCTGCTCTCCCGAGCTCACGGCGCGTAGCGCCGTGAACGTCCGGAGCCGCCGACCGGTCGGGCCCCTTCCAGTCCCACCCGGCAGTGGACTGTGCAGGCCACCGCCGCTTATCTGAACACTCCCCAGAGGACCCACACAATCTTTTTAAACGTTTGCGAAGTGGGTGAGGGATACCAATGGTTATTCCGACTCCGGACAGCGGGATTCTGAAGCGCGTCTACGCCAACCTCGTCGGGTCGGGGGGCAGTTTCGTCTCACTCGATGTTCCTGACAAAGTACTAAAACGACTCTATACCTACGGGAGCCTGAAGGACACCGACCGGGGCGTCGAGTTCGAGGTCAAAAACCGGCTCCAAGACGCCAAGTTCGCCGGCATCAGCCGACTGGTCATCAACGGCCAGGAGATAGCCCCGGAGCGGATCCGCCTGGAGACGGCCGACGGCAAGACGTTCGGCCTCGACGAGGTGTCCGAGAACGACCCCCTTCAGTTCCCGGTCGGCCGGACGGTCACCGTCGTCGTCGAGGACATGGAGGTTCCCGCCGGCGACCACGAGATATCCGTCGAGTTCACCGCCAAGCCGTTCGGCGACCTGTCGCTGGAGATCGGCGACACCATCCGTGACGAGGGCCAACTGCCGTCGATTCCGCGCGACGCCGAGGACAACTACAGTGAGGAGGCCATCGAGATGCGCCACGAGTACATCGAGGAGGAGACGGGCGTCGAACTGGAGCACGTCCCCGAGTTCTCCTTCGACGCCGGGAGGGGGGAGAGTAACGTCGAGAACTTCATCGGCGTCGCCCAGATGCCGCTCGGCCTGGCCGGGCCGGTGAAGGTCGACGGCGAGCACGCCGACGGCTACTACCCGATTCCGCTGGCGACCACCGAGGGGACGCTCGTCGCCTCCTACAGTCGCGGCATGAAGGCC
>PXSE01000080.1 GCA_003022905.1 Halobacteriales archaeon QS_9_68_42
GACGAAGAACGGCGAGGGAAGCGAGCGGGTCTCACCCTCCACCGACACCTGCTTTTCCTCCATCGCCTCGAGCAGCGCGGCCTGGGTCTTCGGCGGCGCACGGTTGATCTCGTCGGCGAGCACGACGTTCGAGAAGATCGGCCCCTCGCGGAAACTGAACTCGCCGGTCTCCTCGTCGTAGATGTGCGACCCCGTCACGTCGGAGGGCAACAGGTCCGGCGTGAACTGTATCCGGTTGAACTCCAGACCCAGCGCGTTCGCGAGGCTCCGCGCCGTGAGCGTCTTCCCCGTCCCGGGCACGTCCTCGAGCAGCACGTGTCCTTCGGCGAGAACCCCCGTCAGGACCGTCTCGAGGAACGCCCGGTCGACTATCACCGCCTCCGAAATCTCCCTGAGGACCGCCTCGGAGCGGTCGCTCGCCAATTCGACGTCCATCGTCCCTCCAAACGGCGGAGACCCATTTAAACGTCCGCTCCGGCTGACGACGATGCAAAATTCCCCGGAAATTTCTCTGCTGGCGCCGTGCGGCAGTCGGGAGCCGGCTCCGTGCGGCGACGGGAGAGCACTGTCGACGGGTTTTCTACTCTGTCGACGAGGCATCAGATATGAACCTGCTGATATACGGCGCGTACGGATACACCGGCGAGTTGATTGCCGAGGAGGCCGTCGGCCGCGACGTCGAGGTTGTCGTCGCGGGGCGCAACGAGGTCGAGACCGAGCACCTCGGGCGGCGGCTGGACTGCGAGAGTCGTTCCTTCGAGACGGCCGGCGCCCGCGAGAATCTTGACGGCGTCGACGCGGTGCTGAACTGTGCAGGGCCGTTCGTCGAGACGTACGAACCGCTCGTAGAGGCCTGTCTGCAGACCGGTACCGACTACCTGGACATCACGGGCGAACTATCGGCGTTCGAGGCCATCGCTGAGCGGGACCGCGGCCGAGCGGGTCGGCGTCTGCCTGCTACCCGGGGTCGGCTTCGACGTCGTGCCGACGGACTGTCTGGCCGACCACCTCCACGACCGCCACCCGGAGGCGACCGAGTTGCGACTCGGCTTCGACCCCGACGGCGGGTTCTCCGGCGGGACGCTCGCGTCGGCCATCGAACACGCCGGCGACGGCGGCAAGGTCCGCCGCGGCGGGGACATCGTCGGCGTGCCGACCGCCCACCGGAGCCGTCGCGTCGACTTCGGCCGCGGCGAGCGCAACGCCGTCACCATCCCCTGGGGCGACGTCTCGACGGCCTACTATCCGACCGGCATCGAGAGCGTCGAGGCCTAGGCCGCGATGCCGAAGGCCGCCGAGACGGCGCTCCGGGCCGCCCGGCCTGTACTGCCGTTCCTCTCGGTTCCGCCGGTGAAGCGGACCCTACAGTCGATGACCGACTTATTCATCACGGGCCCCTCCGACCGCCGGCGCGAACGGGGCGCCTGCTACGTGTGGGGCGAGGCCACCGACGGCGAACGAACCATCACCCCGCGGCTGAAGACCCCCGAAACCTACGCGCTGACAGTAGACGCCGCGACGACGGCCGCGGGGGGCGTCCTTGAGGGCGCCCACGAGGGCTTCGAGACGCCCGCGGCGGCGTTCACCCCCGAGTTCGCCCTGGAACTGGACGGCGTCGAGGGGTTCGACGACGGGTACACCCTTTCGACGGGCGCGCCACAAGGTATACACGGACCGACCGCGGAGAGCCGGTATGGACAAGCGGCCGCTGGTTGCGATTCTGCTCGTCTGTCTCTCTTTCACTCTGCTGGCGCCGCCGGTTGCCGGCGGGGCCGACGCCGCCGATGAGGTGGTGTCGCTGTCGACGGGCGGCATTGGCTTCGACGGGCCGACGCTGGACCGCCTCCGGCTGGCGGCGCCGACGGGGTCGCTCGGCCGCATCGACACCGACGGCGTTCTGGAGCAGTCGACGCGGGCCGCCGCCTTCTCGGCAATCGAGCGCACGCCCGGCGAGTCCCTGGAGGCCATCGCCGCGACCGTGGGCGTCACGAAGTCGACGGTCCGGTACCACGTCGAGGTGCTGTGCGACGCTGACCTCGTCGAGACCGCCGTCGTCGCCGGCACGCTCCGGGTCGCGCCGGCGGAGGCGGACGCGGAGCTCGCCGCGACGCTGGGCGCCGACTCGACGGGGTCGGTGCTCCGGGCGGTCGCCCGCCACGAACCGGCGTCGGTGACCGCCGTCGCGGAGGCGACCCCGTGATGACGACGCTCTCGCCGGCGACGTGGCGCGCCCTAGCCGATGGCCCGACTCCGGCCAACGACTGATACTGAGTACCGTAAATCATTTTGGCATCGACCGCGCGGTGATGTGCGGTCGTACCGGTAAACGGTTGCAGTAATCACTCCGAGTCGCCCGTGCCTCTTCCGCCTCGACCGCCGGCGCCAGCAAGTTTTATTAACGAGTTGTATCACTAGGTTATCTATGCAGGAAACCCAGCTACAGCGAGCGCAAGCGGGCGAAGTGACGACCGCGATGGAGCGGGTCGCAGAGCGGGAGAACCGCGACCCGGAGTTCGTCCGCGAGCAGGTCGCCGACGGTCAGGCGGTTATCCCGGACAACCATGCTCACGATGCCTTGGATCCAATGATAATCGGCCGCGAGTTCGCCACGAAGGTTAACGCCAACATCGGCAACAGTGAGACGACGAGCGGCCTCGAGGAGGAACTCCGGAAGCTACACACGGCCGTCCACTACGGCGCCGACACGGTAATGGACCTCTCGACGGGCGCGAACCTCGACGAGATTCGGGAGGCGAATGTCGGCCATTCGCCGGTGCCGGTTGGCACCGTCCCCATCTACGAGGCGGTCACCCGCGTCAACGACGTCGCCGAGTTGACGCCCGAACTCCTCCTCAAGGTCATCGAGAAGCAGGCCGAGCAGGGCGTCGACTACATGACGATTCACGCGGGCGTGCTCGCCGAGCACCTGCCGCTGACCGACGGCCGGACGACGGGCATTGTCTCCCGCGGCGGGTCCATCCTCGCCCAGTGGATGGAGGAAAACGGCGAGCAGAACCCGTTTTTCACGCAGTTCGAGGAAATCTGCGAGATGTTCGCTGAACACGACGTTACGTTCAGCCTCGGTGACGGCCTCCAGCCGGGGTCGCTGGCGGACGCCTCCGACGACGCACAGTTCGCCGAACTCGACACGCTCGGCGAACTCACGCGGGTCGCCCACGACCACGGCGTCCAGGTCATGGTCGAGGGGCCGGGTCACGTCCCGCTGGACCAGATACGAGGCAATATGGAGCGCCAAGAGGAGGTCTGTGACGGCGCGCCATTCTACGTGCTGGGGCCGCTCGTGACCGACGTGGCGCCAGGCTACGACCACATCACCAGCGCCATCGGCGCGACGGAGGCCGCCCGCCACGGCGCCGCGATGCTCTGTTACGTCACGCCCAAGGAACACCTCGGGCTGCCGGACGCCGAGGACGTCCGGGACGGCCTGGCCGCCTACCGTATCGCGGCCCACGCCGCCGACGTGGCCAATGGCCTGCCCGGCACCCGCGACTGGGACGACGCCCTCTCGGAGGCCCGCTACGAGTTCGACTGGCGCCGGCAGTTCGAGCTCGCCCTGGACCCTGAACGCGCCCGCTCTTACCACGACCAGACCCTGCCGGGTGACAACTACAAGGAGGCCCGCTTTTGCTCGATGTGCGGCGTCGAGTTCTGCTCGATGCGCATCGACCAAGACGTTCGCGAGGCCGACGGCGAGATGGACGCAATCGAGGGCGACATCGACCTCGAGTCCTCGCCAGCCGCCGAGGTGAACCTGCCGCCGACCGGCACCCACCGAACCGACCCCCTCGAGGACGTGCCCGACGCCGACAGCGCGGCGGCCGACGACGACTGAGCATTGGGAGCGGTTGACGGCCCCGACGCCGTCGAGGCGGCCGGCGAGATATTCGTCCACTGGCTGGTCTGAACCCTCCCGCCCGACCGCACCTCGATTCCCGTTGGCCGGTCGCCCGAATCGGCCGCTGAAGACGAGAACGATTTCGGCGAGGTGGGCTACGGCGGCCCGGTGGTGGCAAGCGTCCTCGCCCGCGCGCACTGTGAATTACCGGTCGACCGGCTCCGAGCCTTCCATGTGCTCGCGGGACAGTTGGACGTAGCGGTCGCCGGCGTAGGCCCACGGCGAGTCCTCGACCTCCTTGACCTTCTCCGCGGGCGTGCCCGCGTACAGCGTCTTCGGCTCGACCTCGGTGTCCTCGGTGACGAGGCTGTTGGCGCCGACCATCGCCCGCTCGCCGACGACTGAGCGGTCCAGCACGGTCGCGCCCATCCCGACCAGACCGCGCTCGCGGACTTCCGCATTGTGAACGATTGCGGTGTGGCCGACCGTCGCGTACGGCCCGATAGTCGCGCCCTCGTGGAGGACGGCATTGTCTTGGACGTTGGCGCCCTCCTCGAGGACGATGGGGCCGTGGTCGCCGCGCAGCGTGACGTTCGGCCAGACGCTGGCCTCGGCCTCCAGCGTTACGTCGCCGATGACCACCGCCGCGGGGTCGACGTAGGCGCTGTCGTGGATGTCAGGTTCCGTGCCGTCGAAACTCCGTAGCACACGGAACGCGTTGCGCCGAGAAGAGTTAACTGTGGCTGGTCGGCCCCCGACCGACTGGACGTTCTTCGAGTTCCGGACCGCGCACGAGGCCGCCGAGAGATAATTTCGAACTTTCGAGCCGTAATCAACGGGTTCGTCGTCAGGCGGACGGACTTGCATACCAATCGTACAAGGGACACCCAACGCGTATTAGGCGTTTACGTCGGGCGGTTCCCGGCGTCCGGGCGCCGTGTCGTCTTACAAACCCCCGTGCAACATCTGTCTCAAGCATAGTTTTAAATACCCTCGGAACTCTCGGTCGAGTTGCAATGACACACCACGAGGATACGTCGGCTTCGCCGGCGGGTCGAGTTCTTCCAGGGCACGCTGGATAGTACCTCGGAGATACGCGAGGCCCGGATTTTCGACACGACGCTACGCGACGGCGAACAGTCACCCCGTACATCGTTCAGTTACGAGGACAAACGAGAGATAGCCGCGGTGCTCGACGACATGGGCACCCACGTCGTCGAGGCGGGGTTCCCGGTGAACTCCGACGCGGAGTTCAAGGCGGTCCAGGATATCGCGGACGCGGCCTCGAGTTCGACGGTCTGTGGGCTGGCACGGGTCGTCGACAAGGACATCGAGGCGGCGCTGGACTCCGGCGTCGACATGGTACACGTGTTCTGCTCGACGAGCGATGTCCAACTGCAGGACTCGATGCACACCAGCCGCGAGGAGGCCGTCGAGCGGTCGGTGGCCGCCGTACAGCGGGTGGTCGAGGCCGGCGCCACCTGCATGTTCTCGCCGATGGACGCCACGCGCACCGACGAATCGTTCCTGATAGATGTCATCGAGGCCGTCTCCGGGGCGGGGACGGACTGGATAAACATCCCCGACACCTGCGGCGTGGCGACGCCGCGGCGGTTCTACGACATGGTCGAGACCGTCGTCGCCCACACCGACGCCGAGGTGGACGTCCACACCCACGACGACTTTGGGCTGGCGTCGGCGAACGCGCTGTCGGGCTATGAGGCCGGCGCCGCCCAGTCGCAGGTGTCGGTCAACGGCATCGGCGAGCGGGCCGGCAACGCCGCCTACGAGGAGGTGGTGATGGCGCTGGAGTCGCTATACGACGTCGACACCGGCATCGAGACCGAGCGCATCACGGAACTGGGCCGGGTCGTCGAGGCGAAAAGCGACATCCCGGTGCCGGCGAACAAGCCCGTCGTGGGCGACAACGCCTTCTCCCACGAGTCGGGCATCCACGCCGCCGGCGTCATCGAGAACGCCGACACCTTCGAGCCGGGCGTGATGACCCCGGAGATGGTCGGCGCGACCCGGGAGCTGGTGCTCGGCAAGCACACCGGCACCCACTCGGTCCGCGAGCGGCTGGTCAACGCCGGCTTCGAGCCGACCGATACCGAGGTCCGGGAGGTGACCCGCCGCGTCAAGAAGCACGGCGCCGAGAAGGAGCAGGTCACCTTCGAGCGTCTTAAGGAGTTCGCCCGCGACGTGGGCGTCCGACGCGAGGAGGTCCGCGTGTAGGATGGCCTCCACGGACAGCCCTCGATTGCCACAGCCGCGGGTGCACGACTGCCCGTTCCGGCCGGCGACCGCGCCGCCCGGGCGGGCACGCAACGCTTGCGAGCCGCGGAACGCTTATGAGCATCCGTCGCGCTACAAACGACGTGATGACGGGGACGACCGCCGAACGACGGCCGTGGGCGTCCAGCGTCGCGATCATTATTGTAGGGGCTCTCTAGCCCCTACAGCACCCCTCTCTTCGTTGCGGTTCGCATCGCTTCCGACCAGTCCCGACCACACAATCATGTACACACGAGACACGAATCGACGGTATCGCACGACCGGTGCGTCGCCATGAGCGGCGAGCCGAAACAGGCGCCGACGGAGGCCGCCGCCGAGGTGGGGCCCACCGAAGTGGAGACCGGCGCCGACGCGGTGGTCCGCGCCCTCGAGAACGCCGGCGTCGAGCACATCTTCGGCGTCCAGGGCGGGGCCATCATGCCGGTGTACGACTCGCTGTACAGCTCCGAGATAGACCACGTCACGATGGCCCACGAGCAGGGCGCCGCCCACGCCGCCGACGCCTACGGGGTCGTCAGCGGCGACCCGGGCGTCTGTATGGCCACCTCCGGGCCGGGCGCGACGAATCTCGTCACCGGGCTGGCCGACTCCAACATGGACTCGGACCCCGTCGTCGCGCTGACCGGCCAGGTGCCGACCGACTTCGTCGGCAGCGACGCCTTCCAGCCGCCTTCGCGCTGGCCGAGCGCGGCCGCCAGGGCCCGACGCTCGTCGACCTGCCGAAGGACGTCACCAAGGGGGCCGCCACCAAAGACCCCGGCGAGCCACGGACGCCGACCACCTACGACCCGCCGGAGACGGCCGACCCCGAGTCGGTCGCCGAGGCTGCCGAGGTGCTGGCGGCGTCCGACCGGCCGGTCATCCTGGCCGGCGGCGGCATCATCAAGGCCGAGGCCTGCGAGGAACTGCGCTCGTTCGCCACCGAACACGGGATTCCGGTCATCACGACGATGCCCGCAATCGGCGCGTTCCCCGAAGATCACGACCTGTCGCTGGAGTGGGCCGGCATGCACGGCACCGGCTACGCCAACATGGCCATCACGATGACCGACTGCATGCTGGCGGTCGGCACCCGGTTCGACGACCGACTGACCGGCGGCGTCGAGACGTTCGCGCCCGACGCCGAGATAATCCACGTCGACATCGATCCCGCTGAAATCTCGAAGAACGTCGAGGCGGACTACCCGCTGATCGGCGACGCGGCGGCCGTAATGAAACAGCTCGCAACCGCGATGCCGCGGTCGCCGTCGGCCGATGCCTGGCGGCGGCAGTGCCAGGAGTGGAAAACCGAGTATCCGATGGACTACGCCGCCCCGGAGGACGAC
>PXSE01000081.1 GCA_003022905.1 Halobacteriales archaeon QS_9_68_42
CCCGCCGACCGCTTCGAGGTCAGCCACCACCAGGAGGGCCACTCCAACGAGACGCTGTTCGTCACCTGGGGCGACCGGGAGCTGGTCATCCGGCGGCCGCCGCCGGGCGAGACCGCCGAGAACGCCCACGACGTCCTCCGGGAGTACCGCGTCATCGACGCCCTCCAAGACACCGACGTCCGGGTGCCGACGACGGTGCTTTCCTGCGACGACCACTCCGTCGTCGGCAGCGACTTCTACGCGATGGAACGCGAGGCGGGCGACATCCTGCGGGACGCCGAACCGGGCCGCTTTGCCGACCCGGCGTCCCGCGAGCGCATCGGCCACGAGATGGTCGACCGCCTCATCGAGATCCACGAGGTCGACTACGACGCCGTCGGCCTCGAGCACGGCGACTTCGGCTACCCGCCCGAATTCACCCAGCGGCAGGTCCGCCGGTGGTCCGAACAGCTGACCTGGGCCTTCGAGGTCACCGCCGACGAACGGGAGGTCAACGCGCTGTACGACGTAATGAACTGGCTGTACGACAACGTCCCCGACGACGAGGAGTACCCCTCGACGCTGGTCCACGGCGATTACAAGCTCGACAACGTGATCTTCGCCCCGGGCGACGACCCCGAAACTGCCGCCATCTTCGACTGGGAGATGTCGACGCTCGGGGACCCCTTCACCGACCTCGGATGGATGCTGTCGTACTGGCGCGAGCCGAAGGACCCCGAGCCGCCGACGCCGACGCTGGCCGGAAGACCGGTTTCGAGTTCGACAGCCCGCGGTTCTACTGGGTGCTGGCCGTCTACAAGCTGGCCGGCCTCGGAGAGATGTTCTTCCGGCGCTACCTGGAGGGCAACTCCGACGACCCGATGTACCCGAAGATGCGCGAGGGCGTCCCCGCCCTCGCGGAGCAGGCGAAGATGATAATAGACGGCGAGATGGAGCTTTAGGAACCTCGCTTTTCGCTCGTCGGGTTTCCTCGCTCGCGCCGCTCGCGCGGATGCTCGTTGGTCGCTTTCCCTGCCGCTCCCTGAACGCTTTTGCCCGCCGTCGGTGTACCCTCGGACATGGCGCTGGAAGACATCGACCTCGATTTCGTTCCACTCGGGAACACTGGCATACAGACGAGCGAACTCCAGTTCGGCACCTGGCGGTTCGGCAAGGAGACCGAGGCCGGCAGCCTCGAAATCGGCGAAGCGCGGGCCCACGAACTGCTCGACGGCTACGAGGCCGCCGGCGGCCGGTTCATCGACACCGCCGACATCTACGGCGGCGGCGTCGCCGAGGAGTGGATCGGCGACTCGAAGATATACTGGCAGACCCGCGAGGACGACCCCAACAGCCGCGGGACGAACCGCAAGAACGTCCGGCACCGCATCGACGCCCTGCTGGAGCGGCTCGGCACCGACTACGTCGACGTGCTGTATCTGCACCGCTGGGACGACGCGACGCCGACCCGCGAGACGATGCGCACCCTCTCGGGGCTGATCGACGACGGGACGGTCCACTACCTCGGAACCTCGACGCTGCGGCCGAACGCCTGGAAGGTGGCGAAGGCCAACGAGCTCGCCGTCCGGGAGGGCCTGGAGCCGTTCACGGTCTCCCAACCGCGGTACAACCTCGTCGACCGGGAGATAGAGGGCGACTACCTCGAGATGTGCCGCGAGTACGGCATCGCGGTCTGTCCGTGGAGCCCGCTCGGGCAAGGCTTCCTGACGGGCAAGTACGACCGCGAGGCGGGGCTGACCGGCGAGTCGCTTGCCGCCGAGTCCAGCCGGTTCGAGGCGTCGTACCTCACCGAGGCGAACTTCGACGCCCACGACGAACTGGACGCCGTCGCCGAGGCGGTCGACGCGACGCCCGCTCAGGTCGCGCTGGCGTGGCTGTCGGCCCGCGAGGGCGTCACCGCGCCCATCGTCGGCGCCCGCACCGTCGAGCAACTCGAGGAGAACCTCGCCGCCGCGACGGTCGACCTCACGGACGAACAGGTCGACCGCCTCACCGCGGCCGCGGCCGGGCCGTACGCCGACCTTTGAGGGGCGCCGGCGCCGCCCACCAAAGCTATTCGGCGCTCCCGCTCGCGGAGAACATATGCGCGTCGCGGCCTTCACCGACTTCGGCGACGGCGACGAAGTAGAGATACGCGAGCGACCCGACCCCGACCCCGGTCCCGGCGAGGCCGTCGTCAATGTTGAGGCCTGCTCTATCAACCGCCACGACCTCTGGATCCTGCAGGGCGACTCCGCGCTCGTCCCCGAGGGCGCCCTGCCGTTCGTCTCGGGGCTGGACGCCGCCGGGGTGGTCCGCGAGGCCGGCGACGGTGCCGCCGTCTCGGCGGGCGACCGGGTGCTGCTCTGCCCCAACGAGACCTGTGGCGCCTGTAAGTACTGCCGAGAGGGTCCGGAGACCCTCTGTGAGCAGTTCATGCTGTACCACGGCGCCCTCGCCGAGCAGGCGCTGGTCGAGGCCGACCGGCTGGTGCCGCTACCCGAGGAGGTCGAGTTTCGGGAGGCGGCGGCATTGCCGACCGCCTACCTCACCGCCTGGCGGATGCTGAAGGTCGCCGACGTCGGCCCGACCAACCTAGTATTCGTGCCGGGCGCGACCGGCGGGGTCGGCGTCGCCGCCGTCCAGCTCGCGGACGTGCTGGGCGCCGACGCCATCGGTACCTCCACGTCGTCCCGGAAGCTCGAACGGCTCGAGGAACTCGGCTGTGCCCACACCATCGAGAGCGCCGACCCCGAGGAGTTGATCCGCGAGGTGCGCGCCGTCGGCCGGCCCGACGCCGTCGTCAACCATCTCGGCGGCGAGTTCACGCAGGCCGGCCTCGAGGTAATGAGACGCGGCGGAACGATGGTGATATGTGGCCGGACCGCCGCGCCCACCTCGGAGTTCAAGCTCGCACCCTTCTTCCTGCGGCACGAGGAGATAGTCGGCTCGACGATGGGCACCCAGCCGGAGCTGGCGACGCTCGTCGAACTGCTCGCCGAGGGCGCCTTCGAGCCGCCGGTCGGCGAGACGTATCCGCTCGCGGAGACGGGGCGGGCCTTCGACGACATGATAGAGCGGGACGCCTTCGGCAAACTCGTCATCGAACCGGGCGCCTGACGCCGCCCGCGGCCGCGGGATCGTCGGGTTCTTTGTCGGTCGGTGCCGTGTCGACGGACATGGAGGTTCCGGCGGCCGGCTGGCAACTGCTGGTGGTCGCGGGCGTCGCCGCCTCGCTGGCGGCGGCACATGCCCTCTCGCGGCCGGGCGGCCGGTGGGGACTGCTCGCGCGCCGCCGACTGGTGATGGGCGTGCCGTGGGGCACCCTGCTTGCGGCCGTCGGCGTCGCCGGCTTCTACCTCGTCGTCCAGGACGGCCTCTCGAGCCCCTACGACCCCGTCGCAATCCCGTTCCGGGCGTGGGGCTACCGCTACCCGACGGGGATGCTCACGGCGGCGTTCGCCCACGGCGGCTTCGGCCACCTCATTGGTAATCTGGTCGGGACGCTCGTGTTCGGGTCGCTCGCGGAGTACGCCTGGAGCCACTTCCCGCGGGAGCGCGGCAGTTCCTCGTTCGGGTCGCTCTCGACGAACCCCCTCGCCCGCATCGTCGCGTGGACCGCCGGGGTGTTCGTCGCCGGCGTGGTGACCTCGCTGTTCGCGCTCGGCCCGGTCATCGGTTTCTCCGGGGTGGTGTTCGCGTTCGTCGGGTTCGCCGCCGTCCGGTTCCCGCTGGCGACCGTCGTCGGGCTCGCCCTCACGGGAGCCGTGCGACTCGTCTTCCGGGCGCTCCGGTCACCCGAACTCGTTCGCGTCGCCCGGGAGTCGTTCTCCCGGCCGTGGTGGGCCGAGATCGCCGTCCAGGGCCACGCGCTCGGCCTGTTTGTCGGCGTCGCCGCCTGCGGGGCGCTGCTGTACCGGCGCGGGGTGTGGCCCTCGCCGGCCCGAATCTGGCTGGCGGTGCTGCTCGTGGCCGTCGACCGGGGGCTGTGGGCCGTCTACGTCATCGAGGGCTCCGACCGGTTCCGCCTGTTCCGCGCGCTCGGGACGGCGCTCGTGTTCCTGCTCGCGGCGGTCGTCGCCGCCGGCGTCACCGCCTCGGCGCGGGACCTCGTCTCCAGCATCGACCTCTCGCGGCGGGAGGCGGCCTACGGCCTGCTCGTGTCGATGCTGTTTGCGGTCGCGGTCGTGGCGGTCCCGTTCAACCTCTTCGTCGTCGACGACCCCCGGGCGGGGTTTGAGGAGGCCGACGCCGCCGAGGTCGGTGACTACACAGTCTTCTACGCCGAGAGCGTCGAGAACCAGTACATCCCGGCAGTCCCGATACCGGGGAGCAACGCGACCGGCGACCGACTCGAGGCGAGCGGCGTCATCGTCGTCTCAGAGCGCCGCAACATCTGGTGGCAGGAGGTCTCGAAGTCCAGGCTGGCCGCCGAGCGGACCGAACGGGTGCGTCTCGGCGGGCCGACGTGGACGGCCGACATCGTAGCGGCCAGGAACGGCTGGAAGGTGGCGGGCGGGCCGCCGGCCTACCACGTCCGACTCGGCCCGGCAACCGCCGAGGAGTACCCGGTCGTCTACCGGAGCGACGTCTCGCGGGCAGAGCCCCGAATCGCCGGGCGGAATCTCTCGGTGGCCCCGGCCAACGGGAGTTTCGACGTCGTCGTGACCCGGAACAATGGGACGCTCGGGCGTGCGGCCGTCCCGCCGCCGGACAACTCGACGGCCGTCGGCGGTCTGACGGTCAGCCGCGAGGGCCGGAACCTCTACGCCGAGCGGAACGGCACCCGGGTCAGGTTCGCCCGCCGGCCGTCGTAGCCCACTTGGCTCGGAACACTTCAGCCTCGATGGTGCGCGACGCCTCGGTGTGGTGGTCGAACTGCCGCGGCAGCTCGAACTCCGCGGCGAAGGCGTGGGTCACCTCGCCGGCGTTGTCGTCGGCGAACGACTCGACGAACGACTCACTGCCGGCGTTGTGCACCGAGTAGGACACGTCGGCGACCTCGCTGGCCGTCTCGAGGAACTCGCGGTCGGCGCCCTCGTTGCCAGCCTGAGCGCCGAACGGCGGGTTCATCAGGACGGTGACAGGCTCGTCGGGCGAAAGCGAAAGCCGAGTCGCGTCCCCCCGGACCCACGCGACGTCGGCCGTCGCGCCGACCCGGCGTTCGTTCTCGACGGCGGTCGACAGCGGCGCCGGGTCGACGTCGACGCCGACGACCCGGTCCGGCCCCCGGAGTGCCGCTCCGAGCGCCAGCATCCCCGTCCCACAGCCCAAATCGAGTACCGTCCGGTCCTGGATGTCTCCCTGCAGGTCGGCGACGTGGACGATGTGGGCCGCCAGCTCCGGCGGCGTGTGGTACTGCTCCAGCGGCGCCCGGGGGTCCTCGAACCCGGCGACGACCGCTAGTTCCTGTGCCAGCCGCCGTCGGGTCGCCCCCGGGGTCCCGTCGGTCATCGCCCGTAGATACTTCCCAGACATTCTTATAGATTTGTGTATGTTCCCCAGTTATCCCAGTTCGGAGCCGTCGAGGGCCGCCGAGAGCCGCTCCCCGCTGGCCAGCGACCGCTCGACGAATCGCCGTGCGCCGACGTAGACGAAGTGGGCCCCGGTGAGAGCGTTCGTCTCCTCGGAGCCGGCCGCCAGGCGGTCGCCGTACTCGATGATGTCCTCGGCCAACCCCCCCAGTTCGCGCTTGAGTGGAGCCGTCTCCGCGAGGCGTGACACCGAGTTGACCGCGCGCCGTTTCTCCTCCACGACCGCGCCGGGCGGGAAGGAGTCGCCGTCGAGGCGCTCGAGGGTCGATTCCGCGGCCCCGACGAACGCGTGCGCCTCGTTTCTAACTCGGACCGCGGTGAGCAGTTCGCCGACCCGCTCGGACCCGCCGGCCTCGTCGACCGGTCGCTCGTGGACCTCGGACGCGCGCGACAGCACCGACGACAGGACCGTCCGCATCCGCTCGGTCCGCTGTCGGTCCGCGGACTCTCGCCTGCTCGGGGCCGCCGGGTCCGTCGCCGTCCCGAGGAACCCGGCCGCGTTCGTTCGGGCGATGCGGGCCTGTTCGATGCGACCCCACGCGGTGCCCACGTGCGTCGAGCGGTCGCTGTCCTCGGCCTCGGCGGCCGCCTCGACCGCTCGCTCGGCCGCGCTAAGGCGGTTCTCCGCGTGGCCGAGGGCCTGCTCTGCGGCCTCGACGGTCGGCAGGTGCCGGGCTACCGGCGGCGCG
Source organism: Halobacteriales archaeon QS_9_68_42 (assembly GCA_003022905.1). Next base: position 6,203 of record PXSE01000081.1, read on the forward strand.
ATGCGGTACTCGACGCCGTCGACCAGCGCGTCGGTGGCCGACTGCTCGCTCTCGAGGGCCTCCCGGAGGCGGTCGACGTCGAGGCCGCCGGACCTGGCACGCGCGTAACCGGCGACCCTTCCGAGGCTCCGGAACTTCCGGTCGACCCTGCGGAACCGCTCCGGGTCGGAGGACTCCGCCAGGCTCTCGATGCGCTCGCCGGCCGACTCGATCCGCCCGGGGCCGCCCAGTTCCCGGGGGATGTCGTTGGGGTCGATGCCGTCTGCGTCGGCCAGGTCCGCCTCCGACCGGTCGCGGAGTTCCTCGAGGTGTTCGATTACCTGCCGGCGGTGGTCATCACCCAGGAGGACGCCCGTCGGGACCGTCGGGACAGGAACGTCGACGGCCTCGCTCAGCGCACCCTCGGGCGAGCGGGGCACCTCGACCGGCGTTACGGTGCCGTCTCTCGTCGGCTCCTCGGACTCGCTACACCCGGCCGCCAGAGCCGCGCCCGCGACGCAAAGCAGGCGGCGGCGGGTGAACTGCATTAGTGGTTCCGCTTGCGGGCCGGGAGGAAAAACATCTTCGGGGCCGCCGCGCCGACGATCACGGCGGCGAACTCGGGTCGTCATCGTCGGGCCGTTCGGAACTTCCGGCGCCGTCGCCCGCCCCGGAACCCGAGGAGGGCCCGGACCGTCGCTTCGAGTCCTGTCCGCCGACCGCCCCGCCCGTCGACCGATCGGAGCGGTCCGGAACGTCCGGCGTTCCGAGGCCGTCCTGGGTCGTCCGTCCCTGCTTGTCGTCCCGGTAATCGAGGAACGCCGCGCCAACCCCTGTGCTGCTTATCAGGAAGCCGACGATTCCCCCGAGGATAGGGACGCCGCCAGTGAGGGCGGCGACCGCGACCGCGATGGCCAGCGCCGTGCCCCAACGTTCGCTGACGGCCCGGCCCGCCGCGAGGTAGCCGAGGAACCCGACGATGGCGAGGGCAATCAGCAGGGGTATCGCCACGACGAGCCCGATGATGGTCAGCGCCAGTAACACGGCGACGACGGCCCCGGCGATTCCGATTACGACGCCGTAGACGAGCGTTTTGCCCGGCGCGTCCCGGATTCGGTCGGTCGTCCGCTCGGTGTAGTCCGGCTTGAGGGCGACGAGTCCGCCCGCAACGAGGAACGTGACGAACGCCGACACCAGGGCCCCGACGAGGGGCGAGAACGTGGGGTCTCCGGTGGAAGGCTGCTGGGCGGCGACCGGCGTGCTGGCGGCGACGAGGCAGAGAGCGACGACGCCGAGACTGCGGGACGGAGGACTCGACATGCGTTTTACGTCGGCACGTTCTGGAAAAAAGCGTGTCGGAAGTTGACTTGAGCCCTACCAGGTGCCGTGGAAGGTGTCGAACTCCAGGGCCTCGAGCGGCTCCTCGCCGACCGCGATGCGGTACTCCCCGGGCGTCAGCATCGGCCGCTTGAACTGCGGACCGTCGTCGGTGGTGATGCGGGGACAGCCGGTGTTGACGTAGGCGTCCAGCCCGAAGTTCGTCAGGCGGTCCGGCGTCACCTCGTCCATCGTGATGAGGTAGGCGTCGTCGTTCTCGGCGACGATCTCCCGGGCGGTCTCCCAGCGGCCCTGGCCGATC
>PXSE01000082.1 GCA_003022905.1 Halobacteriales archaeon QS_9_68_42
TCGACATCACCTCCACGGGGACGACGCTCCGGATGAACCGCCTCGAGGTCGTCGACGAGGTGCTCGCCTCGTCGGTCCGGCTGTTCGCCCGCCCGGAGGTGGCCGACGACCCCAAGATCCGGCAGGTGAAGACCGCGCTCCGGTCGGTGCTGGACGCCGAGGGCAAGCGCTACCTCATGATGAACGTCCCCGAGGACGCCCTCGATGACGTCGAGGACGTCATCCCCGGCATGGGCGGACCGACGGTGATGGACGTCGCCGGCACCGACGCCGTCGCCGTCCACGTCGTCGTCGACGAGCGGGAGGTATTCGAGGTCGTACCGGAACTGCAGGCCGCCGGCGCTAGCGACATCCTCGTGACCGAAATCGAGCGGCTGGTTCCGTAGCCGTCGGTCAAACGGCCGTTTGAGTTACCGAAAGTCCCTCACCCGTGTCCCGGACAACGTCGGACATGCAGCGAACGCGCAGACGGACCCTCCGGGCGCTCGGCGCGACGGCCCTCGGCGCATCGATTGCTGGGTGCCCCTCACGCGACGACGCGCCGACTGACGACCCCAGCGACGAGGAGAACGACGACTCACCGACCGACGAGGGCGACGAGAGAAGTGACGGCGTGGCCGTCCGGAACGTGGCGGTCCGGCCCGAGGTGGTGACGCTGAACACGCCGGACTCCTACGGCGTGTATGGCGGCCGGTCGAACCAGTATGTCATCGTCGAGGTGGCCGTCGACTCGCCCGACGAGCACCCGCTGGGGTCGTTTGCGGTCGAGGCCGACGGGACGTACGACGCGACGACGGATATCGGCGACGGGGGCGGCTTCCTGGCGGACTTCGACACCGCCTACGGAAACAGGGGCAGCGAGGAGTCGGGATGGCTCGCTTTCAGCCTCCCCAAGCCGCTGGAGAGCGAAACGGCGGCGCTGATGTGGGAGGGCGCCAGCCACGAGTTCGACGAGGCGGCCCTCGAACGCCTCCGGCGACCGCCGGCGTCCTTCGATGTCCGCTTCGAGGCCCCCGGAGCTGTGTCCCCGGGGGAGACGGTGACGGCGACGGTCACGGTCAAGAACACTGGCGATGTCGACGGCACCTTCGTCGGCGCACTGAACCGCATCGGCCCGAACGTCGCATACGCCCCCGAGGCCGCAATCGTGCTTGATGTCCTGAGCGGCGAATCCGCGAGTTGGGAGTTTGAACACGATCTCGAGTTCCGATACGAGAACTGCGAGGACCCGAGGATGCGGCTGCACCTCCTGTGGAGCGACGAGAACGTCACCCGGGAGGTGGACGTAGAGTCGGAGTGACCCCCGACTACTGAAACGAGTTTCAGTGAGACCATCTACAGAAACGTCATTCAGATTAGACGTAAGGCCGTTCCGGCCCTACCATCTACTGTGATGAGACGAACTGGAACGCCGATAGGAATGAGCTGGCATGGACTCGGTGCGACTGCGGCCGTCGCGGTCGGGATGCTCGGGGCGCTACTGGGGGCGGTCGCCCTCGTGGCTCACCCGGTCTTGGTGCTGGGCGCCGTCACCGCGGTACTGCTCGTCCGTAAGGCCCGTTGCCACGGTATGGGGCCTACACGCCGTCGTGTGGTCGATACTGAAATAACTCGCAGTAGTCACTACGAGCTGCGGACTACAGGAAGAGGTTCGCAAACGAGAAGGCGAAGATGGTGCTGATGGCGAAGTAGAACACCGACACCAGCGCCGCGCCGCGGGTCGTCAGCCCGTAGGCGTACCGGACCGCGACCACGGGGACGGGCGCGGCCTTGACCGCGTTCTGGTGTGGCTCGTCGCCGAGTACCCACAGCGCGGCGAGATGGAGGGTGACCGCGGAGAAGAACGTCGCCACGAGGAACGTGACCACGAGCGCGAGTGGGCCGCCGCCGACGAACTCGGCCTGCAAGAGAACCATACGCCTCGTAGGTGGCGGCAACGTGAGTAGGTGTCGCTACCCGTCGAGTAGGCCGAGCTCCTCGAGCCGGGAGACGATTTTGTCGACCGCCTCCCGTGCGTCCTCGGGCTTCTTGCCGCCGGTGATGACGAGCTTGCCGGAGCCGAACAGCAGCGCGACGACGTCGGGCTCGTCCAGCCGGTAAACGAGCCCCGGGAACTGCTCGGGCTCGTACTCGATGTTCTCCAGGCCGAGGCCGATCGCGATGGCGTTGAGGTTGAGGTTCCGGCCCAGGTCGGCGCTGGTGACGATGTTCTGGACGACGATCTCGGGCTCCTCGTCCACCTGAATCTCCAGGTCACGGAGCTTGTCGAAGACGATGCGGAGCGACTCGTGGACGTCGTCGGTGGACTTCGCGCCCGTACAGACGATCTTGCCCGAACGGAAGATGAGCGCGGCCGACTTCGGCTCCTGGGTGCGGTAGACGAGACCAGGGAACTGCTCGGGGTCGTAGTCCGCCCCCTCGAGGTCCATGGCAACGCTCTGTAGGTCGAGTTCCTGTCCGATTCCCGTCGAGGCGACCACGTTCTCGATGTTGATGGTCTCCTTGGGGTCCTCGGTCTCATTGGATTCCTGCATGACTCGACTTAAAACACGTATTTAAGATTTATAAATGTACGTGGTCGTTCCCGCCGGGCCGCACGGCCGGCGAACCGACCGCGCGGCTCGCGGTTTCACCGCTCGCTCCATCCGCGGGCTCCCATTGGTCGACCGCGCGGCTCGCGGCTTCGCCGTCTGCGCACGGCGGCCACGAGGCGGCACAGCCGCCTCGATCGGGGACGGCAAGGCCGTCTCCCTGCCGCCGTTCGCATGGTCCGAGGGACCGAAGGTCCCTCGCTACTCGCTTTTCCGCGGTCTCCCGCTGGTCGACCGCGCTGTTTATCACCCGCCGTCGGTCACGAACGGACGTGTACCTGCTGGAGCTGGCCGGCAACGACGACGCCCTCGCGCTCCGGGAGGCCGAGAGCCGCGGGTCAGCCGTCGAAGCACTCGCGCCCGGACTAGCGACCGCCCGCGGCGGCCGGCACCTGGCGACGCTGGCCTACACCCGCCGGGTCTGTCGGTTAATCGGCACCTGCGGACCGACCGTCGAGGACGCTGTCGCCCTCCTCTCGGCCGCCACGGTCGACCGTTCGGGGTCAGTTGCGGTCCGGGCCCGCGATGTCCGGGGGCTATCGGGCGTCGACACCCAGGCCGCCGAGCGCCGCCTCGGGGCCGTCCTCGTCGACCGGGGGTTCGACGTCGACCTCGAGGACCCGGACCACACGCTCGTGGCGTTGTTCTCCGAGACGGCCGCCCTGGGGTGGCTCGAGACCGAGACCGACCGCGGGTTCGGCGCCCGCCGGCCCACCGAGAAGCCGTTCTTCCAGCCCGGCAGCATGGACCCCGCCGACGCCCGCGCGCTTGCGAACGTCGCCGGGGCCGGGCCCGGCGCCCGCGTTCTCGACCCGATGTGCGGCACCGGCGGCGTCCTCGTGGAGGCCGGCCTCGTCGGCAGCGACGTCGTCGGCCTCGATGCTCAAGCAAAAATGGTCGCGGGCGCACGCGAGAACCTCGCCCATTATCTCGAGACCCACTATCTCGAGACCCACTACCTCGAGGACGGGTTCGCGGTGGCCCGCGGCGACGCCACCCGACTGCCGTTCGCCGACGGCGCCTTTGACGGCGTCGTCTTCGACGCCCCCTACGGCCGACAGTCGAAGGTCGAGCACGACTCGCTCGCGGCGCTGGTCGGCGACGCGCTGGCGGAGGCCCGCCGGGTCGCCCCCCGTGCGGTGGTCGTCGGCGACCGCGCCTACGACGAGGCCGCCGAGGCCGCCGGCTGGACCGTCGAGGCCCGCCTCGAGCGGCCAGTCCACCGCTCTCTGACCCGACACGTCCACGTGCTCCGCTGACCGGGTGGCCGCGCGAGGACTGCGGCAATGACAAAGGCCAAGCGGCTTGGGCGAACACTGTTCGTATGGCAACTGCTAACGAGAAGCGAGTCGAGGAGGTGATGACGCCCGCCCTGGAGACAATATCGGGTGAAGCCACGATGAGCGAGGCCGCAACGGCGATGCGCGAGGCGAACACCAGTTCGCTCCTCGTGCCGGGCGCCGAGACCGGCATCGTCACCAGCACGGACATCATTGACGCGGTCGCGGAGGGTCGGAACACCCGGACGACCCGCGTTGAGGAGCTGATGACCGCGCCGGTGGAGTCGATAAGCGTCGACCTGCGGCTCCAGGAGGTCGCCGCGATGATGACCAACTTCGGCATCAACCACCTTCCGGGCGGACTACCGGCCCAGCTCGGCTAGCAGTCGGCCGAGATGCACCCGGTCGGCGTTGCCCTCCGACATCTCGAGGTCGACCTCGCCGGCGAGCCGGTACAGCCTGGCGAGTTCGTCGCCGTCGTAGCGGCCGCGAGCGGTCTCCAGCAGCGCCCGCAGTATCTCGTCGCCCTCGAACCCCTCGTCGTACAGCAGCTCGTCGATGCCCTTCCGGGCGGCGGCGAACTCGCCGTCGTCGGCCGCCGCGAGCACCGTCTCCAGCTCGTCGGCCATCCCTACGTCGCCGAGCGCCTCGTAGGCGGCCTCCATCGTTATCTCGTCCTCGGACTCGGCGGTCAGCTGGGCGCCCAGTATTGCCTTCCGGAGGTCGCCGTCGCCGTAGCCGGCGACGTACTCGAGGCCGTCGTCGTCGTACTCGACGCCCTCCCGCTCGACGACGGTCTCCAGCACCCCGACCGTCTCCTCGTGGGTCGGCGCCCGCACCGGTACCGGGAAACACCGCGACTCGATGGGCGGGATGAGCTTCGAGGGCTGTCTGGTGGCGATGACGAACTGCGTCGACTCGTAGTGTTGCTCCATGACGCGGCGGAGCGACTGCTGGAAGTCCTCCCGGATTGCCTCGGCGTTGTCGAGCAGGATGGTCCGGAACGAGCCGGAGACGGGCTGGTAGGCGGCCTGCTCCTTCAGCACGCGGCTCACCATGTCCCGCTTGGAGAGCCGCGAGCGGCCCTCCAGGAACTGCGAGAACCGGGGGTCGTTCCGAATCTCCTTTTTCGTTCGGTCGAAGAAGTCCGCGACGTTCAGCTCCACGAGGTCGTTGTCGGGGTCCTCGTGGGTGGCCGCCCCGAGCGCCCGGACGGCGGCAGTCTTGCCGACGCCGCGGGGGCCGTAGACGACGAGGTTCATCGGTTCCTCGACGGCCCGCCCGAGGCCCTCCCGGACCTCCGGTTGCGGCAGCTCCGACAGCGACGGAGCGTGCGTCTCGGTCCACAGCGGCGCGTCCATGTCGTGGCGTGGGTGCCGCCCCGGCAAAAGCCCTCCTCTCCCGGTCGGCCGCCGGACACCGGCCGTTTTTAGTCCGCGCCGCGCGACGGCGGCCCATGGACATCGAGTTCGGCACGGACGGCTGGCGGACCACCGTCGAGGAGTTCACGACGCCGCGGGTCCGCGCCGTCGGGCAGGCCGTCGCCGACCACGTGCGCGAGGAGGCCTCCGACGAGGGCCGGCCCGCCGTGGCTGTCGGCTACGACCCCCGCGAGGGTTCCCGACCGGCCGCCGAGGAACTCGCCCGGGTGCTCTGTGTCAACGGCATCGACGCCCACGTCCCCGACCGGGACACCCCAACGCCGGTCGTCGCCTGGACGGTCACCGACCGCGGCCTCGACGGCGCGCTACAGGTAACCGCCAGCCACAACCCGCCGACGTACAACGGCATCAAGTTCATCCCTGTCGACGGCGCGCCGGCACTGCCGTCCGTCACCGACCGACTGGCCGACAACCTCAGGCCGCCGGACCCCCGTCCCGACTCCGAGTGGGGCGTCGTCCACGAGGAGGACCTCCTCGAGGACTACCTCGAACACGCGCTGGCGTTCGTCAACGCCGACCTCGAGGGGGTAACCGTCGCCCACGACGCGATGTTCGGCAGCGGGCGCGGCGTCACCGACGAACTGCTCGAGCGGGCCGGCGCCGACGTGGTCCGGCTCCGGGACGGCCACGACCCCGAGTTCGGCGGGACGCCGCCGGAACCATCCGGCGAGCGCCTCGGGACGCTCATCGACCGCGTCGGGGCCGGCGACGCCGGGCTGGGCGTCGCCAACGACGGCGACGCCGACCGACTGGGCGTCGTGACCCCGCGGCGGGGCTTCGTCGACTCAAACTGGGTGTTCGCGGGCCTGTACGACTACCTGCTGTCGGGGGACGGCGGCGCCGACGACGCGGTCCGGACCGTCTCGACGACGTTCCTCGTCGACCGCATCGCCGAGGCCAACGGCGCGGCCGTCCACGAGACGCCCGTCGGGTTCAAGTGGGTCGCCGAGGCGATGGCCGACCACGACGCCCTGGTGGGCGGCGAGGAGTCGGGCGGGTTCGGCGTCACCGACCACCTCCGTAATAAGGACGGCGTGCTGGTGGCCCTGCTTGTGGCGGCCGCCCACGCCGAAGAACCGCTGGACGACCGCCTCGACCGGATTCGGGACGCACACGGCGACATCGTCCAGAACCGGGTCAGCGTCGACTGCCCCGACGACCGCAAGGCCGCCGTCGTCGACGCGCTCGACGGCGAGATTCCCGACCGCGTGGCCGGCACCGCCGTCGAGGAGGTCGGCACCGCCGACGGGTTCAAGCTCCTCCTGGCCGACGGGTCGTGGCTCCTGGTCCGGCCCAGCGGTACGGAGCCGAAGCTCCGGGTGTACGCCGAGGCCGGCGACGACGAGCGGGTCGCCGAACTGCTGGAGGCCGGCACCGACATCGTCCGGCCGCTGGTCTGAGACCTTTCGGCGGCTACGCCGCGCGCCGGACCCCCCGGCACCGGCTGTCGTCGCACTCGATCTCGAAGCCGAGCGACTCGTAGAACGGCCGCACTCCGGGGTCGAAGCCGGCGGTCAGCCGCTCGCGGCGGTCGGCGGCGGCCTCGACCAGTGCCGTCCCGACGCCCTGCCCGCGGCGGCCGGGCCGGACCGCAACGGCAACTATCTCTTCGCCGTCCAGCACCAAGGCGCCGAGGAGGCGGTTCTCGACGGCGACGAGCGTCGTTCCTTCCTTGAGGGCCGCATCCTCGACCCGCAGCATCGCGGCGTCGAGGATTCCACGAACCGCCGCCGTCTCGTCGGCAACGCGGCGGACCTTCATTCAGCCACCCTTGACGAGCCGCAGCACCCGGACCGACTCGGCGTCGACGGGGCGGTCGGCCGGCACCGGCGACCCCTCGACCAGCACCGACGCCTCCTGCTCCGAGAGGCCGACCGCCGCCAGGAGGTCGCCGTAGGTCGCATCCTCGTCCAGTTCGAGGTTGCGGGTGTCCTCGCCGACGACCTCACACGTCACGCGCATACCCGGAGTAGGGGGTCCGGCCTGTTCATACTGCCGGCTGTGACTACGTGAAGCAGTCACTCCGGAAGACGGGGTTCTGGACGGGACCTACCCGGGTATCGCCGAGGAGCGGTGAAAGAATTACAGCCGGCAGTATTAGCGTGCCGCTAGATGTTCGAGAGGCCGCCCCGGCTCTCGACGACGAGGTCGTAGAGCCGGAGCACTGCCAGCGCGACGATGCCGGCCCCCAGTAGGAAGACGACCGTCCGGACGAGGAACCCGAGGTACGGGATGATGCCGACGAGGCCGACGAGAAGGACGCCGACGAACAGCGCGAGGTAGCGGTTGTCGCGGGTGGTATACGACAGCAGCCACGTGCCGACGACGTACCGGCCGTAGATGGCGGCAATCCACGACAGGACGATAGTCACGAGCAGGACGGCCACGGCGATGGGAAGACCGATGACGGTGATGGCGAACAGGAAGACGGCGAGGGCGACGCCGCCGACGGCCGCCACGCCCGCGCCGGCCGTCCGGAGCGGTTCCACCGTGCCGGTCTCGTAGGCGGCATCAGCGAACCGGGGGGCAACGTATAGTAGGATGCTACCCAAGAACAGACTGGCGAAGAACATAAAGACGGAGAAGACGACGTTCAGCGGTCCGAGCGGCGGAATCAGCGCCAGTTCCTGAGTTTGCTGGGTGACGCCTTCGACGGTGCCGCCGCGGTCGTTGAGTGTGCCCTCATAGGTGAGGTCGCCGCCGATTGTGGCGGTCGGTTCGAGGTTGACGGTGCCGGCGAAGACGTTCACGTTGCTCCCGAACTCGCCGGCGAGCGTCACGTCGCCGGCGATGGCGCCGAAGGAGTCGTCGACGTAGCCGGACTCGCCGACGGTGACGCTGCCGCCGTAGACGAGAACGGTGTCCTCGGCGGTGCCGTCGATGGTGACGCTACCCGCGTAGACGCGGACGATGCCGGTGACGTTGCCGGTCTCGGTGACGACGACGTCGCCCCCGTACGCCCGGAGGTCGCCGTTGACGGTTCCCTCGACGATGACGGTGCCGGCGGTCGCCGACAGGCCGTTGACGGACTCGCCCTCCTCGATGACGACGGTGCCGCCGGCGCGGGTGTCGGCGGCGACGATGCCCGTGAACACCGTGACGACGAGGACGATTGCCAGGAGGAGTGACGGGGTTCGGCGCATGGTAATCCCCCGCCGGGGACGCAAAAATAGGTTGGGGGAGTCTCGCGGGGTTTATGCCCGCCGGGAGCCTCCTACCGCCCATGAGCGAGGCTGCCGCCGAGAGGACCGGGCGGGAGATATGGATAGAGAAGTACCGCCCACAGCGGCTCGAGGAGGTCGTCGGCCACGACGCCATCACCGAGCGACTGCGGCGCTACATTAACCAGCAAGATTTGCCGCATCTTCTGTTCGCCGGGCCGGCCGGTACCGGCAAGACCACCTCCGCCATTGCCATCGCCAAGGAGATATACGGCGACGACTGGCGGGAGAACTTCCTCGAGTTGAACGCCTCCGACCAGCGGGGCATCGACGTCGTCCGGGACGGGCCTCCTTCGGCGGCTACGACCACCGCATCATCTTCCTCGACGAGGCCGACGCGCTGTGCGTACCCCCCGGAACCGAGGTCGTCACTGGATACCCCTCCTCACCCGAAATAAAAGAAATCGAAGACGTTGCCGAGGACGGCGAACCGATTCCGTCGGTCGACTTCGAGACCAACGAGATACAGTCCGACAAGGGCAAACTGGTCGATTCCGGCGTCACCGATTTCTTTGAACTCGAACTGGCTGACGGGCGGACGGTCCTCGCGAGCCTCACACATCCGTTCTTCGTAGTTGATTCGGACGGGAAACTCGTCGAGAAGGAACTACGAGAGCTGTCGCCCGGTGACGAAATCGCGGATTTCAAAGACGATGTGGGCGTCTCGCGGTGTAAAATCTGTGGTGACTGGACGCCGGGGAGGTTCTGTTCGGTCGCTTGCAAGAACGACGGACACAGTCGCGAAATGCAGGGCGATGGCAACCCGATGTACGGAACCGAGTGGTCGGAGGAGCGACGCAAGAAGATAGTCGAGAAACTCTCCGATGGGAGGTTCGAGGGGGAGAACAATCCGAACTACGGT
>PXSE01000083.1 GCA_003022905.1 Halobacteriales archaeon QS_9_68_42
TCGTCGCGTGTGGGTGTCGGTCGGCGGGGAGCCGCGTCTCGGCACCGTCGTCGAGCGGACGTTCACGCCGAAGAAGGGGTCGGAGCTACTGGCGGTCGAACTGGACGAACCGGCCGACGGAACGGAGAAGCTGGTCGTTAATCCCACCGTCGACGACGTGCTGTTCGAGGACTAGTCCTTCCGCTTGACGACGTCGCCGAGCGTCGTGCCGCCCGTCGCGGAGTCGCTGGACCACTCGCTATCGTTGCCGCCGCCGCCCATCGACAGCGAGATACCGAGCGCCTTCTCCAGTTTCCGCTGGACGGTGTCGCTCGGCAGGACGTCGCCCCGCTCCAGTTTCCGGATGAGGCTGGCCTTCTCGTTGAGCTGGTTTGCCAGTTCTTCCTGGGTCTGACCCTCGCTCTCGCGGGCGTCGCGGATGCGATCGTCGTAGTCCTGAACCATCTCGTCCATCTCGTCGAACATGTCGCGGCGGCTGCCGCCCCCGCCACCGCCGCCGGAGGTGCTCCCCGAGGACGACGATGAGGACGAGGACGACGACGACGAGGAGGACGTGGAGTACTTCGTCGACGTCGAGGACGTCTCCTGGGTCCGGACCTCGGTGCCGAAGTCGGCACAGTCGTCACAGACGTCCAGTTCCGCGCCCTCGATTTTGACCGTCTTCGGCGACCCCGTCTCGGTGCCGCACATCTCACACTGGACCATAGCTGTCCCTTGCCGTTGGGGCGCAAAAGGGTTTTCCCGCTATTTGATGGCCGCCATCGAGTAGTAGAACCGCTGGAGCGCGGTCAGGTGGCCGACAATGGCCAGGAAGACGAGTAGCCAGCCGACGGCCGTCAGCCCGTACAGCGGCGCCGGCAGGAAGGCGACAACGGCGGTGGTGGCGCCGATTATCGCCAGCCGGTCGGCCCGGCCGACGACGCCGCCGTACACCCGCTCGAGGCCGACCGCCTGCGCCTGGGTCCCGAGGTAGGAGGTCATCAGGACGCCGGTGACCGCGAGCAGGCCCAGCAGGTACTGGCCGGTCCCGCCCGCCAGTCCGGCTACGATGACGATGTCGGCATACCGGTCGAGGACGTGGTCCAGCAGGTCGCCGGCCCTCGAGTCGGTGCCCTGCCGACGGGCCAGCGCGCCATCCATCAGGTCCATCCACCCGTTGAGGAAGACGAGGCCGGCGCCGACGAGGTACAGCGTCGGGTCGGCCTCGACCCCGGCGACTGCCCCCCCCGCGAGCGTGTAGACGGCGGCGGCGCCGACCGCGAACCCGAACGCCAGGGCGCTGATACCGTCCGGTGTCAGGCCGACCCGGTCGGCGGCCGTCACGAACGGCTCCATCACCTGCTCTGCCACCGGGCGGAGCCTGTCCAGCGTCATAGGTAGCCCGTGAAGTCCACCGTCCCGGCGCTCGGGTCGCGGTCGCCGTCGAGGACCGCCGCTATCTCGGCCGCCACCTCGTCGGGCGACCGGTCGGTCGTGTCTATCTCGTACACCGCACCGAGGCCGTGGGCCTCGACGGCCTCCGAGAGGACGACGTCGAGCGCCTCGGCCTCGGCGTTCTCGGCGGCCGTCGGCTCCGGTTCGCCCCGGTCGAGCAAGCGCTCGTGGAGGCGGTCCGGCCGACACCGCAACACCACCGCCCGGTCGACGTCGAGGTGGTGGGCGAGATGGGACTCCACGAGCAGGTCCTCGCGGCCGTCGAGGCGCCCGCGGACGGCGTCGAGGTCCGCCAGCAGGCTTCCGCGCTCGTCGTCGGCGCCCTCGTGGAGCCCCGCCTCGCGGACCAGGTCGTTGAGGTGGACGGCCTCGAGGTCGGTTTCGACCCGGTCGACGGCCGTCGTCTTGCCCGTCCCCGGGGTTCCGGTCACGGCCACCCTCATACGACGCCGTTCAGCACCTCCACGGCGCGTCTGGTCTCCTCCCGGGTGCCGCAGGTAACCCGGACGCACCCCGGCAGTCCGAACGAGGTGGTGTCGCGGACGATGACGCCCTCCCGCTTTGCCGCCTCGGCGACTTCGGTGCCGTCGCCCACCTCGCACAGGACGAAGTTGCCCGCGCTCCCGAAGGTGTGACAGTCGAGGTGGTCGGCCATGTACTCGCGGGCCCAGCGGGCCGTCTCGACGGTGCGCTCGACGTGTTCGTCGTCGTCGAGGGCGGCGAGGCCGGCCCGGCAGGCCAGCTCCGAGGCCGAGAAGGGCGTATTGATGCGGGCGTAGGCGTCGGCCCACGCCTCAGGGACGATGGCGTAGCCGAGCCGCATTCCGGCCAGCCCGTAGACCTTCGAGAACGTCCGCAGGACGGCCACATCGTCGCGCTCCTCGACCAGCGCCGTCGCGGAGGGCCGTTCGGAGAACTCGCCGTAGGCCTCGTCGACCAGCACGAGCGTCTCCTCGCCGGTCCGCTCGGCGATGGACGACTCGCTGGCCGTCGTAGTGTGGCAGCACCGTCTCCGGCGTCTGGGCGAAGCCGGTCTCCTTCCGGACTGGGTACTCCTCGACGACGCCGTGGTGGTAGCGGGCGCTCATCGCGTAGTAGGCGAAGCCGGGAGCCGGCACCAGCACTGACTCCCTGGGCCGCAGTAGCGCGCGGGCCAGACAGTCCAGGGCGCCGTCGCCGCCGTTGGCGAGCCATATCTGCGAGCGGGTGACCGCCCACTCGTCGGCCAGGCGCTCCCGGAGGTCCGTCGCCGCCGACTTGGGGTATCTGTGGGCCGCGGGCGCGTGCTCGCGGACGGCCTCGACGGCCGAGGGGGCCGGGCCGAACGGGTTCTCGTTGGAGGAGAGCTTCACGAGGTTCTCGGGGTCCAGCCCGAGTTCCCGGGCCACCTCCTCGACGCCCCGGCCGGCCTCGTATGGGACGTGGGCCGACAGATCCCGTGGTTGCATACCCGCACGTGAGGCGCGGCGGCATAAGTAGGCGTCCATCTCCCGTGAGAGGTGTAACACTTTTCCACGAATCGTCCGACGTACAGCGAGGCGGGTGGCGCCGACGGCCCGCACGTGTGCGCGACGGTCGAGGGCCAGGCGGACGGCGCCGCCGACGAACCGGTTGGGGCGGTCTGGAAGCGGGCCCGCGAGGCCGACGGTGACCCGGTAACGGTCGTCCGCGCCACCGGCGAGCAGTACGACCCGGCCAGCGGCATCCCCGGGTACAAGATGGCGAGCGTCCGCGTGCGCTCGCTCGGCGCCGACGGTGGCGACCGATGACTGACCGCGCCGGCGTCGTCATCGCCGGCGGCCGGTCGGTCCGGATGGGCGGCCGCGAGAAGGCCATCGTCGACGTGGCCGGCACGCCGCTGGTGCGCTGGGTGGCCGACGGCCTGACCCCCGCCGTCGACGAACTGGTCATCAACTGTCGTCCCGACCAGCGGGCGGCCATCGCCGGGGCGTTGTCGGGACTGAGCCCGACGTTCGCGTTCGATGCGGAACCCGACCGCGGGCCGGTCGCCGGCATCGCAACGGGACTGGAGGCCACCGACGCCGAGTACGCCGCCGTCGTCGCCTGCGACCTCCCCTTTCTCGACGCCGCACTCGTCGAGTACCTCTTCGAGCGGGCGGCCGGCGCCGACGTCGATGCGGCCGTTCCGAAGCCGGATGACTGGTTCGAGCCGCTGCACGCGGTCTATCGGCCCGCACCGATGGCCGAGGCCTGCCGGGCGGCGCTCGCGGAGGGCGACGTCCGCATCATCGAGCCGCTGTTCTCCCTGGAGCACGTGGTCGTCGAGCGGTCGGACCTGCTGGCCCACGGGTCGCTGTCCAGCTTCGAGAGCGTCGATACGCCAGCAGACCTGGCGGACGCCGCCGACAGACTGGAGTAAGTGCTCGTCATCGGGTGTGACCTTTCTTTAACACCCCGGGTCGACGGTGGGGACATGCCGAGAACGGCAGTCATCGCGGGCGTCGGGCCGAACCTGGGGGCGTCGCTCACCGAGCGGTCCGCCGGGGAGGGCTGTTCGGTCGCGCTGCTCGCCCGCTCGGAGTTGTACCTCGAGACGCTGGCCGACCGACTCCGGACGGAGACGCCCGGCGACGCACTGGCCGTCCCGACGGACCTCTCGGACCCGATGACCATCGAGCACGCCTTCGAGCAGGTTCACGACGCGTTCGGCCCGGTGGACGTACTCGTCAACCACGCCAGCGCGGCGTCGTGGGACGGTCTGCTGGAGCAGGACCCCGAAGCGTTCCGGCGGGCGCTGTCGGTCAGTCCGGAGGCGGCGCTACATTGCTCGCAGACCGCCGTCGAGGACATGCCGGAGGGCGACGGCGGCGCCGTCGTCTTCACCGGCGCTACCACCTCCGTCCGCGGGCGGGCGCCGTCGGGTTCAGCGCCGCCAAGTTCGCCTGCCGCGGTCTGGCCGAGTCGATGGCCCGGGAACTCGGACCGGGGGGCGTCCACGTCGCCCACGTCGCTATCGACGACGGCATCCTGCCGCCCGGCGCCGACATCGACGACGAGACGGCGCACCTCGACCCCGACGCGGTCGCCGACGCCTACTGGAACCTGGTCGAGCAGGACCGCTCGGCGTGGACGCTCGAACTGGACCTCCGGCCCCACTTCGAGGCGTTCTGACCTTATCCGACGACGTCGACGACCTTCCGGAGGTCCATCCGGCCGAGGACGACGCGGTCGACGCGCCGATGGTCGAGCAGGCCCTCGGCCACCTCGCGGGCGGTCGCCTCAAGAGCATCGTCGTCGACCATGTTCACGAGCGGCCGCACCGCGGCCCCCTCGGGGATGCCCTTCAGGCCGCCGGACTCGTGAGTCGAGACGGCGACGACATCGTCGACGCCGATTTCCTCGCCCGCGGACAGGTCGGTGAGGGCCGCGACCCGCTCGGGCCGGTGGACCCGTTCCTCGGAGAGTGGTTCGCCGACGACGCGGGCGCTGACGACGGGGACAACTATCGTTGACGACGCCGGCACCTGCGGTTCGTCGTCCGCGGGCGTCTTGAACCACCGCCGCCGGGCGCCGTCGGTCTTCACCAACAGGGGCGCGTCCGTGGCCGACGCGAGCGCGTCGACGGTCGCCGGGTCGTAGCCGAGGTAGCGGTCGCGGTCGCCGTCACGGCCCGGCACGAGGCCGAGCGGCCAGTCGCCCTCGTCGACCGTCTCGACGGCCTCGCTCGGCCGCTCGGCGACGACGAGACGTCCGACGTGGCCCTCGAAGGGCGGGATGCGGACGGTCGCCGTCAGGACGGCCCGCCCGATGCCGGCCGCCAGCGCGTACAGCGTCGATTTCTTGCCGCCAGCGCCGACAACGGCGACGACGTCGCCCCGCCCGACGCCGAACGCTTCCTCCGGGTCCATACCGTCGCCTCGGCGCCGCGGCACTAAACGGCTCTGCTGAATGTGATAACTGATTTGTGTGGCGGCGTCGCGTTGTCGGCATGGTTGTAGACACCGCGATGTATACCGTTCACACGGCGTTTGCGGCGCTGTGGAGCGGGTCGGTGCTGTTCGTCGTCGCCGCCGTTCTGCCGCTGGCGATGGACGCCGACGTCTCGCCGGAAGCGTTCGGGAGCGTCGTCTCGAAACTCCAGTGGGTCACCCGCGTTAGCGCTCTCTTGATGCTCCTGACGGGCGGCCACCTGGCCGGCACCGGGTACACCGTCGAATCGCTCACCGGCAGCCCTCGCGGTTACCTCGTCCTGACGATGGTGGCGCTGTGGCTGGGTCTGGCGGCGACCGTTGAGGTCGGCAGTGCGAGGGCACAGCGCGGCGTCGACGACAGAAAGATCCGGGAACCGGCCCGGGACGCCCGGCCATTCTACCTCGCGGCGGCGGTGCTGGCCGTCGGCCTGCTGGTCGTCTCCGGCCTGCTCGGGATGCCGCCGGCCTTTCTTTAATCGTCCCGGGCCGAGAGGATACGTCGGCAGTTGCCGCAGACCTCGGTGTCCCGGTCGTCAAAGTACCCGACCGGGTCGGCGTCCTCGGGGAGCGGCCGAACCGTCGGCGACGCGCCCGTGACCGTCGCTCCGCAGATGGTGCGGCCGGCGTCCGGCGACTCACAGAGATGGACCGCCGGCCGGAACCAGTAGTGCATCAGGGAATGTGAACGTCGTTCGTGAGGGTTCCGACGCCCTCGACGGTCACCTCGACGGTGTCGCCGTCCGAAAGCGGGCCGACGCCCTCCGGGGTCCCCGTCGAGATGACGTCGCCGGGTTCCAGCGTCATGTGTGTCGTTATCTCCTCGACGAGTTCGGGCACCGAGAAGATGAACTGCTCCCGGGAGGAGTCCTGGCGGAGTTCGCCGTTTACCCGGCACTGCACGGCGGCGTCGTCGGGCACCTCGTCGGAGGAGGCGACCGCCGGGCCGATTGGTGCGGCGTCGTCGAAGGCCTTCCCGCGGACCCAATTGGTCTCGACGGCCTGGTCGTCGCGGTTCGAGAGGTCGTTGACGCAGGTGTAGCCCGCGACGACGCGCTCCGCGTCGCTCGCGTCGACGTGCCGGCACCGCTCGCCGATGACGACGCCGAGTTCGGCCTCGAACTCGTCGGCGTGGTCGGCGTAGTTGAGGCCGACACAGATCACCTTCGACGGGTCGCAGGGCGCTAGCAGTTCGACGCCGCTGGCGGCAAAGAACTCTGGTTCCACTGAGAACCGGCCGCCGCCGCTCGGATAGGCCCGTACTTCGGCGCCCTCCTCGCCGGTCCACTCGCCGCTCCGCACCTCGCCGTCGGGGTCCCGAAAGCGCACGCGTCGCATACCGGGCCGTCGTCCGGCCCCGATATAAGCGTTCTTCGTGGGCCGTCCCCTGCGGCTCGCCCGCCAGGTGTCGACGGGATCCGACGTCGGACTCCTGGGCTCCCTCGTCGACACGACACTATATGGAGGCGTTCGTCGAGTTGCTTCAGTCGACGGGGACGGAGGTGGATGCATCGTCTTTCCGTTCGCCGATGCCGTGGGTCCCGACCGCGGTGGGCGGCGTCAGTTCTTTTTTACTCCCGCCCGTTCGTCACGCCATGGCGGAGAACGACACGGTCGGAATGTCGGAGATCGAAGACCAGGGCTCGAACTCCCTGGCCGGTATCGTCGTCGACGGCATAATCGGGGCCGTCGGCGGCGCCGTCGGCACCGGACTGATGACGCTCGTGTTCATGGCGGCGTCGACGCTCGGCGGCTTCGAACTCACCTCCTTCGAAATCCTCGCCGAGATGAGTGGCCTCGTGGCGCTCGCTCCCGAATACGCCAACGCCATTGGCTACGTCATTTTCCTGCTCGGGGGGATGGTGACGTGGCCGCTGCTTTTTGCCTCGCTGGGCCGGTACCTCCCCGGGGAGACGTTCGCAAAGGCCGGCGTCTTCTACGGGTTCGTCCTCTGGACCGGGTTCGTCCTCGCGTTCTACACCGGCTACTCCGGAATCCAACTGCCGCTGTACGTTGTCGCCTCGCTCGTCGCCCACCTCGCTTACGGGTTCGGCCTCGGGTCGGTGCTGGACTATCTCGGCGAGCGCGAACAGCCGCTGGTGTAAACTACCCCGCCCTACGTCGCTCACCCACAGGGGGGTCGCTCGTTGAGGGCGGGGCGTTCCCACAGCGGTTTCGGCCCTGCCCCCGTGCATGGACGAGGCGCGACCTTCGTTGCAGTCGCGTCATCCCGGCCGAACAGCGCACGTCGCGTTGCGACGCCGTCTTGGGATTGATCCGGACGGTCTGCGACACTCCTGCTTCAATTGTCGGTGTCCACGATGTGGCCCCGACATCAGGGGACGGTTTACCTGCGCCCCACCTCGCCGGGGCTTGTACCTGCCGAGGCTTGCACGGGCGGGTTATGAGTGGCCTCTTTAAAAGGGTATGGTCTCAAACCCGTTGCCAGCACCACGCATACCGAGAGTCTCCATTCGTGTCGGCTTCTGCGCGCGGGCTTTGCCCTCTCGCATGGTCCGCGGAACTCCGTTCCGCGCTATCCCCCCCACCCGACTCGCTTGTGTTTCCGCCGGGGGCCGCAAGCACTGGGCTCTCTCCTCACGGGCCGCAGGTCCGTTCGAATGGACAGAGGAATCTGCGATTCCTCACGACTTGAGGGTGGGGCCTCCGTCTTGAATTAGGTGATGGTGACTGCTGTGAGTTATTTCGGTATCAACTGCACGCAGTCATGCGGTCGTACCGGTAAACCAGTCACAGCAATTACTGTAGGGGTCTTCGCCTCGCTATCGCCGTAATCGTCCTCTCGTCAGAGAATGAACGAGACGATAGCCAGAACGATGAATATGATGACGAGCCATTTGGCGATCTCCATGCTGAGGCCGGCAACCCCGCGGGCACCGAAAACCCCCGCAACGACCGCAAGTATCAGAAACAGGATCGCGAGTTCGATGAACCCTCCTCCGAGCTGCAGGGGAGCTGACTGTGCCGGTGCCGTCATATCGGGGGCTACTTGACCGAGCGCCATACAGTATCACCGCAGGAGGGGGTGATTATTGCTACTGCTTGATGAATCAGGCTGTTTATATAGGTGTTTCAATATGCAACGCTAAGTTCGAGACTCGCGTTCTGCATCTTGTACGCCGCTCGAAATGTCCGTCGGAATTGGTTGGAACGCAGGCGGCCGCAGGCCGCCGAGTTGCTGTAGCGCGCGAACTGAAGCGAAGCGGAAGGAGCACGCGCTATTTTCCTCACGTTTTTGTCGGCCGCTCGGCGGCGGCGAACGGTCGTGTGAAGGTGGGTGCTAGTCGTCAGCGATGCCGGCCTGTGCGCCGTCGATGTCGGGGCGGGCGATGTCGCGGTCGGTGGCCTCCCCCTCGATGTCGTAGGGGTACTCGCCGGTGACACAGCCGAGACAGAGGTCCGCCTGCGACTCCTCAAGGGCCGCCGCGATGGCGCCGACCGAGAGGTACGACAGCGAGTCGGCGTCGATTTCCTCGCAGATCTCCTCGACGTTGCGGCCGGCGGCGATGAGCTCATCGCGGGAGGCCATGTCGATGCCCATGTAGCAGGGGGCGACGATGGGCGGGGCGCCGATGCGCATGTGGACCTCTTCGGCGCCGCTCGATAACGTCCTTGATGGGGTTGAGCTTCAGCCGGACGGCCCGCTCGCGGGCGTCCTGGGTCGGCATAATGAACGTGCGGCCGACGTAGCGGTTCTTCATCAGGCCCTCGGCGAACTCGACGTCGGCGCCGTGCTCCTGGGCGGCGTCGGCGTACCCGGAGGCAAAGGCGCGCCCGGAGTCCGGCACCGGTAGCACGACGTCGGTGTCGACGCCACCCTCGTCCCAGAGCTTGCGGCCGAGCTCACGGCGGACGTCGTACACCAGTTCGTCGTCGATGCGGGAGTCCGGCCGCGCGAAGTAGACGTGCTCGAAAAAGCAGTGGGCGGTGTTGTCGGCCTCGAACAGCCGATAGGAGTCGAACCCCGAGCCGTCGGACTGGAGGACGACCAGTTCGCCCGGTTCGACGTCGCGGACCAGTTCGCCGTCGAGGACGTCGATGGCGGCCGACTCGGAGGCGAGCATGTAGCCGTCGTCGAGCTTCCCGATGCAGAGCGGCCGGTTGCCCTGCGGGTCCCGAACCCCGAGGACGGTATCGTCGTGGGTGATAGCCAGCGAGTAGGAGCCGTGAATCCGGTTCATCGTCCGCTTGACGGCGCGGACGAGGTCCGCCTCCAGCAGGTTGCGGGCGAGGTCGTGGGCGATGACCTCGGTGTCGCCGTCGCTGGTGAAGGCGTGACCCTTCGCGGCCAGTTCCTCGCGGACCTCCTCGGTATTGACCAGGTTGCCGTTGTGGCTCAGGCCGAGCGACCCGGACTTGAACGACACGGAGAACGGCTGGGCACAGCAGGAGTCGACGCTACCGGCCGTCGGGTACCGGACGTGGCCGATGCCGTTCGGCCCGTTCAGCGACTCGATGGCGTCGGCGTCGAAGGCGTCGCCGACCAGCCCCATCTCGACGTGGCCGTGCTGCTGGAAGCCGTCGTGGGTGACGATGCCCGCCGACTCCTGGCCGCGGTGCTGGAGCGCGTACAGTGCGTAGTATAACGGTCGTGCCGCCTTTCGACCGTCGAGCGAGACGCCGACGACGCCGCACTTCTCGGTTGGCCCCTCCGGGTGCCGCCCGTCTGGCATGCCCGGGTGTCGGTCGTCCAGCGGTAAAAACCCACTCCATCGTGCGTGATAGACCGGTCAGCACGACCGTGTATATGCACGTTCGTGCAACTCCCCGCGACGCCTTGTCTTCCGCCGGTCCCGCCCTGTGGCGTCGGAGCGCGGCGGCGTCGTACTCGTCGCTGTCGGGTCTGCGGAGAACGGGAGAAGCGCGGTCGCGGTCGGTTACTCGCCCTGTTTGGACTGCCACGCGTAGTCGCGCCGCTTTGCGGTCTTGCCGAAGCCACAGGAGGCACACACCTTCTTCTTCGAGTGGTAGGATTTCTCGCCGCAGCGGCGGCACTTGACGTGGGTCGTCTTGTTCTTCTTGCCCTGGCTCGGGGTCCCGGCTCCGGTCATGGTCGTATCGAAACGACGTTGTCGCCGCGGATAATCGTTACGTTGTCGCCCTCCTCGAGGACGAGGTTCATGTGCTGGTCGTAGCCCGCGAGCACGCCGTCGAAAGCTTCGCCGCCCTTCAGAGTGACGTTCACCTCGGATCCGAGGGTCTCCTCGAGCACGTCGAGTGGCCGGTTTGTCATGTAACCGACCGCACACGCCGGCAGTATAAACGCACCGGGTTCGGCGGGCCGCCGCCAGCTTGATACAGCGAGGGAATCCCGGCGTTCACGCCGGGAGGGAATCGCGTACGCTCCACGTAACAATCAGCGAGATTGTCGCCTACCCGAATACCGACCGTAAGTGTTTAGTTACATACGCACTTACACAACTCTGTGCGAACGGATGTAGACATGGAGCGGGACGGCGACCTACACGAACGGGTCAAGCGGTACGCCCGTGAGAATGGTATCCGTCACCCGCGAGCATACCGCGAGCTAATCGAAAAGGGATTAGACGCCACCGATGCCGACTAAGACGCTTGAAGCAACACTCGCGCCGCCGACGGCCCACAAGGAGCGAAAGCTACAGGAAATCCACGACCTGTATCACAAAGGACTACACGAGGCGTTTGAGGCCGGTGCTGAAACGCAGTCGGCAGTCAACGACATTGTGACACCATACGACCTGCCGTATCAGGTCAAAGACGCACTCAAAAACTACGTGCCGTCATTGGACGACGCATAGGACTTGAGCGACACCCACCCAACACGGATGGTGAACCGTGCCGCTCGCTTCGGCTACTCGGCGGACCGAACACACAGCTACGTGTGGGAGGTTCCCCAACCCAGCCACGGCCCGAATTTCTGGATACCGCTTCGTATCAACCCCGAACAGGAGCAACTGTGGGCAGACTTGCTGGCTGGAAACGTATCACCCGGTCAACTCCAACTGATACAGAATCGCACATCATGGACACTGCACGTCGCTGTCGAGTATTCTGCCGAAGACCCCGGCTACGATACCGACAGCGACGACGTGATGCACATCAGACTGGACATTGGTGAATCGTCTCTTATTATGGGCTGTGCCCTCACGGACGGTTCACCGACCCGCCCGTTTGTGTGTGACGGGGGCCGTGCCAAGCATCTCCGTAAAGAGATGCACACCACCCTGAAACGACTCCAAGAGCGTGACGCCGCAGAATGGCGGATTGACGAGCGATTCGACCACTACCAGAATGCACTCACTGACATCATCGAGAAGGCGTCCCGAAAGGCCGTTGAGTACGCCCGGCAATTCGAAAAGCCGGTGCTGGTATTGGAAGATTTGATGTACATCCGCGAGTCGCTGGACTGTGGCAAATTCATGAACCGGCGACTCCACGCATGGGCGTTCGCTCGATTGCAGGACCGGATAGAAGACAAAGCCACCGGAGCCGGAATCCCGACGATGTACATTAATGCGGCGTACACGTCGCAGACCTGCCACGAGTGCGGTCACATTGGCTATCGAGACAGTGGCGGAGAGTTCCACTGTACGAACGAGGAGTGCCACATCACGACGTTCGAGGGTGACATAAACGGCGCTATCAATATTGCACAGCGGGCAGACCCATGGGGAGAGAGCGTGCCACTGAAACCGGCAGGCGATGACTCGCCTCGGGATGGGAGTGCCTGTGACAGCACCACGACCCACACTGAGCAGAGCCAACCAGAGCAAATGACGCTCAGTGAGTTCGGGTCGAAACCCACTGCCAGCGATTAGCTGGTATTTCCACGCAAGGAAGCCGCGCCGTCGCCGGGCTACGCCCGGCTGCCTGAGGGAGCTTCGCTCCCTCTTCGTTTACGGCGCGGAGGATATCACCTGCGGGTGTCTCTACCGATTCGTTACATTGTCGTCCTCCTCGCCGTCGACGTCCAGCCGTCCCGAGGCGTACCGGCCGACGCGCCGGAGCTTCCGCACCTGCGGCATTTTGTAAACGGTGACGGCCAGCGAGGAGGCCCCGAGCAGACCCATGAACAACAGGCCTGCGGCCAGCAGTCCGTTGCCGGCCGTCCACTGGGTGAACGCGAAGTAGAAGAAGCCAACACTGAACACTGCCTCGATTTCGGCCTCCAGTAGCGATATCATCTCGTCGAATCGGTCGAGGCGGGCGTCGACGGCCCGCAGCGCCTCGTCGGCGTCCTCGACGGCCCGCTGTGCTTCGGTCTCGACCTCCTCGACCCGGTCGAGCGTCTCGTTGACCTCCGCGATTAGTTCCTCTACGTCGGTCAGCGCGTCGACGAACTCGTCGTCGCCGAGCAAACCTACCATCCTGAGCGCGTTCCCGAGGTCGGAACTCATACGTCCACGAGGGGTCGGCGGGTCTTCGTCCTTGCGCCGACGGCGACTCAGAGGTCGACGGCGAACGGCGCGAACCCGTCGGCGTCGGCCGCGATACCGGCCAGCAGGTCGGCCGCGGCGTCGAGGTCCGCGAGGTCGACCACTTCCACCGGGGTGTGCATGTACCGGTTCGGCAGTCCCACGTTCAGCGAGGGGATGCCGCCCCGTGCGGTGTAGAAGGCGTCGGCGTCGGTACCCGTCGAACTGCCGGCGGCCTGCAACTGGACCGGCAGGTCGGCCTCCGCGGCGACGGTCCGTGCGGCTTCGACCAGCCGGGGGTGGTTGGCGCTCCCCCGGGCGACGACCGGGCCGCCGCCCAACTCCACGCCGTTCCGTTTCCCGCCAGGGACGTCGGGGTGATCGGTGGCGTGGGTCACGTCGGCCGCCACGACCGCGTCCGGGTGGAGGTCGAACCCCACCATCGCGGCACCTTTCAGGCCGATCTCCTCCTGGACGGTCGAGACGGCGTAGACGGTCGCCGCAGGGTCGTCGGCAACGGCCCGTCGGAACCCCTCGGCGGCCGCCCAGGTCCCGACCCGGTTGTCCATCCCGCGGGCGGCGAGGCGGTCACCCGAAAGCTCCCTGCGGTCGGCGTCCAGCGTTATCGGGTCGCCGACATCGACGAGTTCGCGCGCCGCGTCGCCGCTGTCGGCGCCGACGTCGACGTACTGCTCGCTGATGTCGGCGTAGGAGCCGTTCTCGCCGCGGTCCCGGAGGTGGATCGCCGTCTGGCCGACGACGCCCTCGACCGGGCCGTCGTCGGTGTGGACCGTC
>PXSE01000084.1 GCA_003022905.1 Halobacteriales archaeon QS_9_68_42
TGGGTCGGAAGCGAACGCGGATTACAACGCGGCAAAGAACATCGGTATGCGGTATGTCCGTCGAGGCCAACAGTCGTCTCGGCGGACGGGCGACAGTCAGCTTGCCCTGAAGTCTGGAACGGTGACGCCGAAGCGTGGATTTACCACCTACCCCGATGGGTTCGAGGCCGAGTTCACGGACAAGCCCCACCTTCAAAGCGCCGAAGGCGCTTAGGGTGGGGTGGTTGACTCCAGCGTTATCGGTAGCGGCGGGTCACAGCGCGGCTCGGAATCGCCGGTAGTCGTCGCGCTCTAGACCGGCCTCGCCGAGCGTCTCCCCGTGGGCGTCGGTGCCGCCGGTCGCCAGCAGGTCGTGCCGCTCGACGGCCCGCTCTACGAGCGAGACGTCGACTGCCCGGCCGTAGGGGTAGAACCGTTCGACTGCGTCGAGGTCGGCACACAGCTCCAGGGCCGCCTCGGTGTCGTCGTACCTGAAGGGGTGCGCCAGCGAGACGAGGCCGCAGGCCTCCGCGAGAACGGCCCGCCCCTTCTCGAAGGTGGGGACGTCGCGGGCGACGAAGCAGGGGCAGTCGTCGCCGATGAGTTCCTCGAAGGCACCCTCGTAGCTGTAGTCGGCCGCCGCCTCGATGGCGCGGGCGATGTGGGGTCGGCCGAGCCCCTCCCGGGGTTCGACCGGCAGCTCGACGCCGAGGCGGGCCTCGACGTTCTCGATGATGCGGCGGCCGCGCTCGATGCGGTCGGCCTGGAGGGCCTCGATGGTCGCCTCGAGGTCGTCGGTGCGACGGGCGCCGTAGCCGAGCAGGTCGACCCGCTCGTCGCCGGCCTCGACTCGGAGTTCGATGCCGTGGACGACAGTCAGGCCCTCGAGGGTCGCCACCGGCGTCCGGAGGTCCGGATGCAGGCGGTCGTGGTCGGTGACGGCGACGGCGTCGATTCGGGCCGCCTCGGCGGCGTCCGCGAGCGTCGACAGCGTGAGGCTCCCGTCGGAGTTCGTCGTGTGCACGTGGAGGTCCGCGACGACCATACCGCACCTCGGCGCTCAGGGGGCAAAGCCCCGGCGCTTTGCGTCCTAGAGGTGATTAAATCGGTTGGCAGTAATTATGGATAACGTTCATTAATGACCGGTCGTACACTCCGCGTATGCGACTGCTTGCGAAGGCCGGCGAGCGGATGAACGGCCACAGCTACCCCACGACGGCGGAGGACCTCATCGCGGAGTACGGTGACCTGGAGCTCGCGCTGCCGAACGGCGAGGAGACGATCGGGGAGGCGCTGGGTCGCCTGGACGCCGAGACCACCCTCGAGAGCGCCGAGGACGCCCGGACGGCCGTCTACTCGGCCGTCTCGAAGAAGGCCATCGGGCGGGCGAACTACTCGGACCGCGACTCGCCGTCCATCGGCGAGGACGGCCCCGAGGAACTGTCGTTCTGATACTGCCGGCTGTCGTTCTTTCAAGATTCCTCGACGATGTCCGGCCGGATACCGTCGAGACCCCGATTTTCCGAATAGGACTACTTCACGTAGTTACAGCCGGTAGTACGGGCCGTCACTCGCCGGACTCCCGGCGGAATCGCGCCCGGGAGCGCTCGTAGTCGACGCTGACGGGCAGGCAGGTCTCACAGAACTCAACACCGAGGTCGGTCAGGTAGAACCGCCCGTAGACGGTCTTGGGCCGCCGCGCGGACTCGCGGGCGGCCTCGATGTGTGGCTGTGCCTCGAGCACCTGGTACCGCTTGAGGTCGTCGACGGGGTTCTGCTCGAAGGTGATAAGACCGAGTCGCTCGAGGTTCTGCAGGTAGACCGGCGTCCGGTCGGGGTGGCGACAGCCGGCGTCGGTGCCGACCATGGTCATGTGCTCGGCGACCAGTTCCGTGGTGAACGGGATGTACCCGCGGTCGCGGACGTCCATGTACGCCTGGGTATCGTCGTCGGCGAGCAGTCGGAGGATACGGGCCTCGTCGGCGGCGAGCTCGTCGAGGATAGATGGGTAGGCGGGGTGGAGGGTCTCGCCGCGGCCGACCTCGGCGGACTGCGACAGCAGGCGCTCGCCCCGTTCGCGGAGCGCCTCGGCGGTCAGGGGCCGCCGGTCGACGAGTTCCTCCTCGTGGGCCTCCAGCCAGTCGGACTGTTCCTCGCCGATGTCGATGCCGGCCCGCTGGAGTTCGTCCAGCGCGATGGCCCGCGTCTCCGTCAGCAGATCGGCGGGCGACTCGGAGGTGGCGGCGGCGTAGGCCATCCGCGTTCCCGTCCGGATGCCGGACTCCATCGAGTAGCCGGTCGCCCGCTGGGTC
Organism: Halobacteriales archaeon QS_9_68_42; assembly: GCA_003022905.1. Next base: position 2,292 of record PXSE01000084.1, read on the forward strand.
ATCGCCGTCGCGACCCGTGCGACCCGGAAGGCGTCCGGCACGTCGCTCTCCTCGGCCTCGACGGCCTCGGGGTCGACGCCGGCCGGACCGGGGACCGGGAACACGCCCCCGAGATTGTCCCCGGCGGGGTCGGTCAGGTCGACGAGGGCGTCCTCCAGTCCCGCGCGGAATCGCTCTACGTCCTCGGGGTCCAGCCCCGTCGGGTCGGTGAGGCCCTCCTCGAGGACGCCGAAGACGTCCTCGGCGTCGGCCCCGGTCGCGCCGCCGACGGCCTCCTCGAGGACGCTCAGCAGGCCGTCGACGCCGACGTCGTCGAAGTCGTCGGGGGCCACCACCACTTCCTCGAGGACCGAGACGAGTTCCGTCAGCGTCTCGGGGTCGATGTTGGAGGGGCCGGCCAGCGCCCGCTCCAGCACCAACAGCAGCCGCTCGGCCTGCGACTCCCCGACGGCGTCGCCGGTGAGCGCCTCGTCCATCACCGAGAACACGCGGTCGACCTCCTCGGGCGGGAGGTCGGCCTCCTTCGTGGGGTCGGGCGGCTCCTCGGGGTCGGCGAGGACGTCGGGTGGCTCTCCCGAGTGGTCCGGCCCGTCGTCGGCTTCCTCGCTCACACGGCGGTCACCACCGCGAGCTGTATCCAGCCGGCGACGAGCCCGAGAGCGGCCCCGAGCAGGATGAGCATCCACTCGTCCTCGACGAAGGCGGGCCGAAGCAGGCCGACGAAGTCGCGGGGCGGGAGGTCGCGTATCCGCCCGGTGATGAGCTCCCGAATGGCCTCGCTGCGCTCCTCGTTAAACTCGGCGTCCTGCAGCGGTTCGATTGTCCGGTCGACGCTCTCGGAGGCGAACGTCTCGCGGGCCGCCTCGTACTGCTCGCTGCCGGTCGTCAGCCGGACGACGGGGCCGGCGAGGCCGACGGCCCGGTCGACCTCCGGCCGGATGGCGTCGCGTATCATCTTCCGGGTCCGGTCGGACTGGCTGCCGTACATGAGGTTCTGTGCGACGTTGCCGATGGTGACGATCTCGTCGGCGACGATCACGGCGTACTCCTCGGCGACCTCCAGCTGGCGCTTGATGAACAGCCCCTGGAGCCGGAGCGGCCCGAACCGCCGCTCCTCGATGGGCAGGAAGATGATCTTCAGTGCGATCCAGTTGGTTGCGTAGCCGACGGCGACCCCACAGAGGGGCAACACGAGCGGGCTGTCGATAGCCAGGAACAGCGGGATGGTGAAACAGCCAAGGAAGCCGCCGATGAGAAAGCCGGAGTTGACAATGAACTTCAGCTCGCGGTCGCCGACCTCGAGGAACAGCCGGTTGAGCAGTTCGGGGTTCTTATCGAGGTGGTCGGTTATCATCAGGTTGATGTCGAGCAGTTCGTCGATGTTCTCGCCTATCCGGTCGGTTATCTCGTCGGCGATGCGGGGGAGCCGCTCCTGGACCCGGCTGTGGACGAGTTGCTTGACCGGCTCGGGCGTGTTGTGCCACAGTTCCGGGTACTCTTCGCGGAACACGTTCTCGGTGAGTTGCCGTATCTCGTCTCTGGAGTTGTCGACCATGTAGGTGGCGATGCGCTCGGGGTCGAACTCCTCGTAGAACTCCCGCTCGGTGGCTATCTTGGCGATTCCCTTCTCGGCAGCGATGGTGCCCATCCGGGCCGACCGCGAGGGGATGATGCCCTGCCAGCCCACCCGGCCCTCGACGACGCCGGGAATCTGCTTCAGCTTCCGCGGAAACGAGGGCGCCAGCTCCTTCATGCCGGGGAGGCGGACCCCGACGAACCCGATGGGGCGGAACAGCAACTGGATGGCGACCCAGTTGGTCCCGTAACCGATGATGCCGGTTATCAGCGGGATGAGCAGGAGTCGCCACTCCAGACCGAAGGGCAGGCCCGGCAGGACGAACGCGAGGGGGTTCACGCTGTCTCGGTCACGCTCCGTTGTCTCGGGAGGCCCGCGACCGGCCCGGCCGAACGCCCGGACGTGGCGCCGCCCTCGCGGGCCTCGCTCCCAGTCACAGTTCGGTATGACAGGTGTGAAACTTTAATGTACGTTCTTCGCCCGGGGTCCCATCGCCCATCATCTCCCCTTGCTGTACCATCTGATGAAGTTTGAAGACATTTAGTGGTTGCAAATGGTAGATAATGGCAAAAGTTAAGTGATCCGGCGTCCAATCTCCGCTCGGACGGAGACCCCCAATCATGAGCGACGACAACTCCCCCCTCACGACCCTGTTCGAGTTGCAGCACAACACCATCAAGCAGACCGAGGACGCCCTCGAGACGGCCCTGGAGATGCCCGGCGAGATGAGCGACACCGTCTACGGCGGCCTCGACACCCAGCGGGA
>PXSE01000085.1 GCA_003022905.1 Halobacteriales archaeon QS_9_68_42
CACCGTCGTCCGACCCTCGAGCGCGCCGTCGAGGGCGACGAGCTTCAGCGTCGCCAGCTCGTCGTGCCCGACGCGCTCGGTTGTCCGTGTCATACCGCCGGGTAGGGGGCTACTCGGCATAAGCGTAACGAAGATGGTAAGCATTCCAGAAACGGGACAGGGCCGCGGTGGACCGTTTGTGGCGCCGCCTAACGCTCGTGCAGTAAAGAACCCGTCGCTCCCGGCGTGTCTCTCGTTTACACGCACTACATCTCACGCTCGAAATCGAATACGAAATCCGGGCAAATTTCCGACGGTAATAACTTTCGGGAGTAGTTCTCCCGTAGGGTTGGACGTCAGACGATATCTTACGCCGGAACCTGCTTCGTGCCAGTGCGGCCGTGACGGCCGGACTCGGAGCCGTCGGAACCGCGGCGGCCGAGGGCGAGACGACCCCGCAGGTAGAGGGCCAGACTCTCTGTGTCAATCTAACGGGCACCGAGGACCGGACCACGACGGTATCGGCCTCCGAGCCGCTGCCGGAGTCGGCCACCGGTATCCAGCCTGGCTCACAGCTGATCATCACCATCGAGAACGCCGGGACTTTCGGCTGCTCGGCCAACTTCATCTGGCGGGACACGTCTACAACGCTGGACGACTTCGACGACGAGCGCGGGAACTCACCGGTGTTCGACGGCGACCGCCACCCACTGTACGTCGGCGCCGCGGGCCACTGCTTCCTCGCCGGCGGAAAGAACGCGACCGAGAACGCCAAGCGCGAGGGCGAGAAAGACGACAGCCTCCAGCCGGCCGACCGGCGGCGTCGCAGTCTGCTCCGAGCGAGTGTAGCAACGGCAGCCGGAATCGGCGGCGTCGGGACCGCCTCGGCGACGGAGACGACAGATGGCGACCTCGACCGCCGGGGGTCCGCCGAGCGGGTTCCCTGTCTTGAAGTCGAAGACGAGACCGAGACCGCGACCGTCGCCGGCGGCGTCCCCGAGCGGGCCAGCGGCATCCGCCCCGGGTCGCAGATGTTCATCACCTTCCCGGACGGCACGACCGCCGGCTGTACGGCCAACTTCGTCTGGCGGGACGGCGGCGACGACCTCTACATCGGCGCGGCTGGCCACTGCTTCCTGCCGAGCGACAAGAACGCCAGCGCGAACGCCCAGCGGACCGGCGAAAGCGACGACGACGTTTACGACGTGAGTCAACTGGACGTCTCAGTCTGTGCCGACTGCACCGTCGGCGGGACGACCGGCCTGACCTTCACCGGGACAACCATCGGCCTCGGTGACGTGGCCTACGCCCGGCAGGCGCTCCCGGGCGGCTCGGAGGTGGGCCACGACTTCGGCATCGTCCGCATCCCGTCGAGTGTCGAGGACGCCGTCGACCCCTCGTTGCCGCAGTTCGGCGGCCCCACCGGCGTCTCGGAGCGGGCCGTCCCGGCCGGCCTCCCGGTCAACCAGTACGGCGCCGGCGTCGCCAACGGCGAGGTGTTCCCGACGATGGGCTCGAACGGCGTCTCGGAGGGCGACGCGTCCCCGGGCGACTCCGGGTCGCCGTTGCAGGCCACCGAGGCTGGGACGGGCGTCGAGGGCGGCGCCGCCGCCGGCATCCTGACGCACCTCACCGCCACTGGCACCGCAGGCACGACGATGGGCCGCTGCGTGGAGATGGTCCAGCAGGACGTCGGCCTCGGCATCGAGACGGTGCTGGCCGGCGACCTCTAGGAACCGTAGGGGTTCGCCTCCCAGAACTCCGAACCGCCCTTCAGCTTCGGCACCCAGGTGTCCTCTTCGCGCGCCAGCAGCGCGACCCGCGACGCCTCGACGTCTCGCAACACGGGGTGGGTCGGCAGGTACTCGCCGACGGCTTCGGTGAACCCGACGACCGCCTCGTGGTCCGGCATCACGTCGCGGTCCAGCCGGTCCCGGGAGTTGCCGACGTGCATGAACGCCTTCATCTCGACGAAGTCGGCGTCGGCGCGGTCGAACATCGCGGCGTACCACTCCGGGTGGTGGATGTTGTAGCCGGACAGCAGCGTCGTCCGCAGGACTGTCCGGGTGTCGTCCTTGTCGGCGAGGACGTCCAGCGTCTCGACGAGCCGGTCCCACGCGTCGTCCTCGACGGCCTTGACAACCTCGCCGAACGTTTTCCGGTCGGGCGCGTCGACGCTGACGTACAGCTGGGTCGGGTCACACGCCTTGAGCACCTCCGGGCGGGTGCCGTTGGAGACCAGAAACGTCGTAATTCCCCGGTCGTCGAACGCCTTGATGAGCTCCGGCAGGTACGGGTACAGCGTCGGTTCGCCGTCAAGCGAGATGGCGACGTGGCGCGGCTCCATGGCCTCCTCGAAGACCTCCCGCGGCACGTCGTCGTTGCCGCCGAAGCCCGAGAGGAGCTTCCGCTGGAGGTCGACGGAGGCGTCGACGACGGCCTCTGGGTCGTCCCACTCGACACCGTCGAGTTCGTAGGCGTGGCCCGCGTGGTCCCGCCAGCAGAATACACAGCGCTCGTTGCACTTGACGACGGGCGTCATCTGGATGCAACGGTGCGACTGGATGCCATAGAAGGTGTTCTTGTAACATCGGCCCTCCCCGCGCAGGGCGTTTGCCGTCCACCCGCAGGTCTGGGCGGCGGTGTGATTCTCACTGTGGTAGTCCGGGTCGCTGACCTGCTTTGGCATACCCTCGCATTGTGGCGGCGACGCACTAAAGACCGCGGTTCACCGTCTCGTTCACCCGCGGTGGCGCTACAGTCTGTGAAACGTTCGCGAGCCGAACGGTCAATAGAGTACCCAAACGTTTACCTCGTTGGCGGTTGTCACATATATCCTAAAACAATTTGTACCCTTTCTACAGAATTCTTTTCTGTCGGCCGGGGAGTTTCGGAACATGCTGCGAGGACTCGACGCGAGGGGGGCCGACGAGGACCTCATCATGGTGAAGGTCGCGGACAGACCGACGCTCGAGGGGACGACGACCGTCTACCTCCGGTCCGGCGTCTCCTCGGTAGTCCGGGACCGGCAGGCCCGCGTTCGGGAGACGTTCGAACAATTGCGAAACGCGGGCATCCTCGAGGACGTCGACGTGGTGGAGTGGCCCGAGCGGGCCCGGACGCCGGCCGACACCGACGTCGAGGCCGAGGCCGTCGCCCATTACGACGAGTTCGTCGGACTCGTCGGCGCCGGGGCGCTCGAACCGTTCTTCGAGGAGCGGTCGGCGACGGGCACGGACGACCGGGTCGTCGACCTGCCGGCCATCTGTATCGTCCACCGGGACGACGGGACGCCCAGCGCGCTATACCCGCACTGGAGCGACGGGACCCACCACAGCATCGAGGACTGCACCCGGGCGCTCTGTGCCGGCGACGACATCGGGAACCTCCGGCCGTCCTGAGTCGGCCGCTGGCGTCGAGGGGGCCACCGGAGCGGTACGGGGCCACCGCCATCCGGAAGGTCCTTCTGACCCGGCCGTCGAACTGTGGGTATGTTCCTGTCGTTCCGCGAGTCGGTCGCCGACGCCCTCGGGGCCGCCCTCGGGTCGCGGGGTCTCCCGACCGACGACCTCGGCACCGAGGAACCGCCCGAGGACGTCGACGCCGTGCTGGCCTCCAGCGTCGCCTTCCGGCTTGCCGGCGAGGTCGGGGCGCCGCCGCCAGAGGTGGCCGCCGAGTTGGCCGGCGACGTCGACCCCGGCGCCCACCCGCTCATCGACCGCGTCGAACCGGCCGGGCCGTACCTGAACTTCTTCCCGAGCGAGGCGTACTTCGGGGGGACCCTGGAGGCCGGCCTCGGGGCCGACTACGGCGCGCTGCCGGCCCGCGACGTCTCGGTCGCCATCGAGCACACCTCCGCGAACCCGACGGGCCCCGTTCACGTCGGCCGGGCGCGCAACCCCATCGTCGGCGACGCCGTCGCCAACCTGCTTTCGTACGCCGGGTACGACGTCGACCGCCACTACTACGTCAACGACGCCGGCCGACAGATGGCCGTGTTTACGTGGGCCTACGAGACGTTCGAGAAGTCGGAGCTGCCGGAGCCAGCACGGGACCGCGCCGAGTACCGATTAGTTCGCTACTACCGGAAGGGTAACAAATACCTCGAAGAGGCCGACCCCGACGAGCGGGAGGCCGCCGAGGACGAGATACGGGCCATCCTCCAGGGCCTCGAGGCGGGCGACGAGGCGGTCTACGAACGCGTCGGCGAGGTGGTCGACACCGTCCTCGGCGGGATGAGGGAGTGTCTGGCCCGCCTGCCCGCCGAGTTCGACGAGTTCGTCAAGGAGACCCGCTTCATGCGGGACGGCTCGGCCGACGACGTCGTCGCCCGCCTGAAGCAGCTCGACGGGGCGGTCTACGAGGACGACGCCTGGCAGCTGACCTTCGATGACATCGAGAAGAACCTCGTGTTCCTGCGGGCGGACGGCACTTCGCTGTACACGACCCGCGACCTGGCCCACCACGAGTGGAAGTTCGAGGAGTACGACCGGGCGGTGACCGTCCTCGGGGAGGATCATAAGCTCCAGGCCGAACAGCTCGGGGCGACCCTGGAGCTGCTCGGCAATGACGCCAACCGACTGGAGAACGTCATCTTCTCGTTCGTCGATCTCCCGGAGGGGACGATGTCGACCCGCGAGGGGACCGGCGTCCAGCTTGACGACCTGCTGGACGAGGCCATCGAGCGCGCCCGTGAAGAGGTCGAGACCCGGCTCGACGACCGGCTCCGGAACGACGAACTGTCGGCCGACGATGTCGACCGCATCGCCCGGCAGGTCGGCGTCGGCGCCGTCCGCTACGACATCGTCTCGAAACAGCCGACCAAGGGCATCACCTTCGAGTGGGACCGGGCGCTGGACTTCGAGGCCCAGTCGGCCCCCTACGTCCAGTACGTCCACGCGCGCTGCTGTGGCATCCTGAACGAGGCCGACGGCACCGAACCGGTCGCGGACGCCTCGCGACTGACGACGGCGGCCGAGCGGGACCTGCTCCGGACCCTCGCGCGGTTCCCAGGCGTCGTCGAGGACGCGGCCGCCGACCTGGAACCCCACCGCGTTGCCACGTACACTCGCGAGCTGGGCGACCGGTTCAACACGTTCTACCGGGAGTGTCCGGTGGTCGGCGCCGACGACCCCGAGACGACCGCCGCGCGGCTGGCGCTCGTGGCCGCCTCGAGACACGCCATGGCGAACGCGCTGGACGTCCTCGGCGTCGAAGCCCCCGAGTCGATGTAGCTACACGAGCACAAACGGCGGCATGGACCGAGGAGTAGGGCCGCGAATATCCGGAACGCGAAGGGGCACGCGAACAGGTTTCGTCGCATACCACACGGTACTCGCCCTGTATGAACGGGCGCCGTCGCTGGGGGAATCGGTAGCGGTCGGCCGCAGTACCTGTCAGAGCCCTCGTCGGAGAGCCGGCCGTCAGGCGACGATGAGCGAGACGGCGGACCCGAAAATCAGGGCCGCGCCGAGGAAGAACACGTAGAGGACCGCCAGCGCGTCGGTGCTCATGGGACTCGGTTCGTCAGGGAGTATCAAAAAATCGCGTCTCGGTTTTGGAGCTCAAAACCCGGCTGTCCAGGCGCGGGGTTCAGGTCGGAGTGGCCCGGGAGGGGACCGAAACGCTTTGCCCGGTTGGGGCCGGTTCGGCGTTATGACCAGCGACGGCGCTTCCGGGCTCGAGTTGGACCTCGGCTTCACGCTCGGCCTCGGGATGGCGTTCGAACCGGCCGTCGAGTGGGCCGCCGGGGAGGGCTTCTCGTTCGTGGAACTACTGCTCGACGGCCCGTACGCCTGCGAGCGAATCGACGACCGGGTCGGGGAGATGCGGACGAGCCTGGAGGCGGCCGGCGTCGGGGTGGTCGTCCATCTGCCGTTCGCGGTCGACCCCGGGTCGCCGTTCGGGCCGGTCCGGGAGGGCGCGGTGGCCGAACTCGTCGCGGGGATGGACCTGGCCGCCGACCTCGGCGCGGAGACGGTCGTGTTTCACCCCTCCTCGGACGCCTGGGAGCGCGGGTGGACCGACGC
>PXSE01000086.1 GCA_003022905.1 Halobacteriales archaeon QS_9_68_42
GTCGTCGGCATCGACCTCCGGTCCGTGGACCTGCGCCGGGTGCAGAACACCCGGGCGACACAGGGGGTCTTCGGAACGCTGTTCGACCACGGGACGGTCGAGGTCGAGGTGGCCGGCGGCGCCGACCTCCGGTTCGCCGACGTGTACGACCCCAATGACGTCCGCCGCCTTGTCGAGGGACTGGCCGGCGGCAGTGCCCGGTCCGTCCCGGGCACGACCGAACAGTGGCGGGCCGTCCGGGACGAACTCCGGGCGATACGGCGGAACCTGGAGCGTCAGCCGAAGTAAGCCCCGTAGTCGACGGCCACGTCGGTCGTGGCGCCGGAGGCGACCGACTCGACGGCGCCGGCGGCGCGCTCGACGGGCGAGAAGTCGGTCCGGGCGAAGGCGTCGTCGGTCGACCACGCGAACCGCACCTCCCAGTCGGCGTCCACGAGGAAGACGGCGCGCTTCGGGGCGCCGTAGTGGCCCTCCCACTCCTCGTAGCGGACGCCGTAGTACTCCGCGGCGCTCCCGCCGTCGCCGAGCAGCGCCATCGGCAGGTCGAACTCGTCGACATAGGCCGCCGACGCGTAGATGCTGTCCATCGAGACGGCCCACACCTCCAGGTCCGGGAGGTCGTGCCACCCGGCGTCACGGATTGCACACAGTTCGGCCGTCGCCGTCGGCAGGAACGTCGAGGGCACGAACCACAGGAGCACCGCGCCGTCGCCGACCGCCCGGTGCAACTCATAGACGTCCGGGTCGCCGCCCTCGACGCCGGGCAGCGAGAAGTCCGGCGCCTTCTGTCCCTCGCGTATCACGGGCGACGGTTCTCCCCCCGGCGTCTTGGCGTTGCCGGTGGGCGGCGACGGGGCGCTCCTCAGGCGGGCGGCCCGGGACCGTCGCGGGCCGCCCGGTCCGGATCCTCGTGGTCGACGGCGACCCCGACGCCGCCGGGCGGATGGAGGAGCTCACTGAGGACATCCTGACGGCAGCCAGACGGGGACAGGCCCTCGGGGCGGTCGAACCCCCTCGCGCCGGAGGCGGCCGTCCGTGACTGCCGGGGCGACGTGGAGACGAGCGGCGCCGCCCTCGCGGTGCGGACGGACGCGGCCGAGATTGCCGAGGCGCACGGCCGAGAACCCGACCGCTCCGAGAGCGCCGACGGCGGCGCGCGCTTCGAGATACCCAGCGTCGAGCGGGTTTAGAGGACTGTGCCGTGCTTCTTCGAGGGCCGGTCCTTCTCGATATCCTCGTAGAAGGCAAAGCGGTCGGCCAGTTGCTCCCGCAGCGACGACGGCGGGATGACGTCGTCGATGACCACTTCGCTGGCCATCCGCCGGACGTCGATGTCCTCGCGGTACTCCTCGCGGAGTTCCCGTTCCGTCTCCTTCCGCTCCTCGGGATCGTCGATTTCGGCGAGCTTTCGGGCGTACACGGCGTTGATGGCCGCCTCCGGCCCCATGATGCCGATCTCGCCGGAGGGCAGTGCGATCGTCGACTCGGGGTCGTAGGCCGGCCCCGACATGGCGTAGATGCCCGCACCGTAGGCCTTCCGGACGATGACGCACTGTTTGGGCACCGTCGCCTCGCTGGCCGCGTAAATCATCTTCTTACCCTTCTCGAGGATGCCCTCCTTCTCGACCTGCGAGCCGGCCATGAAGCCCGGCGTGTCACACAGGTACAACAGCGGGACATTGTAGGCGTCGCACTTCCAGGCGAACCCAGCGGCCTTCTCGGCGGCGTCGGGGAAGATGGCGCCGGCCCGCTTGGCGGGCTGGTTGGCGACGATGCCGACCGGCCGGCCGTCCATGTGGGCGAATCCGGTCAGAATCTCGGGACCGTACTCCGGCTGGAGCTCGAAGAACGAGTCCCGGTCGACGACCCGCTCGACGACGTCGTGCATGTCGTAGCCCTTGTTCGGCTCCTGCGGGACGACCGAGTCGATGCCCTCCGGCGACCGCTTCGGCGGCTTCGGCGTCGTCTTGGGCGGCTGCTCGTCGCTGTTGTCCGGGAGGTACCGGACGAGCTGGGCGACGAGCTCCCGGGCGTGCTCCTCGCTGCGGGCGACGAGGTCCGCGCTGCCCGATTCGGTCGTGTGAACGTGCGGGCCGCCCAGCGTCTGGAGGTCGATGTCCTCCCCGGTGACCATCTGCACCATTCGCGGGGAGGCGATGGCCATCGACGACATCTCCTCGACCATCACGGTGAAGTCGGCGAAGACCGGCGTGTACGCCGCACCGGCGATGCACGGCCCGTACAGCACGCATATTTGCGGGACCCGTCCGGAGAGCCGCGAGTGATTGTAGTAGTACTTCCCGATGCCCTCGCGGTTGGCGAAGAAGCCGGTCTGCTGGTCGATGCGGCCGCCCGAGGAGTCCATCAGGTACAATACTGGCTTGCCGGTCTTCAGCGCACGCTGCTGCATCCGGAGGAACTTCTCGACGCCCTTCGCCGCCATCGACCCGCGCTTGACCGTGTAGTCGTTGGCCATGAAGTGGACGTCGCGGCCTTCGAACTCCGCGGCGCCGGTCAGCAGGCCGTCGGCCGGCAACTGGCCGTCGGCGTCGAACTCCGCGAACTTGCCGTCCTCGAAGGTGAGGCCGTCCTCGCCGTCGTCGGGCTGCGCCCGGCTGCCCGAGGAGCGTTGCTCCTCGCTGTCGCCGGACCCCGTCCGGCTGCCTGCCGAACTCCGCTCGGGATTGAACCACAGCTCCAGGCGGTCCCGAACGAACAGCTTGCCCTCCTCCGGCAGTTGCTTCTTGTACTTCTCGGGGCCGCCCTGCTCGATCTCCTCGATCTCCTCGAGCAGTTTCCGCTCGCGGTCGGTCGGTCCCAGGTCGTCCTCGACGGGCGAGAGGTCGGCCTCGCCGGTCGCCGCCGCCTCGTCGGCGTCGCCGATATACACCTCCACGGCGGTCTCGGCGTGGGTCGCCATCGCCCGCGCGATGGCCTCGGCCTCTTCGACGCTCGCGTCGCCACCAATGCGGACTTTCATACCTCCACCCTCCGCCGTCGTCACTAAACCGTTTTCCATCGTCGGGAACACGAGCCACGGCGCAGTCAGACTCCCGGTCGACCTAAAGTGCGCCCGCCGTGCGCCGCGGCGTCCGGGGTCGCAACCGCCTCGACCTGTCGACGAACGGTCCTACGGTCAGGACAGCGCCGCTTCCAGCCGATCGACGTAGGACTCGTCGCCGACGAACACCGGCGTCCGCCCGTGGAGCTCGTCGGGGTCACACGAGAGCAGCGACCGCTCGCCGTTCGAGGAGGCGCCGCCCGCCGACTCGACGACGTAGCCGATGGGGTGGCCCTCGAACAGCAGCCGGAGTTTGCCCTCCGGGCGGTCGTCCAGTCCCGGGTAGCCGAACACCCCGCCGTAGGTGAGCACCTGATTCACGTCACCTATCATCGCCCCGCCGTAGCGGAGTTTGAGCTCCTCTTCGACATCGTTGACGTAGCCGGCGAAGGCGTCGGTCCACTCGGGAACCCGGCCGCCGAACCCGTACACTGTCGGCTCCTCGGGCAGTCGCAGGTCGTCGTCGATTCGCTCCCGACCGTCCCCATCGATGACCCACTCCGTGACCGACCCCTCGCGGGCCACTACCATCGTCGTGATGGGGCCGAACAGCACGTACCCGGCGGCGACAAGTGCCGACCCCGGCGCCGGCAGCGGTTCCTCGTAGACGCCGAACAGCGTCCCCATCGCATTGTTCGATCTGAGGTTCGAGGAGCCGTCCAGCGGGTCGCAGGCGACGTGGAGATGGCCCCCAGACTCCAGGGCGTCGTCCCGCTCCTCGCTCGCGTACCCGCCGACCGAATCAATGTCGAGCAGGCGTTCGGCCAGCAGTTCGTCGGCGTACACGTCGGCCTCGAGCTGTCGCTCGCCGGAGGGATTCTCGTCGCTCTCGTACACACGGCGGCCGGCCAGCCCCGCCCGGACCTCCGGGGCAGTGCCGGCGACGGCGTCGACTATCTCCTCGACCGGGTCGGTCATCGCTCGGCGGCCGCGAGCGCCTCGTCGACGGCCGACTCCTCGAAGATGACCTGTTCGAGGGCGTCGAGAATGCGGGTGGGGTCCTCGCGCTGCCAGACGTTGCGGCCGACAGCGAGGCCCTTGCCGCCGGCGTCGATGGTCTCCTTAACCGACTCGAGGAACTCCCGGTCGGTGGTCTTCGAGCCGCCGGACATGACCACCTTCGTCGGCCCGGCCATCCGGACGGCGTCCTCCATGGCCTCCCGGGAGCCGGGGTGTTTCACCTTCGCCACGTCGGCGCCCAGCTCCAGCGCCACCCGGGCGCTGTAGGCGATAGTCGAGGGCACCTCGGCGTTCCGGAGGCCCTGCCCGCGCGGGTACGACCACATCACGACCGGCATGTCCCGCTCGCGGGCGGCCTCCTGGGCGTCGCGGAACTCCTCGACCATCTCGATTTCGTGGTTGGAGCCGCCGTAGACGGTGAAGCCGACCGAGGAGGCGCCGACTTCCTGGGCGTAGTCGACCGTGCAGTTGATCGCCGAGTCCGGTTCCCCGCGCCAGAGGTTCGACGTGCCGTTGAG
>PXSE01000087.1 GCA_003022905.1 Halobacteriales archaeon QS_9_68_42
GGGTTCGACTGGACCTGGTTGGTGACGACGACGGCGGAGTTGTAGAGGTTGCCGACCCGGTCGATGTCGTGGAGGTGCTTGTTGAGCTTCTGCTGGCGGCCGGCGAGTTCCCCCCGGCCGACGTACTCCGCACGGAAGTGCGCCGTCAGCGAGTCGACACACAACAGCCGGACGGGGTAGTCGTCCTCCTCGTACTCCTGGGCGATCTCTTGGGCCTTCTCGGCCAGCAGAATCTGGTGGTCGGAGTTGAACGCCTTGGCGACGTGGATCTTGTCGAGGAATGTCTGGACCAGTTCGTCCATGGCCTCCTCGTCGTCGGGGCCGCCGTCGATGTCCCGCTCCTCCATGGTGGCCTCGATGACGTCGTCCGGGAGGCCGTTGACCATCTCGTCGATGCGCTCGGGGCGGAACGTGTCCTCGCTGTCGACGAAGACACAGCGGCCGTGGAGGCCACCCTGCTCCTTGGGGAGCTGGACGTTCACCGCGAGCTGGTGTGTCACCTGCGACTTGCCGGCGCCGAACTCGCCGTACACCTCGGTGATGGACTGTGTCTCGACGCCGCCGCCGAGCATCTCGTCGAGTTCGGGAACGAGCATCTCTAGCTTGCCGATCTGCTCGCGGCGCTCGAGGACGTCGGTGCCGGTTTCGAAGCCACCCACGTCGGCGGCCTCGCGGGCCGCCTGGATGATGTCGTGAGCGCTCGACTCGCCGACGTCGGCGGTGTTGGAGAGCTCGCCCGGACTGGCGACGGCGATGCTCTGGTAGTTGTCGTAGCCGTTCTCGCGGAGCTTCTCTGCGGTCGCCGGGCCGACGCCCGACAGGTCTTCCAGGTCTGCGGTTGCTGCCATGATTGGACCTGTGGCCGCCCGACACATAAAGCCTCGTTAACAGCCCAGTGAAAGTGAAACTGGGGGACAGGAAGGACGGCCATGCCGTCGCCGCCAGAAGATTTAGACAGGAGGGGTCAGCCCCAGGGGTGGGTGTCGCCCTCCGGCCACAGCGGGTACCAGTAAGCCGTGTCGTCCTCGACGGACAGTTCGCCGTCGAGGACGCTCTCCAGCTTGAACTCCGTTTTCTGGTCGCGCTCGCGCCCACTCGACGGGACAAATGGGTAGAACGTGCCGCGGCGGAACGAGTACACCCAGTACGCCGTCGTCCCATCCCGTTCGAAGGTGAAAAGTGCTGCGAGCAGGCGCGATCCGAACCCCTCCTCGATGAGGGTGTCGGCCGCGAAGTGGACGCTCGTCACGAGGTCCTCGAACTCCGCGTCATGCAACACGACCCAGTGGTAGCCGTGGGCGTCCTCGACGAAGTCGGCGGTCGTGCCTGTCTCGACTTCGCCGCGGTCGAGAATGGCCTCGACCTGCCCGCGGGCCTCTTGGAAGGCGGTGCTGTCGACATCCGCAAAACATAATGCCGCGTCGCCGGTCGGCACAAAGCCCAGGTCCGCCTCCATCGTCAGGTACGCTGTCGACATGCCGAACAGGTCCTCGGGGTCGGCCTCCCGGGTCGCGTCGGTCTCCGCGCTCCACCCGAGCGCCTGCCGGATGGCATCGAACACTCCCATCGGTTCTCCTCCGCGCTCGCGGGCCTTCAACCCGGGTGGTCGGCCAACGGTTTACGTACGAAGGCGCGGCCAGCCCCGCCGTGGTCCGAGCAGTCGCCGGCGCCCCGTCGAGGCGGTAGCGCGGAGCACGGGCGCCGGTCGGAGCGCTCCGCCTGTTCGCTACGCGTCGACCCCGTGGTCCGCGAGCAGGTCCTCGAACTCCTCCTCCCCAAGCGTCGGCACGTCGTTGGCCTCGGCGTCCTCGCGCTTGCTCCGTCCCGGGGTCTCCCCGACGACGAGGTAATCGGTGCTGCCCGAGACGCTGGAGGTCGCCGACCCGCCGTTGGCCTCGATCAGTTCCTTCGCCTCCTCGCGCGTTCGGCCCGAAAGCGACCCGGTGAAGACGAACGTCAGCCCTGCCAGCGCGTTGCTCGCCGACTCGGCGGCCTGCGGTTCGACGCCGTGCTCGCGGAGGTCGGCGACGACCGCCCGGTTCCGCTCGCTGTCGAAGAACTCCCGTATCTCCTCGGCGACCGTCCCGCCGACCCCCTCGACCGCCCGTAGCTCCTCGACGGACGCCTCCATAACGGCGTCGAGCGTGCCGAACTGTCGGGCGATGTCGGCCGCCGTCGTCGGGCCGACCTCGGGGACGCCGAGCGCCGACAGGAGGTCCGAAAGCGGTGGCTTCTTGGAGGCCTCCAGTTCCGTCAGCAGGTTCTCGGCACTGGTCTCGCCCCACCCCTCGAGGGCAGCGAGTTCGTCGGCGGTCAACTCGTAGAGGTCGGGTAGCTCCCCGATTAGCCCCTCGTCGATGAGCTGGTCGACGGCTTGCTCGCCGAGGCCCTCGATGTCCAGGCCAGTCCGCGAGGCGTAGTGCTCGACGGCCCGCCGGAGCTGTGCGGGACAGGCGACGCCGCCGGTACAGAACGCCATCGGGCCGTCCCGTTCGACGGGGCTCTCGCAGATCGGACAGCGGTCGGGGAACTCGAAGTGGCCGTCGCCCTCGCTCTCGACGACCTCCTCGATGTACGGGATCACGTCGCCGGCGCGCTTCAGCCGAACCCGGTCGCCGACGCCGACCCCGAGCTCCTCGATCTGTTCGGGATTGTGCAGCGTCGCCCGCGACACCTCGACGCCCGACACCTCGACGGGGTCCAAAAGAGCGACCGGCGTGAGCCGGCCGGTCCGGCCGACCTGCACGACGACGTCTCGGACCGTCGTCTCCTCGGTGCGGGCCGGGAACTTGTAGGCGTATGCCCACCGCGGCGCCCGCGAGGTCGCGCCGAGCGTCTCGCAGGCGCCCTTGCGGTCGAGTTTGATGACAGTGCCGTCGATCTCATAATCGAGGTCGTCACGCCGCCGCATTACCTCTTTTCGGAACTCGACCGCGCCGTCGATGTCGTCGACGAGCCGCGTGTGGTCGTCGACGTGGAAGCCCCACCGCTCGACGGTCCGGTGTTCCTCGATGCGCGTCTTGAAGCCGTAGCCGCCGTCGTCCAGCACGTCGAAGACGAAACAGTCCAGCGGCCGCTCGGCGGTGACGGAGGGGTCGAGCTGCCGGAGCGTCCCGGCGGCCGCGTTGCGGGGGTTGGCGAACGGGTCGTCGCCGCGCTCGATGCGCTCGCGGTTGTACGTCTGGAACGCCGTCTTGGGCATGAACACCTCCCCGCGGACCGCGAGGAACTCGGGGTGGTCTCCGTCGAGTTCCAGCGGAACCGACCGGATGGTCCGGACGTTCTCGATCACGTCGTCACCTTGCTGGCCGTCGCCGCGGGTGGCCGCCCGCCGCAACTCGCCGCTCTCGTAGATGAGTTCGATAGACAGTCCGTCGAACTTCGGCTCACAGAGGTACTCGACCGGGCCCTCGTAGTCCGCTATCTCGAGCCGGTCGCGGACCCGCCCGTCGAACTCGCGGACGTCGGACTCCTCGACGGAGGAGTCGATTGACAGCATCGGCGCGACGTGCTCGACGGTCTCCAGTTCGTCCAGCGGTTCGCCGCCGACCCGCCGGGTCGGACTCGTCTCCGAGCGGAGGTCGAAGGCCTCCTCGAGGGCCTCGAGGCGGTCGAACAGTCGGTCATAGGTCCGGTCGGAAATCACTGGGTCCGCGTCCTGGTAGTACCGGTGGTCATGGTACCGCACCGCCTCCCGCAGCAGTTCGACCTGCTTGCGCGCGGCCACCTCGTCGAGTTCCTCGACCGGATCGAAATCCAGCAGCGGGTCCCGGACGTAGGGGTTGCCCTGGGGTTCCTCCATCGGTTGTCGCTCGGCGCGCCTCGGTGAAAAATCGGCCGAATCAGCGGCCGGAACGGCCCCCTCACAGCCCGGTGACGTCCTCGATGGCGTCGGTCAGCGCCCGGATGCTCTCGACCGTGTGTTCGCCCATGTGGCCGATGCGGAACGACTCCTCGCCGATCGACCCGTAGCCGCTGGAGAAGACCATGTCGTACTCCTCGGAGACCGCCTCGACGGTCCCGGCGACGTCGATGCCGCGGGTGTTCTCGACGCAGGTGACCGTCCGGGACTCGTAGCCGGACTCCGGGTAGAGGCCGAAGTGTTTGCGGGCCCACTCGCGGGTGTACTCGGCCATCTCGCGGTGGCGCCGGTCGCGGGCCTCGTGGCCCTCCTCGAGCATGTGCTTCATCTGCTTGCGGTAGGCCAGCATCAGCGGGATGGCGGGCGTCGAGTGGGTCTGGCCCTTCCGGTCGTAGTAGTCCAGACAGCGCTGGAACCCCCCGTACCACGACGCCGAGTCCGTCTCGAGTTCGCGCTCGTAGGCGGCGTCGCTGACGGTACAGACCGCGAGCCCGGGGGGCATCGCAAATGCCTTCTGCGTCGAGGTGAAGATGCAGTCGATATTGTGGGCCTCGATGTCGACGTAGTCGCCGCCGAGACAGGAGATGGCGTCGACGACGAAGTACGTCTCGGGGTAGTCGCCCAGCAGGTCGCCGATTTCCTCGACGGGGTTGCG
>PXSE01000088.1 GCA_003022905.1 Halobacteriales archaeon QS_9_68_42
CCTCGACACGCTCGTGGAGATGGGGACGCTCAGCCCCGAGGCCGACCGCGAGGTGATGTCGAACGTGATGGAGCTGGCCATCGCCGACGCCCGCGGCGAGGAGATAGAGCAGTACCGCGTCCAGCAGATCATCCAGCAGGTCGAGGACACTATCTACGAGTTCCCGCTTCGGTTGCCGCCCAACCTCGCGCTGGTGCTGCGCGTCGCCACCGTCGTCGAAGGGGTCTGCGTGACGCTGGACCCCGAGTTCGACTTCATCGCCGTCGCCACCGACTACCTCGGCGAGCAGGGGTACATCGAGGAGAGCGCCCGCGACTACGTCGAGGACCGGGTCGGCGAGTTCCAGGACCTCGGCGAGTCGCTGGTGCGGGTGCCGCCGAAGCTCGAGCGCACCCTCGACAGCGTCGAGCGGGGCGACGTCACCGTCCAGTTCGAGGTCGCAGGCGACGAGCGCGCGCTGGACCGGCTCGCAAAGCGGCTGATACTCGGCGGGTTGTTGTCGGCGACGGTAATGGCCTCGGCGGTGCTGTTTGCCTTCTCGACGCCGATAGCCGCGGCGGCGCCCGCCGCTCTCGCGGTCCCGGTCGCGCTGCTGCTGTGGCGGTCGTTCCGCAAGCGCCGCGGCATCCGGGCGACCCCGCAGTTCACCCGCCAGCAGATGCGACAGCGGCGCGACGAGTGACAGTAATTGCTGTGACCCGCCACCGGTACGACCGCCCGGGATCGAGCGGTCGATCCGGTACTGACGCACAGCAGTCACGGTGGGCGGCGCGCTTTTGCGCCGTGGCCCCGTCCGGTGTGTATGCAGATCGAACCGTTCGCGCTCGAGCGCTTCTTCGCCGAACACGAGGCCGACGCCGACGTGATGCTCGCCGAGAGCGGCATCCGACCGCTCCCGGCGGGCCGCTTCGACACCGACCCCGGCGAACTGGGCTACGTCATTCCGACCGCGGGCGACCCCGAGTTCCGGGCCGAGGTGGGCGCGCTCCACGACCGGTCGGCCGCCGAGACGCTGTTCACCTGCGGGACACAGGAGGCGAACTTCCTCGCGTTCCTCGCGGCGGTCGAGTCGCACGCCGTTGTCGTCACGCCCACCTACGGCTCACTAACGGCCGTCCCGCGGGCGGTCGGCGAGGTGACCGAGGTGCCGTTGGCCGACGGCTGGCGGCTCGACCCCGAAGCGGTGACGGAGGCCCTGCGGCCCGACACCGACCTCGTCGTCGTCAACAACCCGAACAACCCGACGGGCCGGTACCACGACGAAGAGCGGATGCGGGCGGTCTATGAGGCCTGTGCCGACAACGACACCTACCTGCTGTGCGACGAGGTGTACCGCCTGCTGGCCGACGAGCCCCAACCGCCGGTCGCGGGCCTCGGCCGGTACGGAATCTCGACGGCGGGCGTCTCGAAGTCGTTCGGCCTCGCCGGCCTGCGGTTCGGCTGGCTTTGCGCGCCCGAGCCGGTCGCCGAGGTCGCCGAGCGCTGGAAGGATTACACCACCATCTCGCCGCCCAAATTCGGCCAGCACGTCGCCCGGCAGGCGCTCGACCGCCGCGAGGAACTGCTCGCGGAGAACCGGGCGCTCGCCGCCGACCACCGGGCCGTCGTCGCGGAGTTCCTCGCCGAACACGGACTAAGGTGGTCGGACCCGGACTGCGGCGTCAACGCGTTCGTCGAGGTGCCGGACGGCTTCGACGGCGGCGAGGCGTTCTGTCGACAAGTCGTCGAAGAGGAGTCAGTCGTGCTCGCGCCCGGCGAGGCGTTCGACCGCCCCGGATGGTTCCGTATCGGCTACGGCCTGCCGCGTGAGGAACTGGAGGCGGGGCTGGAGCGGGTGGGCGCGTTCCTCGACCGGCACGCCTGAGTCGGCCGACTCAGAGACGACGCGCGGCGGCGTTCAGATAAGCACCGGCGAGCCGGTCTGTTTCTGCTGGGTAACCAACCGAATCCTGGCGGACTGAAAGGGCGAGGTGCTCTCGGCGAACCTGGACGACGCAAGCACCACAGGGAGCGAAGCGACCGAGGAGCACAGCGAGTCCCGGAAGTCGAGAGCGCCGAGGGCTTTCTGGATTCCTCAATCTCTATCTGAGCACTACCCAGCGCGCAGACGCGTTACTTTTGAACCCCGACCGCCTACCGACCGGCGTGACATACGAGGCGGTGTTGTTCGACGTCGACGACACGCTCTGTCGGTACCGGCGGACGGGCGACGAACTACTGGCGGCGGCCTTCGAGCGGACCGGTCACGACCGGTTCATCGCGCTGGAGGAGTACCACGACCGCTATCCCGAGTTCGTCAACGACAGCGACTCCGTGATCGACCTCCGGGCACAGTGCTTTGCGGCCATCGCCGAGAAGAAGGGCCACGACCCGTCGGTCGGCCGCCGCATCGCAGAGGTGTACGCCGACGAGCGCGACCACGGCAACGTCGAGCCGCTCGCGGGCGTCGAGACGGCCCTTTCGGCGCTCGACGATCTGCCGCTGGGCGTCGTGACCAACGGCGCCCCGGCAATGCAGTCGGCGAAACTGGAGGCGCTCGGGCTGTCCGAGGCCTTCGACGTGGTGGTCCACGCCGGCTACGACGCGCCCGCCAAGCCCTCGCCGGCGCCGTTCGAGGCCGCACTCTCGAAGCTGTCGGTCCGCCCGGAGCGGGCCGTCCACGTCGGCAATTCCTTGCGGTCGGACGTGGCCGGCGCCCAAGCCGCCGGCGTCAGGACCGTCTGGCTGGCCGAGGATGCGGACCCGTCGACTGCGCGGGACCCCGAACCCGACCACGTCATCTCAACGCTCGCGGAACTGCCGTCGGTAATCCGGCAGTAGGTTGTGCCCGGCGCCGTCACTCCGCGGGCGTGACGTCGGTGACAGTGCCGACGCCCTTCGAGCGGCCCTCCCGGAAGACGAATCGCTGGCCCTCCTCGACTGTGTAGGGGCGGAACTTGAACCGGACGGTTGCGGCCCCGCTGTCGCCGGGCAGTAGCTGGCCCTCCTCGGGGTGGATGGAGACCGTCTCGCTCACCGTCTCGAGGTGGACCACCGGCTCGTAGCCGTCGTGGATGCGGGTCGGGTGGTTCAGCACCATCACCTCGGCGGTGAACTCCCGGACCGGCGTCGGGTCGGCCGACCGCGGCAGGAGCACCATCCCGCGCTCGAGGTTTGCCTCCTCGATGCCCTTCAGCGCGATGCCGACGATGCGGCCGGCCGAGGCCGACTCCACGCGGTGGTAGTGCATCTCGATGGAGCGGACCTCCACCTCGCGGAAGCTCCCGTCGGCCAGCGGCCCCACGAGCAGTTCGTCGCCGGCCTCGACTGTGCCCGACCGGACCGTCCCCGAGGCCACCGCGCCGACGCCGGTGACGTTGTACGTCCGGTCGATGTACATCGAGAACTCACCTTCGGTCTCGCCGGTCTTCGGTAGCCGCTCGAACAGCTCGTCCAGTACCGGCAGGCCCTCCATCGTGACCGCGCTCGTGGTCACGACGGGGACGACCTGCTCGTTTATCTCCTCGAGTGCGGCCTCGACGCCGTGCCGTTCGACCGACAGCGGCGCCCGGTCGGCGTCACGGAGCAGCCGCTCTATCTCCCGTTCGACCTCCTCGACCCGCTCCTGGGAGACCATGTCGGTCTTCGTGACCGCGACGACGGTCGGCAGTTCCGTCGCAAGCAGGATGCCGAGGTGCTCGCGGGTGGTCTTGGTGGGGCCGTCGTCGGCGGCGACCACCAGCAGGCCGTAGTCGAGTTTCTGGCCGACCAGTCCGCGGATGGTGGTCCGGAGCCACGGCTCGTGGCCGACGGTATCGACGAACGACACCAGGCGGTCGGACTCCTCGACGACCCGGGCGCGGTCGGACTTGCGGTGGGGGTTGTCCATCCGAACGGCGCCCTCGCCATCGAAGCCGTACACGCCGTAGGAGAGGTCCGCCGACAGGCCCCGCTCCATCTCGTGGGGCTGAACGTCCAGGAAGCTCCGGGTGCCGCCCTGGCCGTCGTCGGGGTCGCCGGTGACGAGCGACCCCACGAGCGTCGACTTGCCGTGGTCGACGTGGCCCGCCGTGCCGACGACGATGTGGTCGTCGTCGACGTCCAGCACCGCCCCCTCCTGTAGCGTCGCAACGCCGACAAGTCCCTCGGCGTCGCCGCCGCGGTGGCCCCGCTCGACGGTCGAGCCGTCGGCGGCGACGCCCCACGTCTGGACATCGTCGATGTGGGCGCCGGCCTCCTCGGCGATGAGCGACAGCACGTCCATCGACTCGGAGAACACCCCCGGGTCGATGCCGGCGATGCCGCCGTCGTCGGTGACGCCGACGACGTAAGTGGCCTCGCCGTCGCCCGACAGCACGCGGTGCCGGAGCTGGGCGACGAGCGATTCGAGACGACCGTCAGTAAGGTGGACCGAACGCGTGAGCCGTTCCTTGAACTCCACGCTGCCGCCCTCCCGTTCGCCGGCCTCGAGGGCCCGCTGGAGCGCGGCGCGGTCGGCGCTCATCCTGAACGGTTCGGGAACGTAGCCCACTGGAGGGGTACCGACCGCCTACGAGTCCGCTCGCACCCGCTCGAGCGCCTCCAGGAAGCCGTCGGCGAAGGCGGCCTCGGTCACCTCGTCGGCGGCCGCCAGGGCGACGTCGTCGGCGTTGGCGACGGCGATGGAGCGGCCGGCGACCGCGAAGGCGGCGGCGTCGTTCTCGGAGTCGCCGACCGCG
The DNA here is from genome assembly GCA_003022905.1 of Halobacteriales archaeon QS_9_68_42. Next base: position 4,698 of record PXSE01000088.1, read on the forward strand.
ACGAACGACTCCGGCGGGCGCTCCAGCAGTCGGGCCGCCGTCATCAGTCCCGTCCCCTTGTCAACGTCGGGCGACTTGACGTGGTAAGCGTAGCCGGTGTCGACCACCTCCATGCCGTGGGCGTCGGCCGCCGTCTCCAGTGGTTCAAGCGGCCGCTCCCGGGAGACCGCGAGTTCGGTCTCCCGCCAGCGGTTCACGGTGTCGACGGCCCCCCACCCGAGGTCGTGGCCCGCCTCCTGGTACTCGGCGGCGACGGCCTCGGCGGCCGCCCGGTCGCCGTTGTAGGCCACCTCGTCGGCATCCTCGACGTACACCGCGCCGCCATTCTCGGCGATGACGTTCTCCGGCACCCCGAAGAACTCACACAGCCCGACCGGGTACGGGAACGACTTGCCGGTTGCGATCACGATGGGCGCCTCCCACGCCCGCAGGGCGTCGAACACGCGCGGGTCGATGGACTTGTCCGGACGGGTGAGCGTGCCGTCGATGTCGACCGCCAGCGGCGGGACCATACCGGCGGTTCGGCCGCCGCAGGTATCAAGCCTGCCGCCGACCTATCGGGTCGCATGTCGGTCTCCCACGCGGTCGGCGACGTGTACGCCGTCGACCCGCGGCTGATGGGTACGCCCGGTGCGCTCACGCTATACGTCGTCGACGCGCCGGAGCCGGCCATCGTCGACACGGGCTCGGCGAACTCCCCCACCCACATTCACGAGGCGCTCTCGGAGCTGGACATCGACCGCGAGGCCGTCGCGCACGTCCTCGTCACACACGTCCATCTCGACCACGCCGGCGGCGCCGGCCACCTCGCTGAACGACTGCCGAACGCCACCTTCCACGTCCACGAGCGGGGGTACCCCTACCTCACCGACGCCGAGAAGCTGGCCAGCCTGAAGCGCAGCGTCGACAAAGCGATGGGCGTCGAGGACGCCTACGGCCAGCCGAAGCTGCTGGACGCCGAGCGGTGTCGGGTCGTCTCCGGCGGCGAGTCGGTCGACCTCGGCGACCGGAAGCTGGAACTCGTCGACGCGCCGGGCCACGCGCCGCACCACTACGCGGCGTTCGACCCCGCGACCGGGGGGCTGTTCTCCGTCGACGCCGCCGGGATGCACTTGGCGGGCGAGATGCGGCCGACCACGCCGCCGCCGGGGTTCGACCTGGAGGCCAACCTCGAGACGGTCGAACGGCTCCGGGCCTTCGAGCCGTCCATCAACTTCTACGGCCACGTCGGGCCCGGCGGCGACGACGCCGTCGCCGAGCTGGACCGCTACGAGAGGATGCTCCCGGAGTGGGTCGAGACGGTCGCAGAACGCCGGGAGGCACACGGCGACGATGTCGCCGCCATCGTCGGGTCGCTTGCGGGCCGCTGGCAGAGCCCGACCGTCGAGCGGGACGTGGCGGGCGTGATGCACTACCTCGACCGCGAGGACGGGTAGCCCTACCCGCCGACGGGGGCAACCCGCTCGTCGGCGGTCTCGATGTTCCGGGTTCGCCGGACGGCGGCGGCCGTCAGGCCGAGCGCGACGCCGGAGAGCCCGAGAATTGCCATCTGGCCGGCGTCGCCGAACGCCTGCCGGGCGACGACGAGTTGCGCGACGACGAGTACCGCCCCGAGGCCGCCCG
>PXSE01000089.1 GCA_003022905.1 Halobacteriales archaeon QS_9_68_42
CCCTACGAACCCGAGGAGAACATCCTCGTGGGCAACGTCGCGCTGTACGGCGCGACCCAGGGCGAGGCCTACATCAACGGCATGGCCGGCGAGCGCTTCGCCGTGCGCAACTCCGGGGTGAAAGCCGTCGTCGAGTCCGTCGGCGACCACGGCTGTGAGTACATGACCGGCGGCGTCGTCGCCTGCCTCGGCGAAACCGGCAAGAATTTCGCGGCCGGCATGTCCGGCGGTATCGCCTACGTGCTGGACCGCGAGGGCGACTTCGAGGAGAGGGTCAACTACGGGATGGTCTCGACCACCCACGAACTGGACACCAAGGACCGGCAGATGCTCCGCCGCCTGGTAGAAAACCACGTCGCCTACACCGACTCCGACCGCGCCGAGTTCCTCCTCGACAACTGGGAGTCCGAACTCGAAAACGTCGTGAAGGTGATGCCGGACGCCTACGCCGACATCATCGTCGAGCGGGAGTCGGCGGACGTGCGCAACTCCCCGCCCGAGAGTGCAACTCCCTCAGCGGGGAGCGACCGCGCGAGCGGCGCCGTCAGCGACGACTGATAGTGACTATTGTAAGCCATTTCGGTATCGACCGACCGGAGACGTGCGGTCGTACCGGTACCAGTTACAGTAATCACTGTGAGCGGGATCACCCTGTGCTTTTGTAACTCAACCCCGGCTATCACCGGCTCTCGGGGAGGCGCTCGCCCGCGGTCGGCCCCGCCTCCAGCGGCGTCATGCAGGTCGTGGCGCGCGGCCGGTGCCGCGTGCCGCTTCCGGTCGTCGTGAGCCACGTGAGGCTGACGGCCGCGCCGGGGTTCCGGAAGCGTTCAAACCGTTCAAAGCTCCGTTTAATCGGTTGAAACGGCTGAATTCGGATTTACTGCGTCCCCCCTTCAAGTGGGTCGACCGGCACGAACCGAGTGCAATGCGCCTCAAACAGATCGCCGCGCTCGCGCTGTCGGCTCTGCTCCTCACGGCAGGGGTCGGCGCGGCCGTGGCACAGTCCAGTAACGCGCCTTCGGACGCACAGGCGGGCGAACAGCCCGACGACGTGGAGGACCGCGGTGACGAGTACGCCGCCAACGGCTCCGCGTCCGGCAACGCGTCGGCCAACGGCTCCGCGGGGGACGACACATCGGCGAACGCCTCCGCGAACGGCAACGCTTCGGCGAGCGCCGCCGCCCGCGGCAACGGCACGAACACCTCCGAGGACGCTCGTGACGGCCAGGGCCCGCCGAGCGACATGCCCGAGCACGTTCCCGACCACGTGGTCGAGGTTCACGTGCTTATACAGAGCTTCCTCGACGGCGGACTCGAAGCCCCTCTCGGCCCCCAGATCGCCGAGGTGACGCCGGATGACGGTGACGACGACGCCGAGGATGCGGACGAGGCCGAGGACAAGGATAAATCCGAGGACGATGAAGAGACCGAGGAGGACGGGACCGAGGGCGAAGCTGAGGACGAGGAAGACGAAACTGAGGACGAAGACGAGGCTGAGGACAACGAAGAAACCGAGGACGGCGAAGAAACCGAGGAAGAGACTGAAGAGGACGAAGGGAACGAGCAGACTGAGGGCGCCGAAGACGACGAAAGCGACGACGAGGAGTCGACCGACGATGACGACTCCGAGGCCTGACCACCGTTTCGGCACCTGACGTTCCTTTTCACGCTGTTCCGCTAGAAGTGACGACACCAGCAGATGCGGTTACCTGGTTATTTCCGTCGCCCGGAGTCGACGCGAGGCGTCACTCGTCGTCATGGCGCTTCTCAAGGACGCTCGGTGCATCGTCGGGTCGTCGGGGTGCCGCTCTTCGAACGCCTCGGTCATCACCTCCATCGACTCGCGCTCGCGGCGGCGCTCGGCCTCGCCGATCTCCTCACACCCTGGCGGCACCTCCCGACTGCGGTCGGTGAAGTAGCCCTCCGGCGCGACCCAGTCGTAGTAGAACGGCACGTCGGAGTCCTCGAGGAGCGCCAGCGCCACCTCGGCGCCGTGGCCGGCGCCGCGTACAATCCCTCGACGCCCGTCCGGCCGCGCTCGTCGACATCGACGTACGTCTTCGAGCCGCGGTCGACGAGACCGACGCCGTCGACGTCGCCGAGGTAGTCGGTGTCGGACCAGGAGGCGACAATGACGTAGTCGGCTCGGAGGTCGAACTCCTCGTCGCTCTCGACGCGCAGGCGGAACCCCTCCTCGGCCGCCTGCAGGCCGGCCACGAGTCCCTGCTCGAACGGACAGCTGTTGCGGCCGGCCTGTTTCTCGAGTAACTCGAGGAACAGGCGGCCGTCAACGCCGGCGGGGAAGCCGGGGACGTTCGCAAGGTAGGCGTTCCGGGCGAGGATGGATTCCCCGTGGTCGACGACGACGGTGTCAAGATCGGCCCGTACACAGAAGGTGCCCGCGGTGAGGCCGGCGACGCCGCCGCCGCCGACGGCCACGCGGGGTGTGTCCGTCTCGCTCATGCCAATCCGTTCCTCGTAGGAGCCTACAAACGCCCCGGTTCCGGCCCGCAGTCCGTTTAAGACGCCCGCGACCTAGCTCCCATCGTGACCGAGTACGTACTCTACGGCGGGAAGGGCGGCGTCGGCAAGACCACATGCGCCGCGGCGACCGCCCTCAAGCGGGCCCGCGAGGACGGCCCGACGCTCGTCGTCTCGACGGACCCCGCCCACTCGCTTTCGGACGTCTTCGACGCACCGGTCGGCCCGGAGCCGACCCGCGTCCGCGAGGAGGCGGAACTGTGGGCCGTCGAGGTCGACCCGAGCGAGCGCATCGGCCAGTACCGCGGGCAGGTCTCGGCGGCCCTGGAGGAACTGGAGGACCTGGGCATCTCCCTGAACGAGGCGGACCTCGACGACGTCATCGAGGCTGGGGTCGCCCCCGGCACCGACGAGGCTGCCGCGATGGACCTGTTCGTCGACTACATGGACGACCCTCGTTACGAGTACATCGTCTTCGACACCGCGCCCACGGGGCACACGCTACGACTGCTGAAACTGCCCGACGTGATGAGTTCGGCGATGGGCAAGCTCATCTCGGTGCGGTCGCAGGTCTCCTCGCTGGCGGACTCTGTCCGGAGCCTCATGGGCACCGACGACGAGGACGGCGACGACGACGCTGATGTCGACGTCGACATCGACTTCGAGAACCTGCAGGACCGCATGGAGCGGGTCGCCGACGCCCTTCGGGACCCCGAGCGGACGGAGTTCCGGGTGGTGCTCATTCCGGAGACCATGGCGGTGCTGGAGACCGAGCGCCTGCTGGCGGAATTGGACGCCTACGACATTCACGCCGGGGGGGCGATCGTCAACAAGGTTATCGAGGACCCCACCCCGGAGTGTGACCTCTGTCAGTCCCGCGCCGAGAGCCAGGGCAAGCGCATCGAGGAAGCAAGGGAACGCTTCGAGCTGCCCATCACGCCCGTCCCCCAACTGCACGGCGAGGTCCATGGGCTCGAGGCCGTCGAGACGGTGGCCGACCGGCTGTAGGAGGCCGCTCGGCTGTAGCCGGAGGGCCAATCCTTAGGGAATCCCCGTCCGAACCCCTGGCGTGAACACCGTCGAGGTCTCGACCGTCGTGTACCTCCCGCCCGAGGAAGTGTACGAGTTCCTGCTCGACTTCCCCCGCTACGCGCGGTACTCCGAGCATCTCACAGGCGTCCGACAGTTCGGCGACGGGACCCCCGGAACGGAGTACGCGCTCGAGTTCGCATGGTGGAAGCTCAGCTACACCGCCCGCTCGCGGGTCACCGACGCTGAGGAACCGCATCGCATCGACTGGCGGGTCATCAAAGACATCGACGCGGTCGGCCACTGGCGGGTCGACCCGTTGGAGGGCGAGGGGACGGAGGTGACCCTCGTCATCGAGTACGCCCCGGACTCCGCCGACGACGACGCCCTCGACCTGCCGCGGTTCGTCTCGCTGGACTGGGTCGTCAAGAAGGTCAAGCCGAAGATTCGGGCGGAGGCCGAGCGGGTCGTCCGCCGCATCGTCGCCGACCTCGAGGGCGAGCGGCGGGACGTCTCCCTGGAGATAGAGACCTCCTGACAGCCTTCACCCGACACTACGTTGGATTTTCCCCTCTCCGTGGACGGCGTCGTCGGCGCCTGCGTCCCGAACTGACAGGCGAGAAAACTCGGGCGGGTACCGTCCGTTTCGTTCTTCCCGACCGCGGCGGTCCACACGCCGCGGATGAGGCGGCCGCTCGGCCCAGTGTGGGCGAAATCAAGTGGCGGCTCCGGATGCTTGCGAGTAGCGGGGCGACGCCCTCCGCAGAAAACCCGTCAGTTATCGGACCTGTCGTACTTATGGTTGTTCGTAGTCTCCTCCGTATTTCATGAAGAAGTAGCCGAGGCCGAGCGTCGTCGTCATGGCAAAGAAGGTCGCGACGGTGAGCGCGAGCGCCTCGTCGGGAATCGTGATGGAAGGGCCCTCGGCCCCTGTTTCAATGGTTGTCGTCTCGACGTCATCGCCAACGGCGACGCCACCCTTCATGCCCTGACCCTCGTGCGGACCGCACTTGTACGTCGTGATGCCGGCGTCGTCCTCGGTAACCTCGTACTCGTAGGTGACGTCGCTACCCTCCTCGGCGCTCCCGCTGTCGAAGCCTGCCGGCCCCTCGTTAGTCTTCACGTTGTGTGCGCCGCCCTCGCCGGTCCACTCCCAGACGACGGTGGTCCCGGGGTCGACCCAGACTGTCGCCGGGTCGAAAGCGTAGCCGTCGTCGGCGCCGACGGCGACCGAGACCTCGTCCTGTCCGCGTGCGTCCAGGGTGTCCTCCTCGCTGTAGAGATTCGCGCTGCTAATGTAGGACCCGAACACCGGGACCTCCGTCCCGGAGTCGCCGCCGTCGCCGTCGGACTCGTTGCCGGCGTCTCCGGACTCGTTGTCGCCGCCCTCCGACTCCCCGCCGGCTTCGGTCCCGTCGCCGCCGCCCTCGGTCGGCGTCGGACTCTCCTGTGCGGCGGCCGTTGCGGCCGCGGCCGTCCCGGCGGCCGCCCCCGTCGCCGCCAGGAATCCGCGACGACTCACCTCGCTCGTGCTCATGGCCGCGGCTTGGTCCCTCCCCGTACTGAATCTGTCTATTCACACCGACCTTTTTCTGCGTCGGGTTTCCTCGCGCGCCTTCGGCGCGCTGCGGGAACCGCTCCTTGAAAAACGTCGATGAAAAAAGCCGACGTCTCGCGCCTACGGCGCTCGCCGTCGGAGAACCGCTCGCGCGCCTGCGGCGCGCTCGCGGATGCTTCGCCGGGTATATTTCTCAAAACAAGCGTCCGCGCGAGCAAAGCGAACGCGGTTCCCAGCGACGAGTGAGCGGAGCGAACGAGTCGCCGTAGCGCGCACGGACCACGAGGGGCCAAAGGTCCCTCGGGCCGTGCGAACGGGCGGCAAGGCCGCCCGTAAGCAGATGAAGCGAGCGAAGCGAGCGGAAGGAGTACGCGCTATTTTTTCCCAAGCGTTTGCCGCGGGCGACAGCCGGAGGCCGCCGCCGCATGTCGTTGCGGTGAAGCCGCAACGCGCAAGGCGCGGCAGGGCCGCGCCGAGCGTGTAAAAAATGTTTTCAGAGTGTGTAGTCGTGGGTGCCGTCTTCGGTGTCGAGAAAGCCGACGAGCAGGTCGACCGTGGCTGCGACGTCGTCGCCGTGGACGCTCTCGGTCGGCGTGTGCAGGTACCGCGTCGGCACGGAGACGGCGCCGGCCGGGGTGGCTCCCGAGGTGCGCTGGAGGCCGCCGGTGTCGGTGCCGCCCGCCGGTAGCACCTCCATCTGGTGGTCGATGCCGTCGGACTCCGCCACCTCCCGAAGCCGTCGGTGCACCTTGTGGCTCGTGATGACGCTGGCGTCCTTCAGCTTGATACCGACGCCCTCGCCGAGCTCGGTGACCCGTTCGCCGGGTTCGAAGCCGGGCACGTCGTTGGCGACGGTGGTATCGACGGCCACCACGAGGTCGGGGTCGAGGTCGACGCCCAGCGCCTCGGCGCCCCGGAGGCCGACCTCCTCCTGTGTGGTCGCCGCGAAGTGGACGTTCACCGACGGCGACCCGAGCCGGCGGGCCGCCTCCAGCATCGCGAACACCGAAACGCGGTTGTCCAGCGCCTTGCCGGTGACGAACTCGCCGACCCGCTCGGTCGACTGGTCCATCGTGACCAGGTCGCCGACCGACACCCGTTCGTCGACCGCCTCGGCGTCGAGTCCCAGGTCGACGCGGACGTCCTCGACGTCGGGCGTCGCCTCGCGATCGGCCTCGTCGAGGGTGTGCGGCGGCACCGACCCGATGAGGCCCGGAACATCGCCGTCGGCGGCGTGGACGGTCACCCGCTGGGCACGGAGGATTCGCGGGTCCCANTCGTAGTCGGCGTCGCCCTCGACGGTGCCGACCAGGTTGCCCATCGCGTCCGACCGGAGGCGGTCGACGTGGGGCGCCATCGCCTCGCGGACGCGCTCCCGGACCCGGTCCTCGTAGCCCGGGACGCCCCGCTCTTCGGTGAGCGAGATCAGCAGTTCGTAGTCGAGGTCCTCGTTCATGAGCGCCTTCGGGGACCGAGCGTGATAAACGGTGAGATTTCCTCAGAAGAACGACCCGCTCTCGGGGACGGCGAGCGTCTCGACCGTGCCGGCCGGCGACAGGTCGACGGGGTCGCCGGTCCCGACGCCGCGCTCCGTGCGGCCGTCCGCGAGCGACGGGTCGCCGACGATGGCGATGCGCTGTGTGCTCATCGGGCGTTCGAACGGCCGGAGAACTCAAAAAGTCCTTCGTCGACGGGCAGCGCAGGGCCGGGGGGACGGCGCCGGCCGTTCACGAGAGTTTATACCTTGGCACCGCAACTGCCGACACATGCGCAGCGTGCTCGAGGAGCGGCGGCCGGTGGTCGACGAGGCCATCGAGTCGCTGTTGCCACGGACGGTCGACGACGCCTATCTCACGGAACTGTTCGGCGAGGCAACGTACGAGTACGACCCGACGGCCATCCAGAAGGCGCTGGCCGACCCCATCTGGGACCTGCTGGACCGCGGCGGCAAGCGCTGGCGGGCCGTCCTCTTTCTGCTCCTCGTGGAGGCGTTCGGCGAGTCACCCTGCGCTCCACCACGTCCACGGCACCGACGTCGCCCTGAACGCGGGCAACGCGATGTACTTCCTGCCGCTGAAGGTCATCACGCGGAACCCCGCAGACCTTCCGGCCGAGCAACGGCTGGCGGCCTACGAGATGCTGACCCACGAACTCAACCGGACCCACCTCGGCCAGGGGATGGACATCTGCTGGCACAACGACGAGGAGGTCGACGTCTCGGAAGCCGAGTATCTTGAGATGTGCGCCTGCAAGACCGGCTGTCTCGGCCGCATCGTCGCCCGCCTGGCCGCCATCGTCACCGGGAACGCCGATGCCGAGGCGGCCGTCGCCCGCTACGCCGAGGAGATGGCCGTCGCTTTCCAGATCGCCGACGACGTCCTCGACGTCGAGCACGCGATGGAAGAGGGCGGCGAGTTCGGCAAGGGGACCGGCAACGACGTCCGCGAGGGCAAAAAGACCCTGATGGTCATCCACGCCGTCGAGCACGCGCCGCCGGCCGACGCCGCCCGCCTCGAGGAGATCCTCTGGGCCGACGACAACACCGACGCGGAGGTTCGGGAGGCCGTCTCGATTCTCGAGGCAGCCGGCAGCGTCGAGTACGCCCGGGAGTTCGCCGAGGCCCTCGCCGAGAGCGCCAAGACCCACCTCGAGGAACTCGACCTCGAACCCGGGCCGGCCTCCCGGCTCGCCGGGTTCGCGGAGTTCGTCGTCCAGCGGGAGATCTGACTGCCTCTCGGCTGTCAGCCGTCGACCCGTCGTAGCTCCACCTCGACGGTCGTCCCCCGCGGCTCGTTGTCCGTTATCTCGACGGTCCCGCCGTAGCGCTCGACCAGCGTGTTGACCAGATACAGACCGAGGCCCTGGCCGACGCTCGCCTCGTGCTGGCGGCCGGCCTCGAAGTACGCCTCTCGCTCGGACTCGGGGATTCCGGGGCCGTTGTCGGAAACCCGGAGGACGACCGACTCGCCGTTCGGTTCGGCCCCGACGGCGACGCGGGGCCGGTCGGCGTCGTTGTGGTTGACGGCGTTCGAGAGCAGGTTCTCGAGCACCGCCGACAGCAGGTCGTCGGCCCTGACCGTCAGCCCGTCCGGGACATTGGCCTCGAACTCGGCGTCGGGATGGGCGCCGCGGCCCTCCGAGACGGCCCGGCCGACGACGGCCCCGAGTTCGACGTCACGGAGCGGCTTCTCCCGAGAAACGGAGTCGACGAGCACCCGGACGTTCTGGACCAGTCCGACGATGCTTTCGGAGCGCTCGTGAGTGGTCTCCAGCAGCGGCTGGCCCGCCTCGGTGACGTGCTCGTCGAGCAGCTCCGCGTTACCCTTGATGACCTGCATCCCGTTGAGGACGTTGTGCCTCAGCAGCTCGTTGACGAACATCAGCGCGTCCCGCTGCTGTTCGGCGCGGCGCGCCTCGACGGTCTCCTTGACCGTCGAGACGCCGATGAGCAGGCCGGCTATCGCGCCGCCACCCGCCGCCAGCAGGATGGTCTGGACGAACGTCGGCTGCGAGAGCGGCTGCCCTCGAATGAGCTGCATCGAGTTCACCAGCACAACGATGGCGACGATGCCGGTCAGCCCGATGAGCGTCCACAGGCCGGCCCACCAGAGCCGTCGGCCGCCGAACCGCGAACCCGCCAGCCAGTAGCCGGCGTACACCAGCACGAACGAGAAGCCGCCGAGCAACGAGATTTCGATGATCTCGAGCACGACGGCCGCCGTCGGGTCTAGCAGGCTCCCGCTGACGTAGTAGGCGCGGATGACGATGAGATACCAAAGCGAGAGGCCGGCCAGCACGAGGCCGATGCCGCTAACGACCAATGCGGGGACGTTCGCCAGCCTGTCCCCGGAGGTCCGCTCTCGACGGTCCGCGTCCATGGCCGTTACTCCGTTGGCCCTCGCAAAACGCTTCCGGCGTCTTCATCGTTCGACCCCCCGGATTTGGAAACACATTAATGGACGCCGCGTGGACGGGTAGCTATGGACCCATCGGTGACGCTGTTCGGCCCGGTCGACACCTACCTCGCGCCGGTGATCGGGTACGCGATGCTTGTGCTCATCGTCCTCAACATGGTCGGCCGCGGCATCGAGTACAACCGCATCGCCAGCCAGGCCGAGGAGGGCGTCGAGGCCATCAGCCGCAACCCGCTC